>NZ_JANNYP010000128.1:0-2309 GCF_031410135.1 Armatimonas sp. | reverse complement strand
ACCGGAAGAGAAGCATGACTATGTCGAAGCGATGTTCGATGCAATCGCGCCTCGCTATGATCTGCTGAACTCCGTGCTCTCGCTACGGCTCGACTCACGCTGGAGACGGGAAGCGGCACGGCAGGCGGAGCTAAAGCCCAGCGATCGGGTGTTAGATGTTTGCACGGGCACGGGTGATTTTGCCTGCGAGCTGGCAAGCTGGGTTGGGCCAAGCGGCGCGGTGATCGGGACGGATTTCTCTAAAGAGATGCTGCGCTGGGGCGAGCCGAAGCTCCCCAAGTACCCGAATGTCCGTCTCCAGTGGGCCGATACCCAGGCGCTCCCCTTTCCCGATGCGCACTTCGCCGCCGTGACCGTGGCTTTTGGGATCCGCAACGTGGCCGATATTCAGCGGGGGCTGGCGGAGATGGCGCGCGTGACACAGCCCGGCGGACGCGTGGTGATTCTGGAGTTCAATCGCCCAACCAATCCTCTCGTTGCGTGGGGCTACGGCCTCTACCAGAAGCTCATGCCACTCATCGGAGGGATAATCTCCGGCAGACGTAGCGCCTACGCCTATCTCCCGGCCTCTATTGATGCCTTCCACTCCCGCGAGGCACTCGCCAAGCTCATGGAGGAGGCAGGCATGCACTCCGTCAAAATTACAGATCTGAACTTTGGAACGGTGGTGATCCACCGAGGAATAAAGAAATGACAGCCACTCGCCCGGAAGGGCTGCTTGCGTGCATTGAAGAAGACTTAGCCAAAGTCGAGGAGCGCTTACTAGCGGAGACGCGCTCGGACATTGGGGAAGTGCGTGCGATCTCCGGTCACACGCTGCTCTCCGGTGGCAAGCGCCTGCGTCCTGCCATTGCCCTGCTTGCCGCACACTGTGTGGGCCGTAAGTTCGATACGCACCGCGCCTATGCCGCCGCTGCCGCCGTGGAGCTGATCCACATGGCGACCCTGATGCACGACGATGTGGTGGATGAAGCCCCCGAGCGCCGGGGACGGCCCACGGCAAACGCGGTCTATGGCAACTCGATCACGATTCTCACAGGCGACTTTCTTCTGGCAAAAGCAATCTGGTTGCTCTCGCGTGATGAAGAGAATCTTGCGCTGGTGCGCCTCTTTGCGGATGTGACGATTGCGATGGCGGAGGGGGAAGTGCTTCAAGCCGCCGTCGCGCGAAACTGGAACCTGAACCTAGCAACCTACGAGCAGGTGATCGAGCGCAAGACGGCGCGTTTTCTGGCAGGCTGTACCGAAGCAGGCGGGCTGATGGGTGGCGGAACGGAGCAGGAAACAGCGGCGCTACGTGCGTACGGGCATCACTTAGGGATCGCGTTTCAGATCGCAGACGACTTACTAGATTTCCTGGGTGACCCAAAGCAGACGGGCAAGGAGCTAGGCACAGATCTGAGAGATGGCCGTGTGACACTCCCGCTGATCCACACCCTCACCCACTGCGACGCAGCAACCAAGGCCGTGCTTCTCACCATACTGGAGCGCGGTCAAGCATTAACGGACTCAGAGGTTGCCCACATCACCGCCACGATTGCGCGTCACGGTGGCTTCGAAGTTGCCCGCACCGAGGCCAACACACGGATGGCCCGCGCCCTCACCGAGCTAGACCGCTTCCCTGACTCCGAATATAAAAGCTCTTTGATTCAGCTCGCGGGCTATGTTGTCGCACGGGATCGATAGACACACTCCTCCCAATTCAGGAAAGAGCTGGGAGGGAAATTGCACCCCATGTCGAACTTGAGGGTATGTCTAACCTGCGACCCGTGAAGTTCGGCGTCATTGGCTGCGGAGCGATCTCCGGGGCCTACTTCAACGCCACCAAGATTTTCCCGACTCTCTCGATTGCCGCCTGCGCCGATCTCGATCTCGACCGTGCCAAGGCCGCTGCGGAGAAAAACGGCTGCCGTGCGCTTTCCGTGGATGCGCTGCTCGCCGACCCGGAGATTGAGATCGTGATCAACCTCACGATTCCCAAGGCCCACTTTGCCGTCACCAAAGCCGCACTTGAGGCTGGCAAGCACGTACACCTAGAGAAGCCGCTTGCCGTGACGTTCGAAGAAGGCACAGGGCTGGTAGCACTGGCAAAAGAGAAGGGCTTGAGATTGGGTTGTGCCCCGGACACGTTTCTGGGCGGCGGGCACCAGACCTGCCGAAAATTAATTGACGACGGTGCGATTGGCGAGCCCGTGGCGGCGATGGCGACCATGCTCTCACGCGGTCACGAGACTTGGCACCCCGCCCCCGAGTTCTACTACAAGCCCGGCGGCGGCCCGATGCTGGACATGGGGCCGTACTACCTCACC
>NZ_JANNYP010000127.1:0-3262 GCF_031410135.1 Armatimonas sp. | reverse complement strand
GTTGTCTCCGCCTGCACCGCCGCCGTTCGCCCCTCAGCAAGTAGATCGCTTGGCTTTGCAAAGGCAGTGCCTTTCTTGCGCGCCAGCACCTGCCCCGAGAGAAAGTAGGGCCGCGTGAAGCCATTGCCCTTCTTGCGCTCCCCCGTGATCGTCACCCCCGACATCACCAGATCGCACTGGCCCGTCTCGACAGCGGCAAAGACCCCAGACCACTCCATGGAGATCATCTCAACCTCCACACCTAGCTCGCGACCCAGCTCCGTGGCAAGCTCCGCATCGAAGCCGACCACTTTGCTGGCCTCCATAAACTCAAAGGGTGGGTAGGTCGCATCCGTGGCGATCTTCAGCACCCCGCGTGCCTTCACCCGCGCCAGCGAGTCATCGGGTTGGGCGAGAGTCGGCAGGGTAAGGCAGAAAAGTAAGAGAGCAAGAAGAGAACGAAACATGGTGCATTTTACCTGCGAATAGCCTTGCAGAAGTAAACTAAAAAAAGTAAACTAACTTCATGTCCACCTACAATCTTCATGAAGCCAAGACCCATCTCTCACGCCTCATTGAGGAGGTTTTGCGTGGTGAGGAAGTGACCATTGCACGCTACGGCACTCCGGTGGCGCAGCTTATCGCCTTGCCAGCGCCTCCGAAGAAGCGTACTTTAGGGTTCTATCCCATCGCGTTTACCAGTGATCTCACCGAGGGCACAGATGATTCCGTGACCGAGAGCTTCTACACCGATGCGCCTGCTTCTTGACACACACGCACTCGCATGGGCAATCGGGGCGCCTGAGCGGCTCTCCGATAAAGTACGAGAGCTACTCGAAGCGCCAGGAAACACACTTCTGGTCAGCCCTGTGAGCGTCTGGGAGATGAGTATTAAGCATCGTGCTGGCAAGTGGCCAGAAGTCGCCCCGTTTCTCGACGAACAACTCTACACCAAGCTTCTCGTACAGCTTGGCGCACGGGAGTGCCTCATCACCAGCCAGCACACCCGGCTTGCAGGCCAGTTCGAGCAAGACCACCGCGATACGTTTGACCGCCTTCTTGTTGCGCAAGCCATCTGTGAAGGGATGCTCTTAGTTAGTATTGATGCCGTTCTGGACAGCTTCCCTGTCACGCGAATTTGGTAGTATACTCCTACCCCTTGATTGTCATCAACGGTGTAAGCTCGGCTACAGGCTGGGCGATTTGCGCACCGTGTAGGGTCGCGATGATAGGGCCGATTCCTTTAAAGGCGTAGGGCGCTTCCTGGCGAATCTCATCGAGCTTTTTCTCGACAATATCGCGGCGGCTTTTGACATCCTGGCGGCGCAGGTCGGTGGGGGTCACGATGCGGAAGCGCTCTAGGAACGCCTGGAACTCGGCTTCGTGGCCATGGAGCGCATCACCGCGCGAAAGAGCACGACCGGCACCATGGCTGGCGCTGCTCAGTGACTCGGGGTTGCCACGTCCGGCGAGGAGAAAGCTGCTCGTGCCCATGGAGCCGGGGACGAGAACCGGCTCGCCGGTGTAGGCAAACTCGGTATTGGTCATGGCCTCGTAGCCGCGTGCGGGGCACGCGCCTTTGCGGTGGAGAATCTGGCCACTTGGCTCGCGCCAGAGATAGTTGTGCGGGGCATCGTAGAGGAGCGACGACGAACTCTCACCGCACACTTGGTGCAGGCCGCGCAGGGCAATGAGGGCCAGGAACATCCGGTTGGCAAAGGCAAAATTGGCAGCGTTGTGGAACGCGTCCCAGAAAAGCGCGACCTCGGGGCGGGCAAGGGGCAGAGGAAAGATTCCGTTGTCGGGGTGCTTGAGGGAGCTGGGATAGAGACTGCGCAGCACATCCCGGTAGTAGTTGCCACAGAGGTGCCCAATCCCCACCGAGCCCGTGTGCACCATCACCGTCACCATGCCCGGCTTGATGCCCCAGGCATGTGCTATCGTGCCGTCTAAAATCTTCTCGACCCGCTGGATCTCGACAAAATGATTGCCGCCGCCAATACTGCCGATCTGGTTGTCCCGGCTGAGCGTGTCGGGCTGACCGATAAAGTCGTCGAGGGCAAAGACCCGCTCTGCTTTGGGGCTGCCGTAGTGGTCGATGCGCCCTAGCTCATCGGCGATGGGCAAGTCGTGAAAAAGCGCCCACGTGCCCTCGTCCTGAGACTTGGGGACGCTACTCAACAAGCCCGTGATCCCCTCCGTGAAGAGCGCCCGGCGCTGGGTTCCCGTCATCGGGATATTGCGTCCGCCCTCAAAGAACAGATGGCGAAACGTTGTGTCGAGCTCCTCGCGCTTGCTCAGAATCGTCTCGGCATCCAGCCCGGTGAGGTGCAGGCGCATGCCGCAGTTGATGTCGCTCCCAATGGCCTGGGGCACGATAAAGCCACGCGTCGCAAGCACGGTACCCACAGGGACACCGCGTGCTTTATGAAAGTCCGGCGTGACAGCCACTTGCTCGACGCAGGGCGTCTCGTCGAAGCTCTCGGGCAGCGCGTCGGCGAACGCTTCCACAGACTGCTGAAGCGTGAGTAGCTCTAGCAGTTCCGTAACAGCATTGGTCTCAATCGGCACTTCGTCGCTTGCAAAGAGCGTGGTGGCAATGCCCTGCGGGTTATCCACACGAAGACGAAATTTATCTAAGCGCATCAAGCGCGGGTCCTGGTTCATCTTTCTCCTCTTTCGTCGGGAACTTCCTCTTTGATAAATCTATACTGAAAGAAAGATGCAATGCCCCCTACTTGACACCCGCACTCTGGAGGCACAGGCCCAGACCGGCGAGACGCTCGGAGCGCTCTCCGAGCGTGCGCCCACCATGCTAGTCTTCACGCGGCACTTCGGCTGCCCGTTCTGCCGCCAGATGCTGACGATTCTAGCAACGCGGCGTGCAGGAATCGAGGCGACGGGTGTGCAGCTCGCGCTGGTGCACATGGGAAGCGAGGCGCAGGCCGCTGCGTTCTTTGCCAGCTACGGCCTCGGGGATCTGCCACGATTTGCTGACCCGAAGAAGAAGCTCTACGCCGCGTTTGGACTGAAGCGCATGCGCCTCACGGAACTTTTCCGCCCTAGCTTCTGGACAAAGGGCATCGCCATGACGCGCCAGAGTAGCATCGGCCTGCCTGTGGGGGATGTGTTCCAGTTCGCCGGGGCGTTTGTCATCTTCCAGGGGCGGATCGTCCAGGCCATCCGAACGACCCGCTACTCGGAGATTCCTGAGCTACCTAAAAGCCCCGACCGCTAAGCCCGAGGCGCTGGGCTCCTGCGTTGCCGGGAAGCGCAATATCTC
>NZ_JANNYP010000126.1:0-4935 GCF_031410135.1 Armatimonas sp. | reverse complement strand
CCATCGAGCAAGGCTTGTTCTCCTTGCTTAGTTCGATACAAAGCAAGGAGTGTATGATTATCAGCTACCAGGATTGCTTGCCGAAGTGGATTAGGATCATTCATCAGTTCACGAAGCAGCGCTATAACACTACGTAATTTTTGTGTTGACCAGCGCCTACACTTGAGACGATGAAGGGAGCGCAACTGGATGATGTCGCCAAACGAATAGCGATTTCTCGTTCCTGATCCATGTGCTTGCTTGATACTAGGAAGGAAGATACCTCCCCGCGCCCAGTGATCTAGTTGCCTTACAGTAAGACCCGTCATCGATGCAGCCTCAACAGTGGAAAAATTAGGAGACAACTCAGCCAGTAAATTCATTCTGAAATTGAATGTAACATAATCAAACTACATTGTCAATGATCAATGTAGTTTAAGGAGTAAGGACAGACTTATACAAAAAATTTACCTGGTAAAATCAGCCATGCGTTTTCAAGAGAGTGAGAAGCTCGTGGCGGAAGCCTGGGCAAAGCGAGTGATGGTTCCGAAGTCCCCCGATGGCCCCGTCTATACAAAGGGCGTCCCAGGCAAGACCCGGCTCAAGCTTGTGTCGAAGAAGAAAAATCAGATCACCGACGACGACAAGTGGTATGCAAAAAACGGCATCACACCACCATCGGCCAGCCTCCCCACGGGAGTTCCTCAGGCGCTAGGCGAGGCCATAGCAGCACGTTTCTTGGGCGAGACACCACGGCCACTGGCGCTCTATGGCAAAGATCGTCTGGAGCCCTGCTATATCTTGCCCGTCCCTGCGCCAGGTGATACCCAGCGACTAGTAGGACGTTGCCTCGATTTCAGCAAGTGGCAACGCGCAGGCCGCCTCACCCCGATTCTCTTTGCGGAAGAGGCAGACAATGGCATCATTTATATCGCAACAGGCATCAACGGCTATGCAAAAGAAGTCCAGGGAAAGACGGGATATCTGAGCGCCCTAGACGGCAAGACCGGCAAGCTTCTCTGGCAGACCGAGCCACGAGTCGCCAATGCCCTGAACTTTGTGGTCTATAACGATGTGATTTTCTGTGGCTATGGCTTTACCAATGAGCCAGACTTCGTCTTTGTGATTGATAAAAAGACCGGCAAGACCCTGCAGAGGCTCCCCGTTGCCTCAGGCCCCGAGTATCTACACCTCCAAGGCGATGGCACCGACGAAGCCAGCCTGCTGGTGCGCTGCTACGACACGGACTACCAGTTCGCGATTCGCTAGCCGACGCGGGGTAAACTAAGCCCCATGACCTCACTCTTTTCCCCTCTGCCCCTCGGCGGCGACTTTCCTGCACTGCCCAATCGCATCGTGATGGGCCCGATGACCCTCAACCAGGCGACCGAGTCCGGGCATATGACCGACTGGATCGTGGACTGGTACCGACGGCGGGCGGCAGGGGGAACGGGCACGATCATTGGCGCGGCGGTCTTTGTCTCCCAAGGCGGACGCGGCTGGGCCAACGCTGTGGGAATCGCCGATGACTCCTACACCGACGGCTGGCGGCGCTGCGTCGAAGCCGCTCACGCCCACGGTGCGCTCTTTGGAACCCAGCTCTTTCATGGCGGCGCGGCTAGCAAAGTAGCCCTGCTGGGGCAACAGCCCGTCTCGGCCTCGGACTGGACGCGCGAGGGCTTCGATCCTGCTCGGGCGCTCTTAGCGGAGGAAATCGAGCAGATTATCGAGGACTTTGCGGCAGGCGCTCGCCGTTCCATCGAAGCAGGCTGCGACTTTGTGGAGCTACACGGTGCCCATGGTTATCTCCTGCACCAGTTCTGGCGACGCGATGTCAACCAGCGCACCGACAAGTGGGGCGACCCGCTTGCGTTTCCCAGCGCCGTGACCGAGGCCGTCCGAAGAGCCATTGGCCCGAAGATTCCTCTGCTCTACCGGTTCTCGACCCACGCGGATGATCCTGCCGCGCCCAACTTCCCCGTCACGCCCGAGAGCCTGCGCGACTTTCTCATCGCTCTGGAGGCCGCCGGGGTAGATGCCTGGGATATCTCCTGCTGGCGCGAGTCCCGGCGCGGCTACTTCGGTACCGAGACATTGCTTTCTGACTGGGTGCGGCAGTTCTCCAGCAAGCCGCGCATTGTCGCGGGCAATATCATGACGCCCCAAGAGGCCACGGACTACATCAACGACGGCCACGCCGAAGCCGTCGCGCTGGCCCGTGCCTTGATCGTGGATGCGGAGTGGGCCAACAAAGCCCAGCGTGGCGAGCTGCCCCGCCCTGTCCTAGATGACTCCTGGCGGGTAATCAACCAGGGCACGGATCCCGGCGGATGACGGGGATTCAGTCGGGGATCTTGGCGTTTGTGCTCTGGGGACTGGTGCCGCTGTTCTGGAAGCAACTGAATGGGCATAATCCGTGGGAGCTGGTGGCACACCGAGCGGCGTGGTCGTTTCCTCTGCTTCTCGGGGTTGTGCTCTCCCAGAGAAAAACCAAGCCCTTTCTGGCCGCGCTCCAGATGCCCAAGCTCTGGGGCACGACACTGCTTCTCACGGCCAACTGGCTGCTCTACATCTGGCTGACCATCAACGGGCGCTTTGTGGAGGCGAGCCTGGGGTACTTTATTGTGCCGCTGCTCAACACGCTGCTGGGCGTGGCGTTTCTGGGGGAGCGGCTACGGCCCTTGCAGAAAATCTCGATTGCGCTCGCAGGCGTGGCGCTGCTCTTCCCCCTGCTGGGTGACCTGCGCTACTTTCCTTGGGCAGCGCTGGCGATTGCCTTTCTCTGGAGCTTCTATGGCTTCGTGCGCAAGGGGCTCGGGGTGGAGGGAACGGTGGCGCTCGCCGCAGAGACCGCCGTGGCATTTCCCCTCGCACTAGGCTACTTGCTCTGGAAGCATGCCGCACTGGGCACTCCGCGCGAGGCACTCTTGTTGGTAGGAACCGGCCCCATCACCGTGGGGCCGCTCTTGCTCTTTGGCCACGCCGTCACGCGCGTCCCGCTGAGTACGCTGGGCCTCTTGCAGTATCTAGGCCCCACGATCACGTTTATCTGCGGCCAGCTCATCGCCCCCGAGCCCATTCCCTGGCACCGCGCCGCACTTTTGGGAACCGTTTGGCTGGCGATTATCGTCTATATCTACGACTCCATTAAAAATCGCCCGGTAAAATAGTATTCATGAATGCCCTTCTCTTACTTCCGCTTTTTCTTGTTACCGCCCCTCAGACAACGCCGCCGCAGCGCGTCAGCACCAAGCGCCCTGCCGCCCAGACCAAGACCATTGTCGGGGTAATCACCGCGCTCGATGCCACCAAAAACACGATCACGCTTCAGCCCGACAACGGCACGGTCGCCATCGCTGCCAGTATTGCGCCCGATGCGGCCTTCACCAAGAAAAACGAGATCGCCAAGCTCACCGACTTTGCGCTCAAAGACCATGTCTCGGCACGTCTCTCGATCCGGCCCGATAAGCCTGCCGAGGCCGTGCTCAAGGCCATGAAAGACGCCGACACGGCGAGCGAGACCAAGAAAACCGCCACGGCGATCTACACCGGCACCGTCGTGACCTCGTCGCTGACCAACCTGGACGCCAAAGACAAAGACGGCAAGACTACGCGCTTCCGCATCTCGGAGAAGACGATCTTTATCAAAGGCGGCAAGCCCGCCAAGCCCTCGGACTTCGCCCCCGATGCCCCGGTCGCCGTGATTGCCCGCTCCTCGCCCTCGGGAAATCTCCTGGCAAGCCACATCGCGGACACCGCCGCCGCCGTAGAGCAGACCAAGAACGACGCCCTCTCCACCTGGACCGGGCAGGTAACCGAGAAAAAAGACGGAAAGCTCACCCTCAAGCGCGACGACGGCGCAACGCGCACTCTTCAGATCGCCGAAACGTCATCCGCGCTCTTTGACAAGCTCACGCCGGGCCGCAAAGTCCACCTGCACCTCATCAAAGGTGAGACCGACAAAGACGGCAACCGCACCACCGACAAGTTCACCAATGCCCGATAAAATCGGGCATTGGTTTTGATTTCAAAGTATATGATTTTTTGCGAACGTCGTAAACCAACTTTCGGCATTCATTCTCTTCGTTTCAAATATCGCTCATGGTTTGGGAGAGTGCATGAAGTACTCTGCGGAGGAGCGCTTCTATCAAAGCAGCTGGCGTGATTTCCGTATCTGGGGCGCGTAATAGGATTGCCAGCAGGGCATTGACCTCGCTGTGAGATAGCTGTAGTACAAACTCTCTGCTGGCATCCTCGTTCACGAAGTCTCCCTTGCCGGGAATCAGTTCCCTTGATCGTGCGGAACGGTCACTTGGACCGTGCGCGTTCCCATATTGCCTTCGTTATCTGTGGCTGTGATGGTAATGGTATAGACCCTGCCATCCTTATCCTGGCCACGGCGAGAGGCGGGTAGATTTACGGAAAAGGAGAATGCTCCCCCTGCCGGCAGAGCCCCATTACCACTGACCTGACCATAGCTATCACTAAGCACCCAGGATGCAGAGATCACCCCCGACCCACTATCGTCCGTCGCGCCCGTAATCTGTACGGTGTGATTTTTTCCGTTGGGTGGCCAGAGGGTTGTCTTATCGGCAACCGCCTCAATGGTCGGTGGAGCCGTGTCTACCTCCTCAATACGCACTTTATCCAATAACAGGTCGGTGGCGTTGGTACTTGAGCCGTTATCACTTAAGCGAATACGTGTCACGGCGGAGCTTGCCTGGAACCGAACCGTAACATCATTCCAGAGGGTCAGTGCCAGTGGATCGTACCGAGGATCACTCGCTGTCGAATCAACAAAAACCTGACTTATGAGATTCTGATTATTGGCTATATCATCCACCGAAACATTCATAATCTGGGTGCTAAGCCCATAGCCAAAGTTACCAAAATAGAATCTTAGGTCATAAGTCTTACCCGCCTCCGTTGTTAAATCTTGACTAATCGACGACCCTG
>NZ_JANNYP010000125.1:0-8137 GCF_031410135.1 Armatimonas sp. | reverse complement strand
GGAACTCGACAGCCCCCGAGCTGATCGTCCAAAACCCGCCCACGGCGCGAAACTGGGTCGTCACAGACAAGGCGATTCCAAGCCTCTTCCAGGCCCAGCTTGCGCAGAGGCAGGGCAAGTGAAAAAAGCCGCGCTCTGGCTTGCCTCACTCGTGGCTATAGGGGGGCTGGTGTGGGCGAATGTACGGGTAACGCCGCGAGCGAGCGAAGTTCGACTAGCGGGCTACACGACGAGCTTGAAGGGGCGCAAGAAGGCACAGATTCGCAACGCGGCGCTGGCGGCTCGGGCACTTAATGGCGTGGTGATTGGCGCGGGGAAGATATTCTCGTACAACGCGGTCGTCTCTGCGACGGACAATGAGACGGGTTACGTTCCTGCTCCTGTCTCTGTGGAAGGAACCATGGTGCCCGCACTGGGCGGAGGAGTCTGCCAGACCTCGACGACGCTCTATAATGCAGCGCTTCTTGCGGGGCTGGAGGTTCTGGAGCGGCATCCCCACACGATCGCCCCCAAATACGTCCCACCGGGCAGAGATGCCGCTGTGGCCTGGCCGGGAGTGGATCTGCGGCTACGCAATCCCTACACGTTTCCCGTCCGTCTGAGCGCCAAGGTAGTGGGAGAGCGCCTGAGTGTCGAAGCGGTAGGCGAGAGGGGGCTTTCGAGCCAGATCGTACTGGAGACCCGTGTTCTCTCTATCCAGGAACCCGCACGACGGAGTGTGGTGGGACGCAGACGAAGTAGCGCGGGGGTTTCCGGGATTCGGGTTGCCACCTACCGAACGAAAAATGGCAACCGTGAGCGCCTCTCAGACGATACCTACGCCACCCTCGATGAAGTGATCCCCGACAACTAGCTAGGCAGCCTTACGGCGGCGAGCAAGAGCAAGACCACCCAGCGTGGCGAGCACGAGAGCTGCAGGCTCCGGGATATTGTTCTTAGGAGTCGGAAGTGGCGCAGAGCCAAAGTTACCTGTCGCAGTACCATTGAAGGAGCTAAGAGAGCCATTGCCAGCATCGAAGACACCAGGGGCAATACTGGTAAAGGAAATGGAGAAGTTCTCTAGAAGGAAAGACTCTCCAAAGTTGAGATAGTCGGAGTCAAAGTTAACAAACTGTGCACTGGTGCTACTCTCGGTGCCAGTGAGCCTTGCGGTTTGCCCGCCTGCCCGTGCGATGAGGTTGCCGGTACTCAGGGTCATCTTGAGTAGGTCGCCGGAGTTTGGAGCAGCACGGGCGGATGTGAAGCGCAGCTCGATGTCTTTCATCGACTGAACAAGAAAGCTGGTGCTGGAAGTGACATTGCCTGCGCTCACCGCGGACATGGTCATGGTTGCGTCAATATCCTGCCCGATTGCGGCACCAAAGCCATTAGCCGTCTGGAACTGGAAACTCACCGGAATCGCCGAAACAAGACCTAAGGTGGCACCACTCGTACCGGCGACGTAGCTAAACGAGGGACTCTGCCCGACTTGACTGAAAGTGGCGAAGAGCTGAGGCGTCTGTGCCTGTGCGAAAGAGGTTAGAAAAGCCACTCCGAAGAGACTCGAAATGGTTTTTACGATGATGTGTCTCATAAGGAGACTTTTGGAAGTTTAACAGATCAACACGAGGGATCGGATTGAAAATTGGTATCTCTAGCAGGTTAAGCGTGACGTTTACGGCGTGCGAGAGCAAGACCACCTAGAGCGGCTAGAATCAGAGTGGCAGGTTCTGGGATGCTGTTCTGGGGCTTCGGAAGGGGATCTGATCCAAAGTTCCCGGTGCCAGTGGCGGTGAAGGGAGCAAGGGAGCCATTCCCCCCATTTGCAACTGCCGGTGCAACACTGGTAAACGAGATGGAGTAGTTCTTGGCAAGGAGCTGCGGTGCGAAGTCGAGGTAGCTCGATTCAAACGTCACCCTATCCGTGCTAGTAGTGCTCTCGGTGCCGGTGAGCCTTGCTGTCTGCCCTCCTGCACGTGCCACAAGATTCCCGGTACTTAGGGTCATCTTGAGTAAGTCGCCGGAGTTTGGAGTCGCACTGGCGGACGTGAAGCGCAGCTCGATGTCCTTCATGGGCTGGACGAGAAAGCTGGTGCTGGAGAAAGCATTGCCGGCACTCACCGCAGACATGGTCATACTTGCCATGATGTCTTGGCCGATGGCGGCTCCAAAACTATTGTCGGCTTGGAACTGGAAGCTCACCGGGATGGCGCTTGCCAGACCCAGTGTGGCACCACTCGTACCCGCTACGTAGCTGAACGAGGGGAGCTGACCAATCTGGCTGAAGGTGGCAAACAGCTGGGGCACTTGTGCCTGAGCCGGGGAAACAAGGGCGAGCATCCCCATGAGTAGGGCGCTACAAGCAAGATTTTTAAGTGCGTTTTTCATAAAATGTCCTTGACCCTCTAAAGGGTTTCAGAAGACATTTATGCATGAACCAAGCCACTTTGAGTGTTAGAACAAAAGAGAGCTGGAAAACCGTACTTTTTCCAGCTACTCTTTATCTAAACTCTGAATTATTTACGCCGTCGTACAAGAGCAAAACCACCTAGGGCGGCTAGTACCAGAGTGGCAGGCTCCGGGATATTGTTCTTGGGGGGAGGAAGCGGGTCCGATCCAAAGTTCCCGGTAGCAGTGGCGGTGAAGAGAGCAAAGGAACCATTGCCTCCATCCGCAATACTAGGAGCAACACTGGTGAAAGAGATCGCGAAGTTCTTATTGACGAGAGGCTGGGAGAAATCCAAGTAATCCGAGTCGTATTTGACGATGTTGCTGCTGGTGGTGCTCTCGGTGCCGGTGAGTCTGGCTGTCTGTCCACCTGGTCGTGCGATCAGGTTGCCTGTGGTAAGAGTTACCTTCAGCAGATCACCAGAGTTCGGGGCGGCACTTGCCGATGTGAAGCGCAGCTCAATGTCCTTCATCGGTTGGACGAGAAAGCTGGTGCTGGAGAAGACACTCCCCGCACTCATGGCAGACATCGTCATGGTTCCTTCGATATCTTCACCAATTGCTGCCCCAAATCCATTCGTTGTCTGGAACTGGAAGCTTACAGGCATGGCGCTTGCCAGACCCAGAGTCGCGCCACCGCTAGTAGAAGAGTATGTAAAGGCAGGAGTCTGAAAGGCCTGAGCAAATGTGGCAAACAGCTCTTGGGCCTGAGCAGGCACAGCACACAGAGTCAACCCCAGTGTGCCGACAGATAACAGTATTTTGGTATATTTGAAGTTCATTTTGTTTTCGGCTGTCTATGACAGATTCCTTTTGATGATCTTTCATTTTATACCCTAGTAAAGTTACTCTGAGTGAAAAATAACATTAAAACTAGTAAGGTTATCAGTGATTTTCTTTGCGTCGGTATCTCATGATAAGCCCCAAACCACCCAATCCTAGCAATAATACGGTGGAGGGCTCTGGAACAATGCCATTGGAAGAAAACTGACCGGTCGCATCTGAGGTAAATCCTGCCAGGTAGTTGCCAGGACCATTGGCAAGACCTGGTGCGGCGATATTGTTGAGAGCAAGACTGTAGTTGCGCTGGGTGGAGGCACTAAAATCGAGGTAAGCCGAAGAGTAGTTGGCCACCCCCCCTGAGACACCGTGAGTCTCCTCAAGTCCGGCTCCAGAGTCTCCCAGAATCCCCCCCAGAGTTCCGGTAGAAGAGTTCAGAATCGTCAGCAGGTTCCCGGTAACGGCTCCTGTTCCCGTGAAGACCATCTCGACGCTCTGTAACTTCTGAGAGATCGTGGGGGCACTGACTGATGCGGTTCCATTGACGATGGAGGTAATCGTCAGGTTTGCAGGAAGAGCAATATCAATCGTTCCACTGCTATTGGGAGCGCGGTAGAAAAAGTTTACGGGAACGGTCACTGAAGTGACGAAACTAGAGTTAATCCCGGCGTTGATAAACTGAAATGGCTTAGCACTGCCTATCTGCTGGAAATTGGCAAAGAGTGATGTCTGTGCGTGAGCCAGTGTGGTGATGCTGAGAGCTGCCGTGGCAACAGCTAAGCGAAAGAAGTTTTTCAAGAGAGTCTACCTGTTCCTCATGCCCTCTCGGGCGGTGATCTAGGATCAGATAGTGCAATAACTGTGCCACGGCAGGTTTTGTTACTCGCCTGGCTTTGGTTTATACACTCCGGTGCGGCTTACTTCATCCGCCTCGGCTTCCGAGGGAACAGGACGGCCCATCCCCGTGTAAATGCTCTCTATCTGATCTTTACCTACAAGAGCATCGGTATTATTACCAGGTATTTTTAGAGCTTTTCTAAAATCTGAGAGGGCGGCACGGTACTTAACCCGCTGTCCCGCCTTGTCATCATCGCGCATTCGGAACATTCCCCGCTTAACATAGGCATCGGCGAGGGCGGCCTTATCGCCCGATTTTTCGGCCTCCGCGATCTTGGCATCCAGCTCGGGCGTTTTCGAGAGCGGGGCGTAGGGATCCGCGGCTCCTGCCATGGGGCCACCCGGCATGGAAGCATCGCTGGCGGCAGGTGCCTTAGGAGCCTCGGGGGCTTGAGGGTCCTTAGGGGCGGCGTGGGGATCAGTTGTCGTGGTTGTCGCTGTTGCACTGTGGCCATGACCATCATCAGCGGAGTGGGTCTCGCCTGGGGCTGTGGTAGCCGGGGCGGTCTGTGGTTCTGCGGGTTTCTCGGGAGAGCAACCGAGCAGACAAAGAGCGGCGAGGGGGAGGAGAAAAGTGTAGCGTCTCATACCGTAACTATACCCCATGCGGGGCGGGAAACCAGCGGAGTAGCTCCTCGACAACCAAGGTGTGCCCAGCTTCGTTGGGGTGGTTGCTCTGAGAGAGTAGCGCCTCGCGCGACGTGCCCTCAGCGCTCGCTCGCTCCCAGCGGGCAAAGCTATCGGCTAGCCCAAGCTCAAAAGTCTCCGCAAGCGCTCGCTCTTGGACGGCATGCTTGCGAAGCTCGACCAGATCGCCATTATCCAGAGTCGGGGTGCAGAGAATCAGCTTGATATTGCGCTTTTTGGCCGCCTGAATCATCGCGGTCCACGCTGCCTGTGCACGCTCCAGCCCAATACGGCGGTCGTTGAGGCCGTAGTCTATCAAGAGCAAGTCGGGCCGGTGGCAGAGCACCTCCGCTTCAAATCGCCTCGCCCCACTCTCGGACTCTTCGCCGCCGATGGCCGTCACGATCACATTGAGCACAGTATGAGGAAAACGCGCCTTGAGCGCTCTGTGGAGCAGGTGTGGGTAGGCATGAAAACTATCCACAACCGGCGTCTTGAAGTACCCCGCAGGCACACTATGCCCGTGGCAGACAATATTCACGAGGCGGTTCTTCGGCCAGGTTTTCGTCAGCTCCTCACTCAGAGGGGCAAGATAGGTTTTTGGATCGGCGAGCATGCTTCATTATGCCTTAATACTTCACGTCAAGAAATTGTCTACAATGCGGCGAGGACAATTCATCATGAAGAAAGTACAGAAGCGAGCCTTTACGCTCATCGAGTTACTCGTCGTTATTGCCATTATTGCGATTCTTGCTGCCATTCTCTTCCCGGTCTTTGCACAGGCCCGCGAGAAAGCACGCAGCATCTCTTGCCTCTCCAACGTGAAGCAGTTTTCACTCTCGACCCTGATGTACGTTCAGGACTACGACGAGACGTTCCCACAGAGCGTGAACTGTGTGAGTGGCTGCATGGCCGACCCCTTGGGGCGCGGTGGGATTATCGTGCCGGGCAGTGGGGCAACCGTGGAGACGGTCTACAGCCTGATCATGCCCTACATGAAAAACACGGATATCCTGATCTGCCCCTCGCAGCGTCCCGGTGTAGACTTCCGGGCCACGATTGCCCCGATTGGTTTGCAGCTCTCCCCGAACTTCCGCTACGCCTCGTACGGCATCAACTTCGCGCTTTTCCAAGACCCTGGCCTGCCACCGGGGCTCTTTGAGGCAGATCCGGTGATCGCGCTAGCCGCAGTGAACGAACCCGTGACGACCACGATGTTCTACGACACCCGCTACGATAGGCCCGGTGCCAACGCCAAGCGCACCGCCGAGGGCTGTCCGCTTCTAGGAGCAACCAGCGTCTTTGGCTGGGACAACTTCCCCGGCGACTCGCGCCACTCCGACGGCTTCAACATCGGATTTGTAGACGGTCACGCCAAGTTCTCCAATAAAAGAGGCACGATTCCTGGCAACTCTCCGAGCGGCGCGACCACGGTTCCTACTTACAGACTTCCCTGTGACCTCTCCGGCATTCCTGGAGGGACAGCGGACACCTAGAGCGCCAGAGCGGCGATGAACTCGGTCACAGAGCCAGGGCGCTGCAATCTATCGGGGCTGGTGGCGCGGGTAAGAACGGCTCTCTCCTGCTCCGTGGCGCTCTCACCGAGGGTAAGCACGGCAAAACGAGCGACATTGAAGACATTGGTCTGGCAGTTAATAAGTTCGCCTTGGATAAACTCTTCCGGGGCCATGAGGCGCGAGCTTCCCCAGTTGCGCTTGGTGGCAAGCACGAAACTCTCGGCTTTTACGCATAAGTCCCAGTCGAAGAGCCAGGGCTTCTTGTTTTCGTAGTCGTAGATCAGGTTGCCCTCGTAGAAGTCGACTAAGAGCCAGCCCGCCGACGTGATGGCTGCCAGCGCCGCGAGAATCGTTGCGAGAGCGGCGCGGCGCTCGGCTTCGGGGAGGGCGTAGAATTTTTCTCGGGCCTCTGGCGTGCCGAGTGTCTCGCCGGAGACCAACGGATAGATCAGGATCACGCCATCGTCCACGCCGCACATCATCAGCGAAGGGATGATGTTCTCGTGCAGGCCCGCCGAGGCGAGCTCGGCTTCGGCGGCGCTGCGCTCTTGCAGAGCGTAGGGGAAGAACTTGATAAACAGCGCGGGCGTGCGCCAAGCCATCGTGGCGCTGTCGCTCTTTGCAAACGGACGAGCATCGGGAAGGTTGGCGGCAAGCCACTCGTGTGCGGTCATCGCTAGCGCGGGTCAAGCAAGACGGCCCGGAGCTCGTCGCGGTAGAAGGCTTTTCCTACAAGCTGACCCTTGTTGTTAATGTCGTCGAGCTCAATAACATGCCAGTGGCTGGAGTTTTCGAGCAGGTCATCGGCGAAGTGTTTCTTGCCCTCGATCCAGAGCATGCCTCCTGCCCCGGTGCCTTTAAACGTCTCGGACTGGTGGCCCACGACCCAGCCTCGGTCGTTGATGGCGGTGGCCACGCCCGCAAAGAGGATCTCCGCGGAGCCGTTGGGCCGCCAGCGCAAGGCACGGGTAGGAAAGCCCTCCTCGATGTCCTCCTCGGCGACCATCCCGGTTCCTACCAGAACCCCGTTGGCATTGACAGCGGTTGCACGGCCTGTCTTGCAGCGTGTGGGCAGAGGAAGCCAGGCGATTTGATTGCTCTGCCAGACCACGGGCACATCACCCTGTGCGACGTGTGCAAAGCCTGCGACGCGGCCATCGGGGCAGAGAACGCAGGCCTCAGCCGCATCGGCGAGCCAGCGGAAGATCGTGCCCTTGAGCACCCAGGCCTGGCCTAAGGGAATGCCCTTGCTCTGGGTTGTGCCGACCACGGTGCGGCCCTCTGCGATATCACGGGGAACCACGCGCTCGCCCGGCTGTGTCTGGATGGGAAGCGCTTCAAGCTGACCCTTGCGCCAGAATAGCCCCGTCTTGCCGTCCTCAATGGCTACCTCGCCCTTGGGGTTGATACCCCACGCATAGGTGCCGGGCCCGGCAATAAAGTGAAGCTTACCCCGCTCCCAGATCGCCGCGCGGTCATCGCACGCCCCCGCAATCGTCCCGGCATCGTTGATTGCCAGACGCGAGCGCAGACCGAACTTCGCGCTCGGATTCGGCCCGGAAAGATCAACCAGATGGTAGCGTGGTAGAGTCATGGACAGACATTATACGGCGTTTTTGGGCAAATTGTGACCATGTCTTGCTGCGTTCCATGCCTGACGCCGGAGCCGTCGCACGCGAACGGTGCCGCCACCAAAGCGCGCAAGGAGCCAGCTTCCTAGCTCCAAGGCCAGGGCGATTGCATATCAATTGGGTGTGACCCATTTTAGTTGAGAGGCCATTCATGCCACTTGATAGCCCCCTTGTGGCATCTTCATTTTTGAGTTTGCTCTCTCGATACAGAGAGAATCCCAAGCAGAGAAGGTTCCATAAAGCCGAGTTTGTTCACGT
>NZ_JANNYP010000124.1:0-2295 GCF_031410135.1 Armatimonas sp. | reverse complement strand
CCCCATCGGTCGCCCCGTCATGGGCTCCGCCTGCGTCGTCAACGGCCAAGTCCTCATCGGCTCCGACGACGGCTACGTCTACTGCTTCCGATAGCTCACATAAATCCTTAATCTGTCAAACCGTTGATGCTTTCCTCATGAACGCTACCTAGACTAATAATTGCCAGGGATGCGCGGCTCTCAACCCGTCGTATCCGGGCAAGGAGAAGTTCATGAAAGCAATGTCACGTCGGGTAAACACGCTGTCTGTGTTCACGCTCTGTCTTGCGGCACTCTTGCCAGCGAGAGTAAGCCACGCACAGCTCTTGCTCTCGGATGATTTTAGTGGGGCGAGCCTCTCGCCTTTGTGGGCGGTTCAGCGCGGCTACGCCTCGCTTGTCAACGGCTGGGTAAGGACACAAGGCTCGACACCAGGAAGCCGTGATGCCTTTATCATGGCCGGAGAGGGCTCGGATTGGTCTAACTACCAGTTCTCCACCAAGTTCCACGCAGATGGCGGGGGGAACAACTGGTACAACAGCCTGATCAACTTCCGTGTCCAGTCGCAGTTTGGCTGGTCGCAGGGAACATTCTATAGTCTCTACATCTTCCCCCCCAACTCCGCCATTCCGCCTGCCGACTCGATACAGCTGGTGAAGTTTACCAGCACCAGTGCAAGCCTAATCGACCCAACCTACTACGCCTCGGGCCTCATGACCGCAGGGGATAATGCCATTGATATCTCCGCGATCGGGGGGAGTTTTACGATCAAAGTGAATGGAGTACCGGCGGCCTCATTTCTTGACGCAGACCCCATTCCCACGGGTGGTGTCGCACTCGGCTCGATTTGGGAGTCGGCAACCCGCTACGACTATGCCTACGTCGCCCCAATCTACACCATCAATGCACTCTACGATCTGACAAAGGTTCATAAAGGCGGAAGCACAGTGCCTATCACTCTCCAGCTTTTGGGGGGCAATGGAGTCAATGCTTCCTCACCAAGCATCGCGGTGACGGCGATCAGTGTCACCAATGTGGGAACGGGAGCGACAGTAGCCGCCACTGCCCCAGGGAACTCCAACCCGAATAACACCTTCCGTTACGACTCGGGTGAGTACCTCTATAACCTGAAAACGAAGGGCTATGCAGCAGGAACCTACAACCTAAACTTCATCGCGGGGAGCGATCCGACGCTGCACTCCACTCCGTTTCTGATCCGATAAGCCCGGTGCCGGGGCCTAGCCCCGGCACCTCTACTAGATCGTTCTAGGTTATCTCTGAGACAGGCATCGTGCCAAAAACTGCCGATGCATTCCCGGAATTGACGCAGGCTCGATTGAGAATCCCCCCCCGAGAGATAATTTTGGTAGAATCTTCAATAGATGGAAGCAACCCTTCAAGTTTTTACAGAGTTAGAAACAGCCGGAATCATCTCCCGCTATGCCATTGGTGGAGCTGTGGGTGCGATTTTTTATATCGAGCCGTTTCTCACTTATGACCTGGATATTTTTGTCGTTCTGCCTCAAACCCCATCAGGGCTTCTGACTCTTACTCCGATCTACGATGAACTTAAGCAGAGAGGCTACCCAACCGAAGCAGAATGTATCCTCATTGAGGGAGTGCCTGTACAATTTCTTCCTGCTTACAACCCACTTCTTGAAGAAGCTCTAGCAGAGGTACAGCTACTACCCTATGGAGACATAAAGACCATCAAAGATTCTCGATGTTTATGGAACAAGCGTTAATGGACTCAGATTACTTACAAGAGATATTAATAAGATACCAACTTAATGAAAGATTTCACAAATGGAAAACAGAGAGCTAGAGCTGGCCTTAGAAGCAAAAAGCCGACGTCGCCAAGAGCTTGCCAAACTTCCGATCAAAAAAAAGATACAAATGGTGATCCACCTTCAGAAAATGGCAGCTCCCCTCCTAAAACAACGCGGAAAAATCGTTTACTGCTGGACAGAAGACTAAAAAATGAAGACAAACTGGACGGGGCTCATTGCGGCTCCCCACACGCCATTCGCCGCCGACGGCTCGCTGAATCTTGGCGTTATTGAGAAACAGTGCGAGAAACTAATTGCGGATGGCGTGATCGGCGCGTTTGTCTGTGGCTCAACCGGCGAGGGCGTCTCGCTGAGCGTGATGGAGCGCAAGGCGGTGGCGCGGCGCTGGGTGGAGATCGCGGCGGGGCGGCTGAAGGTGATTATCCATGTGGGGCACACGAGCATCGCTGATGCGGCGGAGCTTGCCACAGAGGCTCAAGCCACGGGCGCAGACGGCATCTCGGCACTGGCTCCGTACTACTTCAAG
>NZ_JANNYP010000123.1:0-1464 GCF_031410135.1 Armatimonas sp. | reverse complement strand
CGCAAACTTCGGGTGCCGCAAGTCCTTTTGCTTGACTTCAAGTCCTCGAATTGCCTTCATAAAGGCGGCTTCAAACGAGCGGTCTATCGCCATGACTTCACCCGTTGCCTTCATCTGGGTGAACAGTGATCGATCTCCCGTGACGAACTTATCGAAGGGCCAGCGAGGAATCTTCACCACCACGTAGTCTAGAGCGGGTTCAAAACAAGCTTTTGTGGTGCCTGTGACTTGGTTCTCAATCTGATCCAGAGTTAAGCCGACGGCAATTTTCGCCGCCACTCTGGCGATGGGATAGCCCGTTGCTTTCGAAGCCAAGGCAGAAGAGCGAGAGACCCTAGGGTTTACCTCGATGATGTAGTAGTCAAAGCTCTCGGGGTTGAATGCGAGCTGTACGTTGCAGCCGCCTTCGATTCCCAACGCGCGAATAATCTTCAGCGATGCGGTTCGGAGCATGTGATATTCGAGGTCGCTTAGGGTTTGGGAGGGAGCGATAACGATGGAGTCTCCGGTATGGACACCCATCGGATCGAAGTTCTCCATGTTACAAACCGTGATGCAAGTGCCTTTCGAGTCTCGCATCACTTCGTATTCGACTTCTTTCCAGCCGAGCAAGCTCCGCTCTACCATGATCTGGCTCCGCATCGAAAGCTTGAGTCCCTTCTGACCCGTCGCCCAAAGCTCTTCCCGAGTGTTCGCAATTCCGCCTCCGGTGCCGCCGAGAGTGTAGGCGGGACGAATAATGCATGGGTACGGAACGACGTCTAGAACCGCTTTGAGCTCATCATCGTTCGTGATGATCCAGCTTTCGGGCACGGGTTCTTTAATTTCCCGCATCAGGTTACGGAAACTTTCTCGGTCTTCCGCCATTTTGATCGCGCTCAATGGCGTTCCCAAGACCTTCACGTTGTACTTTTCGAGGATTCCCTCGTCCGCTAGCTGAGTCGCGAGGTTGAGGCCTGTTTGACCACCAAGGGTCGGCAACAGAGCATCCGGTCTTTCTCTGGCAATCACCCTTTCGCAAAAATCGACGGTCAGCGGTTCTATGTAGAGAGCATCACTCACGTCGGGATCAGTCATGATCGTGGCGGGGTTCGAATTGATCAGCACAACCTGATGCCCTTCTTCTCGAAGGCTCTTGCAGGCCTGAGTTCCTGCATAATCAAACTCCGCAGCTTGACCGATGACGATGGGGCCGGAGCCGATCACAAGGACCTTCATTCTAAAGAGTGAGTATACGGGTTCAACAACTCGAGGATGAGCAATTCCCTCATAATGGTGCTCATGGACATTCAAAAGCTTCGGGCTTGGTGGTTTCACAAGCAGGGCCTTGATGGATCAATGGCAGGGTACAGTCCCTCGCAAATATTAGAGTCCTTTGGATGGGCCCGTTCCGTCGGCGGTGTGGGGCCGTACCTGACTCTATTTTCCCGAGGCCGGCATAGTCGCGAGACGATTGATATGGCC
>NZ_JANNYP010000122.1:0-1340 GCF_031410135.1 Armatimonas sp. | reverse complement strand
TGGCCTGTACCCCTGATTTGGTCCATCGAGTGAGTTAGTCTTCGTTGGTCGTTGTGGGTTTCCCCGGCGGCGAAGCCGCCTCGTTCTTCGTTTCCGTTTCTGGTTGGGTATCTGGTCGTTCTTGGTTTTGGTCGTTCCAATCCTGGTGGTACTCTTCGGGTGTCATGTAGTCCAGGCTGGAATGGATTCGTTCCTGATTGTACCAAAGGCGATGACTTGCCAGGCGCTGGCGAATCTCGGTCAGAGTTGCGAAGGTTTCTCTATTGAGCAGCTCGTCGCGCAGATGACTGTGAAAGCTCTCAATAAAACCATTTTGCCAGGGACTGCCCGGGTCAATGAAATAGGAAGTGACTCCTGCTTGCTCTAAGAGCGCTCTGAGTTCATGGGCGATGAACTCACCTCCATTGTCGCTTCGGAGGAACTCTGGTGCTCCTCTGCGTGCAAAGAGCGGCAAGATTGTTCGCATCACCAGCGCGGCTGATGTGGTTGCTCCCGCCACGACTTCGAGCCATTCGCGCGTAAACTCATCGAGAATATTGAGGATTTTGACCTTTTTGCCTCCTATGAGTGCATCGTCTTGAAAGTCGAGCGTCCACACGTGATTAGGATACTCGGCTTTGCAGGGCACTGTCGCTCCCGTACGAATCGTCTTCTTGCGACGTGTCTTTCTGACCAATAGTCCGTTTTGCCGCATGACTCTCTGAATGCGTTTTCGATTTACGGGCTCGTCTGGTTTTAGTCCCTTCTTCTCTTGCCTTTTGCGTTCTCGTTGGAGTTGCCCGTCCACTCGTCTAACTCCGAAGCGCGGAGCTTTGGTGTGAATGGCTCGTATTCTCTCCAGGAGCTGAGTGTCGTCGTGTTCTTTTGCTTGGTAGCGCACCGTGGATCTGCCGACTTTGAGCAGTGAGCAGGCCCGTCTTTGAGAGATTCCCTTCTCTTGTGCGTAGCGTATGGCATCTCGTTTCTCCTGGAGAGGTTGTGGTGCGCTCATTATTTTTTTCCCAGGAGTTCCTTGAGAATATCGATTTCCAGGTCTCTTTCGGCCAGTAGTCGCTTGAGTCTTACGTTCTCTTTTTCGATCTCCCGGTTCTTGGCTAGATCAGCGGGTGTCGCTCCTGCGAATCGCTTCCTCCATCTATAGAAGGTGTTCGGGCTGAGGTTATGCTCCTGGCAAATTTCAGCGATTGTTTTCTCTGCTCGCTCTGCCTGCTGGAGTATTGCGAGTATCTGTTGGTCGTTGTATTGACCTTGTTTCACGGTTGGTTCTCCCGAGGCGGGCAAGCCCGCCTCTGGTCAGGATACCAACTCAGTCACTGGACCAGTTTTCGGGGGGCAGCGCA
>NZ_JANNYP010000121.1:0-5143 GCF_031410135.1 Armatimonas sp. | reverse complement strand
GGAACGCGCTACGGTTTCTCAGGGATCGAGCAGGCGTGGGTGCTTCACGTAACAAAGGCGCTTGGTGGTGAGGCGATTTGTTGCCTCCGTGCCTCAGATGCCGATCCACGTCCGCGGCATCAAGGAGTCTCTCACCACAGCCGAACCGTGCTCAGCCTTGCGGGTGGTCGGGTAAGGGCAGGCTGGCCCGAGAAACTCCCCTTGCCCTCTAACCTAGATATTGACTTCCAGCTTGCTAACCCGGAGCCAGGGCTCGCTCTCCTCGCCGAACAGGGAATTTCGGTGACGAGTATGGGGCGCACGGTTGCCCAAGACCTCTTGTTCTTCCAGGTGGCAGCGGTGTGTGGATGTATATGATACAATAACTTCGTCGTGATAGAGTAGAGCCATGTTATTTACCCCGGATGATCCCGAGTTTGCGGCCCTTGAGAGCCGTCACCGCTGGTTTGAGCATGTCCTTTTAGCGTGCTGGAACGAGATTGAAGTTTCTGAGGAGACACCGGCCACACTCGACTGGCCGGCGGTTCTACCTCTGGGAAGCGAGTTTGACATAGAGGAAGTGGAGTGTAGCCTAGCTTATGTGGGGACTTCCGGCTATACGGCTACTATTTGGGATGCCAGTGGGGTAGAAGACGATCTCCCGTGGGCCGTTTTTCTGGTGGATGACTTTGGGGCTCGCCTCCTCATGGAGTACAGCTTGTTTGAAGGCGAGGAAGAAGTGCCTGAGACTGCCCTGGAGGAAGTGCTGGCGCTTGCCGAGCGTGAGCTCCCCGACCGCTTGCTTTCGGGGGAGCTAGACCGCACTCTGGAGCCCGTGGCTATCCCTGAGTGGCTCCTCAACCCGACGTTTTTGGAGACAAATCAATGAACTTAACCGAGACCGTGACTGCGAGTGAGCGAAAATACGAAGGCCGCGTCGTGCGACTCCGCGTGGATACCGTTACCTTGCCCAATGGGAAGAGTAGCAAGCGCGAGATTGTGGAGCATAGTGGTGCGATCGCCGTTGTGCCTTTAGATGCCAATGGCAATGTCTTACTGGTTCGTCAGTTCCGTCTTCCCACCAATGGACTTCTTCTTGAAGTGCCGGCAGGGGGAATTGAGGATGGAGAAGACCCAGCAGTGGCTGCCGCCCGTGAGCTCGCGGAAGAGATTGGATTTACGCCCGGTAAGCTCACCCTGCTCTACGAGGCCTATGTGGCTCCGGGCTACTGTACCGAGAAGATCTGGGGCTATCTTGCGGAGGATCTGACACCATGTCCTGACGCGCACACTGACCACGATGAGTTTGTCGAGACAGTTCCATTGTCTCTGGAGGACGCGCTCGCCGCGATTGGGGATGGGCGCATACAGGACATGAAGTCTATTGCCTGCCTGACCATGGCCCAGCGACTCCTGGCTTCGCGCTAGGATTTCAGGTAGGTCAAGTCCCAGAAGATCGCTGAGTAGTCGCCACGACTGTCCGGCTCTCGGACGGGCGTTACCTGAAACGTCCGGATGGACGACAGGATAGACTCCGGGTAGGAGATCCGGCTGCGGAGCATATCACGCTCCGCAGGGGGAAGAAGCTCAGAAATAGAGAATAGCCCGATAACGCGTCGGTAGGTCTCCGCCCAAGGTGCCATAGCGGCGTCCTCAGGACGATCCCAGCGCAGGGCAGGGGTCACCCCAAAAGCGACGATCTGTTTATTGAGCCGTCCCTCTAGCTCCTGAAAATCGGTAGCGCTGGCAGGCAGAAACGTGACCGGAACATTGGCATAGTGCGCCATCGTGAACGGATCATCGGCAGCCAGAACGCCATCGGTATTGTTCTGGACGCGCTCCAGGTTCGCCCCACTTGGCCCGAGAAAGGCGTAGAGCCGCGCAGGCGCGGGCGCGGTGCGTAGAGCCAGAAGCTGGCTCACTCCAGAGACACAGCAGGCGACAATCCAGAAGAAGACGATACCCCGTGCATGAAGCCGGGGAAGACGGCGTGCATGAACGACTGTCTCTAAGAAGCCTGCGCCCAGTGTCATCACCAGCGGCGCGTAGAGCAACAAGACACTCACACACTCTTCTGAGGAGAAGAACACACTCAGTGCCACCATATGCAGCGGCATGACCATAAACAGCAAGCGACGAAGCTGGTTGAGGCGATGATCGGCAAAGCGTATCAGGCTAGAGGCAATAAAGAGTAATAAGGCAAGCCCGAGAGTGGAGATCGCACGTGGCAAGACTTCGACAATCGTTCGGCTAGACTTGTTCGCAATTTCAGCAACACCTCCGTTGGGAAGGTAGTTCGTGATTGCCTTGGGGAGTGAGCCAGAGTGGTAGAGCGTCGTCCCAGGGTAGGAGTCCGTACGCATGGTCAGCTCGATCCAGCGGCTATGGTAAAGAGGATTCTTCGTGACTTTATACGCACGGGCAAGCTGGGGCACGGCAAAGATCCCCGACGCCAGCAGGAAGACGGCGATCGCGCGGGGATCACGGCGCGTAACACGCCAAACATGCCAGGCGAGAAACGGCAAGAGCAGGAGCGCCGAGTAGATTGTCAGGAACAGCAGTCCCCAGAGAGTACCCGCAGCCAGTGCCAGCCCGACCGGTGCGCGCTTGTCAGAAGCACTCACATCCAGAGGCAGGAGTACCGCACAAAGTACCGCTCCGAGAATCGCAAGGAGTAATCCCGGGCCCGGTGTCACCGTAGCAAGAATCGCTCCGCCACTCCACACAAAAAAGAGAGCCGCCCACCGTGCATTCCGTTTCGGGAAACATCGCGAAGAAAGCCAGAGGGTGGAGAGTCCTCCGCCCAGCAAGAGCACGAGCCCGAGAAGTGTCGTTGCACGCTGACCTTGCCCCCCTTTGGTTTCCTTGAGTACCTTCATGCTCACCGAGGCGAGACCCGTGTAGAGAATGCCGTGCCGGAGATCTGGGAGAGCCCCATCCCCATAAGAAACCAGCCGAGCGGCTTCCAGAGGGCGAATAAGGGGGGTTCCCAAGCGATTTGTCGCGGCAGTGTAGCGGGATGCCAGGAGCTGATCCAGGCCACTTTCTGAGAGCTGCATCGGCGAGTTGAGCCGTGGTAGTAAGATAAGACAGGGAACCGCTAAGAGTAAAAATAGCAAGACATTGCGAACCAGGCGGTTCATGACTTAATACGCTCCCTGGCGTTTCAGCACACTGATGACCGTCTTCAATAAAATCTGGATATCCATCCCAATGGAGCGATGGTCAATGTAGTACATGTCTAGCTTGACGCGCTCTGTATAGGAAACGTTCTGGCGGCCACTTACCTGCCAGAGACCAGTCAGGCCCGGCTTCACAGAAAGTAGCTTCGTGGCAAACTCGCCGTACATCTCCAGCTCAGGAGGGGAGATCATCCGTGGGCCAACCAGTGTCATCTGACCAGACAACACGTTGAAGAGCTGGGGAAGCTCATCCAGGCTCGCACGGCGTAGCTTATGGCCGATCTTGGTGACACGGGGGTCATCGCGTAGCTTAAAGTCTTTCTGGAACTCGGCCATTAACTCGGGATGCTCTTTCAGAAAATCATCGGCATTGGTTACCATCGTTCGGAACTTAAAGGCATCAAAGCTATGGGGAGTACCACCTTCATACTTCTGAAGAGAAAGAACGCGCCGTCGGTGAAGAATTGCTCCGCTTGAGGAAAGACGAACGAGTATTGCCAGAACAACAAAAACAGGAAAGAGCATCACGAGCCCGAAGAAAGAACCGAGGATATCAATCAGACGCTTGGCGGCAAAATAGAGCATGTTTTTGCTTGTAATTGGTACTGGAGTGGCCGCAACCAATTGCTGGTTAGAATATACCTGGGTTTTCATATCCGTATGATCGTGTTCCTGTTTATACACTTTGTTTATATTGAAGTAATTGCATGCGTATAGAGCTCAAGAAAGCGCTTTGCAGCGCAATCCCAGCGGTGGTGACGTTCTACAAAACGCCGTGCTGATGCTCCTGTGGCTTGCGCACAAGACGGATCAGAAAGAAATTTCTGGCACGCCCGTAGGAACTCTTCCTCCGTCTTTGCAATCGTTATGCCACCATCATCTTCGGCATTTTGGAGCGCACGTCCTGCAATCGGCGAGGCAACGACAGGGCAGGCCATTGCCATCGCTTCTAGGGCTTTATTTTGAATTCCTACGCCAATACGAAGAGGGCAAATGGCGACGCTTGCGCGGCTCAAGTAGGGACGTATATCCGGAACATAGCCTGTCACCTCAATGGCAGGGTCTTGTGCAAGACGCTGAACTGCGGGACTTGGCTCGCTCCCGACAATAAGCCAGCGGAGATTCGGGCGCATTTCTTTGAGGCGTGGCCAGAGGCTAGAGGCAAACCCTAAGGCGGCATCCTCATTGGCACGGTAGCTCATTTTTCCACTAAAAATAATCGTGTCTTTTTCTCGGGCTTGGTCAGGACGGGGCTGGAAGTAATCCAAGTCCACGCCGTTGGGAATGACTTCTGGGCTTAGGCGGGAGTCAAGTGTCTGTAGCTCTCGGGCATCGTAAGTGGTTGTCACCGCGAGCTGGTTGTAAAGGGCATAGGCGCGAGGCTCCCACGCGCGCAGCTTGCTCCACTCCTCCCAGGCAATCAGCTTGTGTTTGACACTCTCGCCTTGCTCAAACATCTGGCGCTGAAGAGCCGTGATGCAGTCTACGGCATCCAGAACACACGGGAGATTTCCCAGCGCGGGCCGAATTGCAGCGGCTCGCAGGTGTTCGACGTGAGCGACATCAAATTGTTTCGTCTTAACAAGCTCCGTGACGCGTTTTTTTAGCTCTGGCGACTGGCAGTAGGCAACCCAGATAGGGGTGGGCGTGGGAAGGGCCAATAAGCAGCGCAGCGTGGCGGCAGGTTTTGGGAGCGGAACCAAATGGATGTCTTTACACCAGGTTGCAAGCTCTGCACGTGCGCTCTCGGAAACCGGCGCATCTTCCAGTGCGACAAGGGTGATCTCACAGCCTAGGAGCGCAAGGTGACGCAAGATCTGGTAGGTACGAACCCGAATGGGGGAGGGGACGTAGGGGGAGATAAAAAGGAGCCTCACGGTGTCAGTACCTCCGCATAGTACTGCCGGAGGAGCGCCCCGATAGCATCCCAGCCATAGCGCTCTTCCATTAACTTCCTACCATTTTCGGCGAGGCGTGCGGCA
>NZ_JANNYP010000120.1:0-7073 GCF_031410135.1 Armatimonas sp. | reverse complement strand
CCCTCCTTCCTTTTGCCCCCTTCTTCCCGATAACGGGAGGGAAGGGGAGGTTCCCCCACCCAACCCTCTCCCATTATTGGGAGGGGGTGGCGTAGTGAGGAACGAACGAAGCCGGGGGAGGGCAAACCGGGAACCATGGTACTCTGTTCGGGGTAACAGGCAAGATGAGTAAAGATGCCCGGCAAGGGATGATTCTGGAGGGGCCGCTGGCGCGGGGGGTCTTTCTGGTGGCGATGCCCTCTGTGGCGATGATGCTGGTGCAGACCTTCAATGGCTTTCTGGATCGCTTCTTTATCAGCAAGCTCGGCCCCGATGCACTGGCAGCGGTGACGGTCTGTACCTCGTGGATGTGGCTACTTCTTGCGGCGGCGATGGCGGTCTCGACGGGCACCACGGCGCTGGTGGGACGCTTTATTGGGGCGAGTAAGGCGCAGGCTCCGGAAGAGGCGGCCAAGTCTCTCCACGACGCGTCCTCAGTGACGCGGCAGTCAGTTCTCCTGAGCCTTCTGATCTCGGTGGTCGTCTGCATCGTGCTGGTGCTGGTGCGCCACCCACTGCTCGTTCTCCAAGGGCTGGATAAAAACGCGATCCCTCTCGCAGAGCCCTACTTACTAGTGATGGCCTTTGGGCAGCCCGTGCAGTTCCTGGTGATGATCCTAGGGGGCGTCTTCCGCGGCCTCGGCGATACTACGCGGCCTTTCTACGTGACACTTGGCTCTGTGGGAGTCCATGCTCTGGGCAACGCCCTACTCATCCCACGCATTGGGATTGTGGGTGGGGCGCTTGCGATGGTCTGCTCCCAGGTGCTGGCGCTGGCCCTCACGGTCTGGTTTCTCAGACAGAGCCCCGTCTCGGATGGGCTGGGCGGGCCGTGGAAACTTGACACCTCCTGGGCCGGGCGCATTCTCAAGATCGGGCTGCTCGCGGCGCTCCAACAGCTGATTCGGGTGGGTTCGATGCTCGTCTTTCAGGGCATGATCGCCCGCACCGCCGCTGGGGGCGCGGCGATTGCGGCGCTGGGAGTGGGGTTGCTCTTTGAGAGCATTGCCTTTATGCCGGGCTTTGGCTACTCGATTGCTTCGGCGGCGTTTGTGGGCCAGAATTTAGGGGCGGGCAATGTCAAGCGCGCCAATGCCGCCGCGTGGGCCGCGACTTGGCAGGCCATTGCAGTTATGAGCGTGATGGGCGTGGTCTGCTACGTCTTTGCCGAACCCTTTGCCCGCTTCTTCCTCCAGCACGGCGAGGATGCCGCACGCAATGCCAAGGTGGACGAGACGCTGGCTCTTACGGTGTCGTATCTCAAGATCGCGGCGATCTCGGAGCCGTTTCTGGCGCTCGGAATGGGGCTGATCGGGGCGCTTCAGGGGGCGGGGGAGACCCTCAGCCCCACGGTTCTCACCACCGTGACCATGGTGCTGATCCGCCTCCCACTCGCCTGGTTTCTTCTCCAGCACTTCGGCATGACTGGTGCCTGGTGGGCCATGAGCCTCTCCACGGTGATCCAGGGAATCTGCACCATCTTCGTCTTCCGCCAGGGCCGCTGGCAGAAAATCCGGGTGTAGCTAGCCCTCACGATCTCCGTGGGGCTATTCCGCGTGGCGTTTGTGGAACTCCTCGAGGCGGCGGACGGTGCCAACGGACTGGCGGCGGCGCTGGCAGGCTTGCTCCAGCTTCATCACCAGCAGCTCAAAGACATCCACACCGGGCATGTTCTTCTCGATATAGTCAAACGCGCCGCGCCGCATGCACTCCACCGCATTGGCAACGTTTCCGTAGGCAGTCAGCACGATCACCTCGGTGAAGACATCACGTGAGGCGGCTCCCTCCAGAACATGCATCCCTGAGTTGGGGTCGCCCATGTTCATGTCCGTCACCACAATATCGTAGGGGTGCTCGACCGTCTTGAGGGCACTGAGCCCCTCCACTTCCGAGCCCGCCGTTGTCACCGCATAGCCCTCGCGCTCCAGCCGCCGGGCCAGTGCCGCCCGAACCTCATCTTCATCATCTACCACTAATACTCGAATCATAGGTTGCTATTTTACACCCTTCTGTGACTTTAGGGGAAGTGCGATCTCAAAGAGCGCACCCTGACCTTCCGCACCCGTCTCGATAATGCCGCCATGGTGCGCCTCGATAATGCCTTTTACAATCGCCAGCCCTAGCCCCATGCCGCGTGCCCGCGAGGTCACAAAGGGTCGAAAGATTCTTTCTTTCTCACCGACGGGGATTCCGGGGCCATTGTCTTGGAACGTGAGAAGGGCATAGTCACTGCGGGGGAGCGCCATACGAGTGGAAAGCAGCTCACGCCGCGAGACCTTTCGGCTTGTCACGGTGAGTGTTCCGCCGCCCTTTGCCTCCATAAACGTGACCGCGTTCTCAATCAGCTCCGAGAAAGCCCGCTTGAGCTTGGCACCATCGGCGAGAATGGGCAGGGGGGCTGTGGCAAAGTTGAGCTCCAGAGTGACACTACTGCGCTTGGGAAAGGTCTCCGCAAGGGTGGCTTGTACCAGCTCAGTCGCATCACCGGGAGTAGGGGCGAGGTTACCCGCGCGCACAAAGTCCCGGAACTCGGCCAGCAGCTCCTCCAGGCGAAAAATCCCCCGCTTCATTCCCTCCACTAGGGGCCGCACCTCGCCGCCACTCTGCGCCACGTACTCCAACTCGTTGAGATCACCCTTGATGGCAAAGACCCGGTTGCCGATCATGTGGCTCGACATCGCGCTCATCTCGCCCCACGTCGCCATGCGCTCGGACTGCATCAGGCGGGCAAAGAGCCGCGCATTGTCCATCGCCGCTCCCACTTGCGCCGCGATCATCAGCAGCGCCTCCTCTTCGGCATCCGTGAAGTCGTTGGGGAACCAGGGCGAGCTGGACTCTTTGCGAATCACGCGGAGCACCCCAACTGTCCCCGCGACCGAGGGAATCGGGACTCCCAGAAACGCCCGCATCTCGTCGAGATCGCGCACCACGGCGCTGGTCTCGGCCACCATGCCGGTCTGACCATTGCCCAGTGCGTACTCTTTTCGAGCGGGCCGCACGCCCTTGCCGCGGGTGGCGGCGAGGGTCAGGTGCTGATTGGCCTGGTCTAAAAAATAAAGCGAGCACTCCTCGGCACGGAGCACCTGGCTCGTAATCTCCACGACCCGCTCCAGCATTGCCTCGGAGTCTGCCGTGCCGGAGAGCTCTTTTCCGATCTGCACCAGCGCCGCCTCACGCTCTCTTAAATCGTCCATCGAGAGCCGGAGCGCCGCCAAGTCCGCGAGCGTTTGGGCAAAAGCCTCGTGCTCTTCATTAAAAGCGTCCACCCGGTCAGACTCCAAGTTCAACACACCACGCACCCGCTCATCGCGCTCCAGGGAGATTGGCACGGCTAAAACGGAGCGAATTCCGGGGAAAAACGAGACATAGCCGGGGACATCGGCAGGAGCATCGGCGACCCGTACAGGGGCTCCGGTGCGGGCTACCAGGGATGTGATCGTACTGGTTCGGTCTTTCTCCGAGAGGCGGTTCTGCCGCGCTTCATCGGTCCAGCCCGCTCCTGAGGTTGCCAGCAATACCAGCCCGCCCGCCTCCGCTTCGGCAAGTGCAACAAAGGCACGTGTCGCCCCTGTCGCATTGGCTGCCTCAAAAACATAGTGCTCCAAAAGCTCATGCGCCGTCCAGTTCGCCACGGCAGCATGAGATAGACGCGTCACATTTCGCAAAGAGAGGGGCATCGCGGCGTCAGTATACCCTGCAAACTAAACGTCCTCATGCTACAATGACTACTCGGTTGCTTCTGAGTAGCGAAGCACTACATGATGGGACGTTAATTTGCAAGGTTCGGCGAGAGAGGCGGCGTTTGCTCGGTTGCGGGCGTTCGCGGATAAGCTGGTAGGGAGAGACGAAGCACTGGGTGCTCTGGTGCGTGCCACCTGTGCCTCACGTCTGGTTACCTTGCATGGCGATGCTGGTGTTGGCAAGACCACTCTTGTCCGTGCCGCCGCCCAGCGCCTTGCGGAGGCGGGAGCATTTCCGGCGGGGGTCTTCTGGGTGAGCCTACGCGGCGTCACCCGTAGCCAGCCCGCGCACTTGGCCATTGCACAGCACGTTCCTACAGGCATAGAAAACGCTCTTTTTATCCTAGACGGCCTAGACATCTCCCTTGTCCCCACGCTCTTAGAGCGCTTTCCCCAGGTTCATCTTCTGGTGACGGCACGAGCGGCACTGGGCCTGCCTCAAGAGCAGGCGCTGGAGCTCCCTCCCCTTTCTTTTAGCGATGCCCGTCGGCTTCTCGTGGGCTGGACTCGCACGGAGCTCGACCCCGATGAGAGTGCGTCGCTGGCTCGCCTGCTGGATGGCAATCCTCAAACCGTCCGGCTCACCGCGGCACTTCTGGAAACGGAACCTCTCTCGGCACTGCGCGTTCGCCTGGAGACACAGCTCACCGCGCTGACCCTGCACGGAGGCAGCACCACACCGCTTATCCTCACTCGTGATCTACTTCTCGACCGCCTGCCCGAAGGGGTGGGGCGGTTATTAGGGGTGCTCTCGCTCTTTGCCACGGGCGCACAGGCAGAAGACCTCGAAGTCAGCTGGGGCAAGGGCTGGCAGCGCTCGATGGAGGTGCTCCTGCGCTCTGGCCTCGCCATCGAAGATGAAGGCCGCTACCAGGTCGCCGTAGATCTGCCTCAGCCGCCACAAGCCGCACTTGGCCCTACGGGCGTTCTCTTGGCTCTTGCGCTCAGTCATCTGCGTAACCAACAAACCGATCCCGCCTTTGATCTCGCCGAACGGGGGCTTGCCGTCGCCCGCGCCTCGCAGAACCGCGAGGGGTTTGCCTGCGCCCTGCTCGTCCTCGGGCGCATCACGCTTGTCGAAGACCCTGCACGGGCCGCCCTACTTTTGGAGGAAGCCGCGACCCACTTTGGAAACCTCCACGACTCCCAAAACCAGGGCACCGCGCGCCACTGGCAGGGAGCTGCCTTCAGCCATATAGATCAGCCCGAAGCGGCGCTGGGAGCCCTCTACGAAGCGCAGAAAACCTGTCGCGTTTCTGCTCTTGCGGGTCTTTTCGAGGAGATTCAGACCAAGCTCACCGGCCACGGCGGCGGCTCGCTGCTAGCCGCTCTGGAGCTTGATGCCGCCGGGGTACGTGAGCACGGCCTACTCGCCGCCCGCCTCAGGCTCGGCCTTCCTGCGAAGTAGCTAGCCAATCCGCTGTAAGAACCAGAAGGCTCCGAGCAGGATCACGGTGACGCAGCCCGCGATCGTGGCGCGACGGCCCGCTCTGGGGTGGTGTTTTTGGAGCAGTATGAGTGCGGGAGCGACGGCCAGGACAATCGTCAGCTGGCCCAGCTCGACACCGACATTAAACGCGCCTAGAGAGATGCCAAGCGCCTCTTTCGGAAGCCCTACTTCTGCCAGTGCGCCTGCAAACCCGAAGCCATGAATCAGCCCGAAGCCGAGCGCTATCAGGGCACGAAAGTCACGCTCGCCAGGTTTGGCGAGTAACGTGTCCACCCCGACGGCCACAATCGAGAGTGCGATCAACGGCTCCACAATGCTCGGGGAAAGCATCACAGTCTTGGTGGCGGCTAGGCAGAGCGTGACAGAGTGCGCCAGAGTGAAAGCTGTCACGATCTTGAGGAGCTGCCGTAGCGTCCCGCCCAGGAGCAGTAGCCCCACCACAAATAAAATATGATCCGGCCCCGCGAAGATATGTGAGATGCCCTCCAGCACAAAGCGCCGCGCTACAGAGAGCTTGGACTCGGGCGCTTGTGTTGCTTCCCAGGAAAAGCTCGGGTGCGCTGCATCCAGCACCGTCTCCTGCACTAGCTTGCCATCTGAGTAGAGCAGCACAATCGTGCGGCTCTGTGGGTCTTCGGGAAAGAGGCGCTTGGTGAGCGTGAGTTGCTTAGGCGAGAGCACAGCCGCCGAGGTGTCGAGCAAAACGGTGCGGTTATTCGCATCTTGAATCTGGCTCTCCCCCTCGGTTATGACCGACTTGCCATCGGCCTCCAGCGCCAGCCGTGTCCGCAGGCCCGCCTCTTTGCCGACGGGCGCGACGAGGCTGATACGCAGCCCCGTTGCCTCTAAGCGCAAGATTACACTGCTGTAGCGTGGGTCGTGCGCAAGGCTCGGAAGCGCGAGGCTCAGGAGGAGCATGAACCCAAAAATCAGGCGCAAGCCCACAAAGCTGTCCCCCCGCGGAGCGGGGGTTAGTGGGAAATTCATGGGATGGGTTCCTCCAACGGGCGGCGGACGAGATGGTCGGGAAACTGGTCTACCCGCGCACGGCCCCAGCGCAGCCAGCGTGTGTGACCATCGGCGTAGGTGTAGTTGGCCCCGCCATTATGTCGGTTGTACTGAAGCCACTCCACCAGCGCGGGCTCGCCCACCCAGGTATCGTAGTCGTCCTGATCCGGGGCTCCCTCAAGGTTGCGCTCGGAAAAAAGAATCAGGTTGGGGTTAGGGAGCGCGGCAACTAGCGGCTCAGAGGCAAAGTCTCCCAGAACTCCTTCAAGTGCATAGCGGCAGGACTTGTGGGTAAAGACCGAGTTCAGGAGATAGCTCTGGCCCATGGGGGACTCAGGGCACTGGGTAAGCTGCGTGTTCTTCAGATACGGCTCCAGCGCATCCAGCCAGGGAGCCTCGGCGTGGCTGTTGCCATAGCCGCCACCTTCGCAACCCGCAAGGCTGGTGGGAAGCTGTGGCACGGTCGAGCCATCGTCGAGCACCCACTCTTCATGGTGGTGAAAAAGCTGGCCGTCGTTGTCCGTCATGTACATTCGTGCCGCTACTCCGAGCTGGCGCTGGTTCGAGAGACAGGCAATCTGCCGGGCTTTGGCGCGGGCCTGAGAAAAAACGGGGAAGAGAATCGCAGCCAGAATAGCGATGATAGCGATGACAATGAGAAGCTCAATCAGGGTAAAAACACGTTTCATGGCTTTTTCTCCGAGAGAATTTGTTGGGCATGATCCAATATCTGACGGTCACACGTACCTGTGGCGGTTGCCAGATTAACGAAGTGCTTCGCTTCGGCTTTCTGGCCAGATTTATAGAGCGCCCAGGCAAGCGCATCGGCGGTGTGG
>NZ_JANNYP010000119.1:0-21727 GCF_031410135.1 Armatimonas sp. | reverse complement strand
CCTGGAGACGGAGCACTAGCGGGCGAAGCTGGCTTCTTTTTTTCAGGCGGTGATGGTGGCCCGACCAGCGGCGGCGGTGGGAGTGGGTATCGTGGTGGTGCTGGTGGCGGCGGTCGGGGGCACGGCTCCGCCGGTGGTGGTGGTGGCTCCTCACACTTCGAGGCAGCACTGACAAACGTAATCAGTCAAGATGGGAAAAGCCAGCTCAGCTTCGGATCAGGCACGGTTGCGGTGCTCCCCGGTGGTAGTGATGACCCTGACTATGTACCTGGCATCGGTATCGGTGGGGCGCACAATCAAGCAGGTGGCAACGGCATGGTCGTCCTTTACTACTAGAGCTAAGTTAGCAAAAAACACAGTCTCCTGATGCTCCGCACTGACTTAGCCGGTGCGGGGCTTTTTTATAGTCTCTGCCTATCGTTTCGATTAAAACAATTCGTTGGACACGGGGCAAGTGTAAGCCTACAATAGCAGCATGCAACCTAAGTCTACCATCGAAGAGATTCGTGCCCGCTTCGATGCCGATGTCGAGCGTTTCTCGAACCTAGAGACCGGCCAGACCGCGACGATGGACGCTGCCCTTGCGCTGGAGCTGATTGCCCAAACCGCCGCCGCCGTCACTCCGGGCGCTCGCCACGTTCTTGATCTGGGCTGTGGCGCAGGCAACTACACGCTCAAGCAGCTCCAATCTCTTCCCAACCTTGACTGTACGCTGGTGGATCTCTCGCAGCCCATGCTGACCCGCGCCCAAGAGCGCGTCTCAGCGGCAACAAGCGGGACGGTCACGACACTCCAGACCGATCTTCGCAAGCTGGACTTGTTGTCTGAGTCCGTAGATATTGTGCTGGCCGCCGCCGTGCTGCACCATCTTCGGGAAGAGAGCGAGTGGGAGGCGGTCTTTGCCACACTCTACGCCGCGCTTCGACCCGGTGGGGCACTCTGGATTTTTGACCTAGTCGAGCACTCGGACGCCACCGTGCAAAAACTCCAGTGGCAGCGCTACGGTGAGTATCTCAGGAGCTTCAAAAACGACACCTACCGCGAGCAAGTCTTCGCCTACATCGCCAAGGAAGACACGCCCCGCCCGCTGCTCTGGCAGTGCAGTTTGCTGGCGCGTGTGGGCTTCTCCCGCGTGGACATCCTCCATAAAAACGGCCCCTTCGCCGCCTTTGGTGCGATAAAATAAGCGCTATGACTGCCACCGCTGAGAAGCTAGATATTCCGGATACGGCGGAGATTCCCGGTGTCACCCGCCCCATGACCTACGAGGAGTATGTTCGCTCCCCGGAAGAGCGGGCACGCTACGATATTTTGGAGGGCTACAAGGTCTACCGCCGCTACGGAAAGGAAGAGATGGCTGCTCCCACACGTCAACACCAGCGCCTTGTTCGGCGCATTGCTCGTCTTCTGGAAGATTTTGCCGCTGTCGGTAATTTAGGGGAGTGCTTTGTCGCCCCTTGTGATGTGCTCATCCGCCACATTCCGCTCAAGGCCCGCCAGCCCGATGTGCTTCTGATTAGCCGTGAGCGCCTGGATCAGAACCCGCCCGATGACAGCGCCACGCCCCTCGATCCCGCTCCTGAGCTGGTGGTAGAGATCATCTCGCCGTCGGAGCGCCCCGGCCAGCGCACCGCAAAGCTCGCCGACTACCGAAGCGTGGATGTCAAAGAAGTCTGGCAGGTCTTCGCCGAGGCCAAGACTATCGAAGTCGTCGCCCTCACCGAGGATGCGATTGAAGTTGTGGGCACCTACAAAAGCGGCGCGAGCGTCGTCTCCGTCACCTTCCCCGATCTGACCGTCGCCGTAGATGCCCTGTTTGCAGAATAAGAACCTATGAAACCTTTTACAAAAATTACTGGAATTGCGGCCCCGATGGACCGCGTGAATGTGGATACGGACCAGATCATTCCCAAGCAGTTTCTCAAGCGCATCGAGCGCACGGGCTTTGGGGAGTTTCTGTTCTTCGACTGGCGCTATGAGGCCGATGGCAAGACCCCCAACCCAGAGTTTGAGCTCAACGACCCAAAGCTCACGGGCGCACAAGTTTTAGTGACGGGCAAGAACTTTGGCTGCGGCTCGTCGCGCGAGCACGCGCCGTGGGCGCTGGAGGACTACGGCTTTCGCAGCATTATCGCGCCTAGCTACGCCGATATTTTCTATAATAACTGCTTCAAGAACGGCATGCTCCCGATTGTCTTGCCCGAGGAGACGGTCTACGACCTGATGGGGCGCTTGCAGAAAAACTTGGGCGGGGAAGTGACCGTGGATCTCGAAACCCACACCATCACCGGCCCGGACGGTTTCACGGCAACTTTTACGGTGGATGACTTCCGCCGTCACTGCCTGCTCAATGGCCTCGATGACATCGGCCTCACTCTGCAAAACGAGCCCGACATCACCGCTTTTGAGGCCAAGCGAGCGGGCACGGTTTAGATTCGGAGGGCCTGACGCACGGGGCTGGTCTCGGGGACATGTTCCTGAAGGGCTGCCGCAAAGTCCGGCTGGTCTCCTAGAAAAAGAGGAAACCAGAGCGTAATACCACGCGCCTTCGATGAGACAATGAGATGGGGGAGGAAAAGAAAGCTTCGTGTCCTTGCTCCCTCGATCTCCTCCCAAGTGAGTGAGGCATGCTTACCCCAGAATGTCATGGCGGTAAGGCCTTCCTGCGTCACACGGATGGGATAGGCCTGGCACAGCCACAGCGCAAAGAGTGCCTGGAAGAGAAGCTGGCCCAGCAAGAGGGCGGGCATCCCCAGCACCACCTCTATACCCCAACCCATCCCTACCAGAATGAAAGTCCCCAAAAACGTCAGGCTCCCCATCACCGCGTAGAGCCTTAGCCAGGACATCCGAAACGAGCGCTGGCTTTGTGCTTGCATCTGCATGACATCTAAAACGCCGTTTCGAGCGCTTTGGTTGCGGGGCACTACCGCTTTTGAGCAAGCTCCTCGTAGAGGTCGTAGTACTGCTTTCCGATCTTCTCCCAGGACTGCTCAGAGGCATGCGCTCGCGCGATAGACCGCATCTGCTCACGGCGTCCCGGGGTTTCAATGAGCGCTTTTAGGCCATCGCGAAGTGCCCCAATGTCATTGGGATCGTCAATAAGAAGACCCGCTCCTGGCGCAATCACTTCCGCTCCCCCCGTGGTGCGTGAGGAGAGAATCGGAATTCCTGAGGCCGCTGCCTCAGAGAGCACCAGTGCACAGGCTTCGTAGCGTGAGGGAAAGACAAAAAAGTCGCTGGCACGAAAGATCGCCGCGATATCACGGCGAAAGTCGAGAAAGTGCACACGCTTTGTCAATCCGAGCTGCTCTGTCAGCCCCGGGTAGGGGCTACCCTCCAGCCGCCCCACCACGGCTAAGTGGAAACCTTCCACCTGGGCCATGGCCTTCAGCACAGAGTCTAGGTTCTTACGGGGAGTGCGAATATCCCCCGCAAAAACTCCCAGAACCACGCCCTCAGGAAGCTTTAAGCCTGTGCGGTCGGGCTCAGTCCCCTCAGGTAAGGGATAAAACTCGGTCAGGTCGGCTCCATTGTTAATCACCCGCAGGCGATCCTCAGGGATACCAACCAGTGTCTTGAGCTCCTCACGTACGGTCCCCGAGGCAGCGACAACCACGCGGGCTTGGTGGTAGGCATGGCGCTCCCAACGGGCGTTACTCTGAGTATAGAGCCACTGATAGGCCCCATAGAGATTGCGGTTGGTGCGCGATGTGTGGAAGGCAGACTGCGCCCAGGCGGCATGAACATACTGCGAGGTGTTAATGTCGTGGGGGAGGCTTGTACAGTAACCGTAGTTGTGCAAGATATCGGGTTTCTCAGACCAGCTCTGAATAATACGATCCGCACGTTGTGCAAAGATAGCCACTTTAGGAAGATTTATTTTATGTGTCCAGGAGGGAAGTGGAACACGATAGACCTCAATATCGGGGAGTAAGTCTTCCGCAATGGCATCCGCAACCACGCGGACGCGTGCCCCTTGTTTCAGGGCATACTTGACAATCTCGTAGTTTGCGCGTCCCTGACCATCGCCAGGAATAATGTTGTGGGTAATGATCCCGATATGCATAACGGCCCATTATACCCAGAGGTATAATTTATTATGCCCCGCAAGACCGCTTTTCTCTACACCGACGATTTTCTCGCTTATGATCTAGGTGGAAAGCACCCTTTGCAGCAGCGCCGTCTTCAGCTTGTGGATCGGAAGCTGGCGAGCTTGGGCGCGTTTGAGACGATCACGCGCCTTGCTCCTACATCAGTGGATGAAGCTCTGCTAGGGCGAGTGCACACGGCGGAGTATCTTGAAGTCGTACGACAGGCGAGCAAGCCAAATCATGGGCTGGATCTTCGTCGCTATGGCTTGGGGCCGGGGGACACGCCTGCGTTTCCGGGGATGTGGGAAGCGTCCAAGGTCTACGCGGGCGGAAGCGTGGATGCCGCTAGGCTCGTGCTCTCCGGCGAGGCGGAGATTGCCTTCAATGTCGCAGGCGGCCTGCACCATGCCCACCCTTGGAAAGCCTACGGGTTTTGCGTCTTCAACGACCTTGCGCTGGCGATCACGACGTTTCTCGAAGCGGGCCTGGAGCGGGTGATGTACGTGGACATTGATGTCCACCATGGCGATGGCGTGCAGGTCTGCCACTGGGATGATCCCCGGGTGCTCACCCTCTCGCTCCACGAGTCCGGGCGCTGGCTCTTTCCCGGCACGGGAGGCGTCGAAGAAACGGGTGGGGAAAATGCGCCCGGCTCAGCGATCAATGTTCCGTATGCCTCCTACAGCGGCGACGAGGTCTGGTGGCCCGGCTTTGAGCAGATCGTCCCGGAGGCGTTTGAGCGCTTTGCCCCTCAGGCCTTGGTCTTACAGCTCGGGGCCGATGCCCACTTCGCCGACCCACTGGCGCATCTGCAAGTGACCTCGCGCACCTGGATGCGAGCCGTGGAGGCACTTCTGGTGCTGGGAAAAGACATACCCATTGTGGTCACGGGTGGCGGTGGCTACAACATCGCCACCGTCGAGCGCCTCTGGACTCTGGTAGCGCTGACATGTGCGGGTCTTTCTTGTCCGGACAGCCTCCACGACACAGAAGTGCCCATGCTAGATGCCGAGCAGCAACGCACCGCGCGTGCCTATCTCGATAGTCAGCTGGATGCGCTCCGCGGAGGGCTGGGATGGTAGAGGCAAATCTTGAAGAAGAAGCGCTGGCGGCGGAGGCGGCGGCGCGGGATGCCTTTGCGGCGTTCTATAGTGGCCTGACCGATGGCGAGGATCAGAATGCGCTCCCCCCAAATGTGACACTTGCCCTCGCACGTTGGGTAGAGGCTCGCAAGCGCTGGGAGCTGGCCCAGACCGAGACGAAAGTGCCCTCCGTGACGCGGCTTGGACTCAAGCCACCGGCATCGGTGATGCTCCCTGCCTCGCTTCCTGCACGGGATGCCCTTGCCGCGCTCTTTGCCCCTCAGCTCTGGCAGACTGAGGCATCTGGTCTCGCCATGATCGCCAAGGTCAGCGACACGGCTCAGGTGCGCGTGGAGTTTGATGAAGTCCTAGGCTTTGGCCCGGAGCAGGCCATCCGGCAGATCGCCCGCTCTGGCCCGGCTGCTGCCCAGACTTTTCTGGCGCTGGCGAGCCTCTGGATGGAGCGCCTCGCTGGGCAACCACACGAGACCTACCTGACTCTGGCGGCATCGGACTTGCTGCGTTTTCAGGGGAAGAAGGCCACGCCTAAGGGCGGCTATCACCGGGATGACATTCTGGCCAAGGGCCGGGATCTCTACCTGCTCAGCCGAATCACCGTTCCCCATGCCCTGGGGAGTGAGAGCATGGCCTTGGGGCGCTTGCTCTCTCTGGAGGCAATGGAGGCGGGCCAGAGCGACGAGGGCCAGAGTATTGTGCGGTTCCGCTACCACCTGGGGCTAGAGGCGCATGGCTGGATGCAGGAGAGCGTTGCCCAAGTCGCGCCTCGCTTGCTGTCCTACCATCCTGTGCGGCAAAAATACCAGATATTGCTGGGGTTCTGCCTGGCCTGGCATCGAGGCAACCACCCGGAGGAGACAGAGCTCTCCCTGCCGCATCTACTAGAGCTGGCCGCGATTCCGATGCCGGAGAAGCGCCTCTCGGAGTTTCTGACAAGCCTGGAGGACGCGCTATCGGAGCTGGCCTCCGATGGGATCCTGCCGGGCGTGAAGCTCCTCAAGCCGCAGGGCTGGCATGAGCTTCTTGCCTCCCGCCAGACACGCCTCCTGCTCCAGAAAAGCCGGGTACAAATAGAAAAGCCCCGGCCAGAGCTTGCTGACCGGGGCAAACACTAAACCTGAGGTTTAGTTGCCACCACCACGGCGACCACCACCTTGCATCTGGGCGGCACGCTCTTTAGCGGCCTTCTCCAGAACGGCCATCTGTGCTGGAGTTAGGTTCAGATCTGCAGCGTACTGTAGCAGGCCAAACTGTTGCATGACCTTCCAGCCGGGCATGGCTGCCTTGAGAGCGGCGGACTGATCTGGGGTAAGCATGGCATCTATCGCCTTGCTCGCCTTGGTCTCCTCGTTGCGGATCTGCTCCTGCTTGGCGCGCATCTCCTCCATCATTGCCTGCATCGCTTCACGGTCAAAGCCGCCGCCACCTGCACCACCTGCACCACCGCCAAAACCCGCTGGGCGCGCTGCCTTGCGGGCGGCATCAAGCTTATCTTGCATGCCCTTGATCTTCGACGACTGATCTGCCGTCAGCTTCAGAGCGGGAGTCAGGACGGCAACAGGAATCTGAACCACGGTCAGATCCCCGCCACCCGGACGGCCAAACTGTCCGCCACCGAAGCCGCCACCGCCGCCGCCACCTGGGCGACCGCCCCCAGCTTGAGCAAAGGCAGGCACACTCATCATCGTTAATGCCGCCAGAACGGCAGCCACTCGCATCGTCTTATGCATGGAAAAAAACCTCCAGCTACCATCTTGCCACTCATTTCTGAAGAAAGGATTAAAGTTAACTTAGGGGCATGAACGAAAGCTGCGTGCCATCTGTTTCGAACAAAATAGCCCCTTGCTGATCCGTTCTAAATGGCTGGACATGACATGTTTTCAATCGAGCCAGTGTCTCTGTGTGGGGATGTCCGAAGCGATTGTTTCGTCCGCAGGACAGAATTGCCGTTTTAGGCTCCACGGTGCGTAGAAAACGCTCACTTGTGGAGCCACGGGAGCCATGATGCCCTACTTTGAGCACGTCTGCAGAAAGATCAAGCCCGGATTTGAGTAAGCTCTCTTCTGCTTCTTGCTCGGCATCGGCGGTGAAGAGTATGCGGGCTTTGCCATACACGAGCCGCGCGACAATGGAGTTGTTGTTGTCATCGCTGCGCGTGCCGCTGAGTAGGGGCTCGGCAGGGTGGAGAATCTCTAGCCGGACTCCTTTGCCCAAGTCAAAGCTCTGACCGCGCCGTGCGGTGTGGACGGTGATATCACGTGCTTTCCAGGCGGCTCGTAGCTGACTCATGGGGGAGTTTGGGGTTGCGGGTAGCCCGGAGTCGAGAACCGTGCGGACGGTGAGGCGCTCCGTGACGGCTAGGAGGCCCTGCACATGGTCATCATCGGGATGGGTGGCGATGAGCAAGTCAATGGTGGAGATGCCCCGGCTCCGCAGAAATGGCACGACGATACGTGTGCCAGGATCAGCGCCTGTCTCCGGAGCAGACGGATCACGGGGAACTCCCCCGCCATCTATCACCACCACTTTGCCGGAGGGCGTCTCAATTACTGCGGAGTCGCCCTGTCCAACATCGAGAAAGGTCACCCGCAGGCGCTCGGGAGCACTCTGGCAACCTACCAGAATGCCCAGAGCCGCCAGCGCTAGTGCTTGATCTCGCCGATCCACGGGTTGGTGTAATTCGTCGCCTTGTTGCCCTTGACACCTCGGCCTGCGATCTGCACCGCCCCGTTTTGTGCCACCAAGATCGCCTCAGCAAGGTTCTCACAGAGATTACGATCTGAGTTACTGGGGCCACCGGCGATCAGGCGATAGACGAGGCGCGGATGGCGCACCGCACGCTTGAGAAGATAGTCGTCGGGCATGGGCTCCGAGTCGGCAGTATGAAGCGTTATCGTGCAGCCATCGCCCTTGGACGACGAGAGGCTAAAGAAGCGCCACGCGGGGCCATCCACGGAGAAACGTGCCCCTGCGAGGCCCGCCTCCGCGTGAATGGTTCCCGCTTCATCCAAGACACCGGGCACAAAACCACGCTCCGATAAAAAATCCGCAAGCTCTGCGGGAGTGAGTGGCTCGCTGGCATGAGTCCAGACATGGGCGATAGCGACGCCTCGGGGAAGTTCAGTCATGCAGGCATTATACAGGCAGCGGGCTCGCGGTTAAAGAGACCGTGGCGCTACCCCACTTAAACGAGATCGGCTTACCAAACGCGACTCGACGGAAGGTGAAGATCGTCCCGTCTGCCTGAATCCCGCCTCCTTGCTTAGAGTCGCCCCAGTTGACCACGGTAAGCTCGTCTGTGGGAATCGAGATCGCCAGTGAGACAGTGTTGTTGCCATTGAGATGCGGCGTGACTTGCAGGGCGTAGGCTTTGCCCTGTGCAAGCACACTGAGAAGTGTCGGCGCATTGTTAAACGTGCGTGTGGCTGCTTTGCTGCTGTCTACCGTGAACGTGATGCCCAGCTCTCTGATTTTTACATCCAACAGCCGCTGGAGTGCTTCGATCTCCGCAATGGCCCTTGGCTCTGCCCGCACGGTCAGCTCTTGCGCAAGATTATCGGGAGATAGGCTCTCCACTCCGGAGGGAATCAGAGATCGCGATGGCGTTTTGGGTTTTGGTGCTGGGAAAGTTTTAAGTGTATAGTTGTAGTTCGCATCGGCGAGCATCAGGGTAAAGTCCATGGGTTGCATGTACTTAAACTTCAGAATACGGGTTTCGAGACGGCGCATAGGACAAACTCCTTGGTGTTATTTTTGAGACGGCACTTCGCCGCGCTTACGGATCGAGAGAAATGCGCCGCCCTTGCTGTCGCGCTCCAGGCTCCAGATCACATTGTAGCTGTCACAGACCAGATTTAGGGCGCTACTAAGGCTAACGCTCTCAAAGCGAAACGAGCGCTTAAGCGTGCCAGCATCCGGGGAGAGCTCAAAGCGGCGCGGCGTGGTTCGCAAGAGCGCTTCGAGCGCAGCCCGAACGCTGGCATTCTCTAGTTCCAGCGAGACCATCTCTTTTAAGTAGGCGTTGGGGGGTGTCTGCACCAAACCATTGGGCTCGCGAGGGAGCTGCTCAGCGGCGGCATGGATCGTCTCCAGCGAGCTCTTGAGCATCTTCACTGGACTGGGAGTGCTTCTAAGTCGCACGATACGAACCAGTATCCGCTCGCCCTGCGTCTCTGCCGTCCACCCAACTCCGAGCGACTGAGTGAGCATGTCCAGCGCCGTCGGCAGCGCGACCCCATTGGCCTTGATCGTCACTTTCTGGAGCCGTAGCCCAGGATAGAGCCACTCTGGATCACGGGCCTGAAGGCTCTGAATATCGGCAGTCAGCAGGTTCCCGCTGGACACTTTAGAGAGCTTGAGGGCCGGATCGAACTGGTGATCTACCCGTGCATCCAGCAGCGCCAGCAGCGCCCCGACCCCGTTGCGATCCACCAGGTTCACATTGACCCGAAACTCGTCCAGTTGCTTGCGCATTACCTCGGGCACAGAAACACTCTCGGGGTAGGACTGTGGACTCTCGGTTTGCACGTCGCCTGGCACAATATCCGATACGGGAGCTTTAAGGGGGCGTCTTAGTAATCCTCCCACTAAACTGGAGAAGACAGGGTTTGGTGTCTGCGCGAGTCGTACAAACTCCACCACAAGGCCCTCTTTGTCTCTTTTTGCGGTCCAGCCAACCTTTGACCGTTGAGTCACTTGATCAAGAAGCTCCGAGAGCGGTAGCTCATGGGTACCTACAAGTTTAAAAGGGGCACTCAGCACCGGAGGAAGCTGTACACCTGCCCAGCTCTTTACCAGATGCAGTGTCGGCTCGGAAGTAAATCGGACACGCTTTTCGCTCGCACAGATCGTTGCCAACAAGACAGGCTTAGGAGGATCAGGGAGTTTTACTCGATAGCTTGCCAGTTCATCACGGAATGCCTGAGGTACGGAGACGCTCTCAGGGAACTGAGGACTTGGTTCCAACCAGGTGTTCAGACTAACACTCTTGCCCGAGGTCGTGACGTCAGGATCACGTGTTTTAGCGAGTCGAACAAATCGAATGGAGAAAGTCCCTTTTCTCTCCTTCACCGTCCAGCCAATTTGGGCTTGTTCCGCTAGACCATCTAGGAGAGTGGGAAGTGGCATTGCGCCATCGGGAACAGTCCAGTGGTAGAAGTAATTTTCCCGAATGGGATTTAAGAGCATCGGGGGCAACACCCCCTTAGTTCCCTCGTATTTGCTTGGAAAGAGAGCAGGATCGGACTCAAGCCGAAGCATAGGAAGAGAATCAAGCTGCTTGGAGAGTGAAAAAAATGCACCGGGAGTTTGTGATTTCGGAAGAGTGATGCTGTAGGAAGCGAGCTTTGCTCTGAGTTTCTCTGGCATCACTACCTTTTCAGGATAGACGGTTTGGGCAAAGGCAGCAACGGGACAGCAAAGCGTTGCGGCGATGGAAAAGAGAGGTCTCATGGGGTTTGTAGCTCCTGACGAAGCTCGTCGGGGGTGATGGGGCGCACGGCGACGACAATCATCTCACCAGAGTCTCTATTTTCGGGTGGCAAAATCTTGGGTTTTTCTTGTGTGATATGTCGTTTTGCTCTCGCGACACGCAATTTTCTGACTCCTACCCATGATTTCCGTCGGGAAAGACTTGGTTTTCTTCGTACGATATGTGATTTTTTGATGGCGACGTGTGATTTTTCTCTGGCGATGTCAGGATTTTTTTGTCCGACTTCTGATTTTATAAAGGAAACATCTGATTTCTTGATGATGATGTGTGATTTTTCTCTGACGACACTTGTTTTAGGGCTTGCTACCCACCAGATTCCAACAAAAACCAGTGCCATCAGAGGCAAGGCCAGTCCTCGCATTGCTCTTTTTAGGGGACTTGGTATAGCGAGAGTGCCCTCGCCCTCTAAACACTCTAAGCCCTCAAGGGGATCAGCGGTGCGGATCAGCTCCGTGAGGCGGTGCTCGCGCTTAAAGAAGTTCATCACTCAACTGCTTTCTCAGACGCTTACGGGCGGCGAAGAGGCGCGAGAGGAGCGTGCCCAGGGGAATCTCTAGCGCCTCAGCGATCTCGCGGCAAGAGAGGCCCTCCCAGTAGTGCAGGATCAGCGGCGTGCGGAGAGTCTCGGGGAGGGCATCAATCACGGAGCGCATCCGGGCCGCCGCGTCGCGCTGAAGCGTGGTCTCCTCAGGGCCGGAGTCGGGAGAGAGAAAGGTGCCGTCTAAAAGCGAGGCATCGCGCTGGCGCTGACGCCAGCGCAGGGCGGTGTGCACGGTCATCTTGGTGAGCCACGCGGGGCCGGACTCTAGCCGACGTAGCTCGGAAAACGCCTGAGCCGCCCGAATCCCCACGTCTTGCGTGAGATCATCGGCAGCATCCACGCTCCCCGAGACACGCACCGCCAGCCGCCACAGCCGGGGCCGCTCCGCCTCCCAGAGCTGCGCAAAAACCGCGTCGCTTCTCAGTGACGTCCCCACGGGCTGACTCAGCATTGCCTCCACAGCTATAAAAGATACCAAACAAGCCCGTTTTATTTGAGGCAAGCCCCTAATTCTTTACGGAGGCCGTGACCTTAAGGGGCAAGTAGCTGTGTTTCTCTAGGCTACTTCTGTCGTCCCAAAGTACGGGAGCGCGTAGCTCGATAGGTTTATGGGGAGAGAAGCGCAGTAAGGTCGTCATGCCCACTTCGGTCAGATCAGGCGAGATACCCGGACGGCGACGCTCGCTCCAAACGCGAATCATCAGCGAGATCGTCTTATCGCCGTTGACGTGTGGGGTGAGCAGGAGCTGATGGCGCTGCTTCCCCTCTAGGACAAGCATACCGAACTGGTTGTTTCCCAGCTCGATCTGGTCCCTTACAAGAGCCCCGGAGACTTCTTGCACCTCGACTTGGAGGGTGATGCGCTTTGGAACACAATCCAGGAATTGAACCACCTGTACCATACCCTCTACGGCATCCGAGGGACCACTAATTGTCAGTCGTCGGTTATGGTTGTTGGCAGCCAGACAAGCCAGCCTGTCCGCAAAGCCCGTCGTGACAAGCTGCGCGACAAGCTGAGAAGGGAGAGTGTTTTTCACCGGCAAGCTGCGCACGGTAAAGCTTGTTGGCATTCCCGCAGGCATCGTGGCGAAGAGAGCAATCATCGGTAACATGCCCTCTTAGAGCCTTCTTATCCAAACAACCTTCATGCACTATTCCCAGCCGCTCTCCCAGTCTGCACCGAGCGAGGCTTTGAGGCGCTCCCGATACGCATCGGTCTTGACCTTGCAGCGCCAGTTGCCCTTAAGCCCTTTGCAGACCACGCCCTCCGCCACTCCTAACTTGCCTTTTCGCACGTCGTCGGTGAACTGACCCGTGAGCTTGCCGCGGTAGACGATGCGCGGGATTGGCAGGTGCCCGAAGTCCCGCACGAAGTCCTCAGGCACGACAAAGACTTCGCCAGGGAGTGCTAGGTCAAAGAAGATCAGTCGCTTGGGCTCGCCAGGCTTATGCTGGCCTGCAAACGAGCCCTCCCCGAGAAACTCGCAAAACGCCGTGGTTTCGTCGGTTTTGTAGCTTTCTAGCACATCACCAAGTCCCGCCGCGAGCGTCGCTTGAAAGACTCCAGCGGCCTCAGAGAGTTCTGGGTGCGCGTTGGCAAACTCGGCGATTCCACGCTCCGTGAGATTAAACCGATCCCGGCGCGTCCCAAACGCATGCCAACCAAACCCGCGCTCCCAGCAGAAGTGTAGGTTTGTGCCATCGAGTTTTTCAAAGGCAATACAGCGCTCGCCAAGAACAAGCGCTTTCTCGCTGCTGGGCATCTTAGGGTAGTAGAGCATACTCGACTCCGTGGGCTTCAATGGTCGTGGGCACTTCCCAGCGATCCAGATACTTGTGCAGCACGCTCTCAGGCACAGCGGCGGTGCGGTTTCGGTTCTGGGCAAAGAGCCGGGCGTGAGGTGCTTCCCGGTAGACGATCTTGACGCGAAAGCCGTAGTCGGCGGCGAGGCCCAGCGGACGAGCGCGCAATTCGTGGCGTAGGTTGGTGGCGTTCCAGACAAAGTCTTGCCTCTGGCGCAGATAGATCCGCGCCCGCTCCATTGCCGCCATGGCCACGGGCTCCTGTGGGTCGGTCGGGGCGATTCCTAGCTCTTTGCGGAGCACGTCTAAGCTCACCACGGGCAGGTGTGAGAGATGCTGCTGGATATAGGTGTCCTTCCCCGAACCCGGCAGGCCGCTCATCAAGATCAGCTCGCCCTTGCAGTCATCGTAGGCGCAGTAGCGCGGGTCGCGGCTGGGCGTGCGGAAGTAGACAAATCGGCTGTGGCTGTTGGAGAAAGCAAAGGGTGCCTCCCAAACGCCCAGCTCTTTACAAAGCTCACCGAATAAACCGACCCGCACCAGGGCATCTTTCGTGTTGGGAGCGATTCGGCCCCGCATATCGGCCTCAACCAGAAGCGTTAGCCAGTCGCAGCGGGCGGTCTGGGCAATCGTGATCGCCGTGCGCTGGGGATCCTCGCTATCGAGGCAATAGCCAGGTCGCATGTGCCAGCGCACAAGAGCGCAGACTGCCTCACGCTCAGCAAACTCAAACCCCTGCTCCCAGAGAAGCCGCCGGGCGATATAGGCCCCGACTCGCGCATGGCCATTTGAGCTAATGCGTCCATTCTCCTCCTGCTTGGTTGTCGCAGGCTTGCCGCAGTCGTGGAGAAGCGCCGCCAGCCGCAGAATCCGCCGGGCAGGCTCGTCTAAATCCGAAAAGCGCGGGTCGGCCTGAAGCGCCGCGACGACGAGGTGCGTGTGCTTTGCCACATCACCCTCGCCGTGATGACGCGGGTCTTGCGGGCACGCCGCCATTGCCTGCCACCAGGCAGTCGCCTCGATTTTTTTCCAGTCTAATCCACTCTCAGCTACCACAAATCCACCCCTTCGGCGAGCTGGTTGGGCACCAGAGGGCGGTCTTTCCAGTGCGTCCCGGAGTCGAGAATCGTCTGGAGAAACCCTGCGCGCACCCACTTGTAGCGGCCTTTGACCATGCCGTCCTGTTCCCACTTTAAATACAGCCCCTCACTCACGCCGCCATCGGACTTGTATTGCGACGGCCCGACGAGCTTGGTGATGTCGGTGAGCTTGGTAAATGTCCCTTCGCGCAGAACGGGCACGGAGACCACAGGACCACTGGCAAGCATTTCGCGGCGCTTTGCTGTCGAAAGAAACGTCTCCGTGTGCGTATCTAAAAGATCAAACTCGAAGAAGTAGTGCGGGAGGCGGTCGTAGAAAACCGTGTGGCAGGCGTAGAGCCACTCGCCGTAGAGGATGTAGCGCGTTCCTAGCCGCTCCCAGAGCCAGCTTTGGTGGGTCTGCGCCCAAGGTTTGAGCAGCGCGAACTGTGCCTCGCCAGGGCCGCCGGTGAGAAAGTGCCCACGACACTGGAGCTGAAGCGTCCCGCGCTCGTCAAACGAGATTCCCGTGTTTGCGCCGTCTAATTTCTCCTCGACTACCAAGAACTTCTCGCGCAGCAAGACAAACGGCATCCGATCCGGGTCGTCGCCTTTTTGCAGGCCACTGCCTTCAAGGTGCTGGGTTCGTGGGTACTTTCGGATGCTATCCATTGCGCTACCGTATCGCCCCATGAACCCGAAGCACTAAAGCTCTAGAGCCTTGTTGCCTTGAAAACCTTGAGCGCTTCTGCAATCGGCAAGGTTCGCAGATCCAGCACGGCACCGTCCCAAGGGAATGTTTTGTCCTCCCGAAACTCACCGCTCAAAAGCTCGGTCCACCAAGCCTCCAGACTCTCTTTGGCACGTAACCCGCGTACTTGGGGCAAGGGATCAGGATAGCTGTTGGCGTAGAGAACCTGCTTCGAATAACGCCGTGCCTGCCCGATATCGTCAACATTGACAATGGAGTCTGTATCTGGCTCTGGAAACTGTCGGTAGGTAGGTAAGGGCGTGGCTTTTTCCCACGAGCCGTACCAGGAATTCCAGAGGGAGTTCGGTTCTTGCTGACGACCCTCGATCCAGAGAGGGAGGGTCGGGTTGGTCTTTTTCAGGGTTGCGTAGACCTCAGAGAGAAGCTTTTTGTTGGCCGCAAAGCGCACCTCACTCCAGCGTATGAGGGGATCTGCCGAAGGTGCAGGGCCAACCACATAATCTATCATCTGTTTTTTCTTAGTGAGTGCTCCACTCTCAGCACGTTCGGTCAGGTCTATCGGGTCATAGCCCTCCGTGCGCAAGAATGCGAGCCGCCGCGCCGGCGTGTAGCCGTACTCGTTTACCGGTTCTGATCTTTGCGATAAAGCGCGGGTGGACAGAGACACATAACCCAGTGGTGCAGTCTCGGCGAAGGCGATGCCTGCAAGACCTGGAAGTGTTGCCACTGCTCGCAGACGAGGCAGGAGCACGGCGCGGGACTGGGGGGAGTCCGGAACGCGGTAGGGGCTGGGTTGCCCAAATATGTCCACATCGGCAGGCGCAGTCTCGGGAAGCTGAGAGAGAACCAGCAGAGCAACCATGGGCAGACCTACTTTTTTCCCGGCGGCAATAGCGGCCTTGAGCGGCTCCAGCTTCGCGCCATCCGTGACAATCCATAGGGCACTGAGTCGAGCCGTGAGGGCTGCCTCCACCGCTTTTTGAATCTCCTCTTCGTTTTGGGGAGCCAGAACCACGATCTTTGTTGCCAATGTGGGGCGGGGCGGTAAGCTTTTTTGCGAAGCTGGGTCGCGTGTTAGGCGAGCACTCTGCAGGTAATTGACCAGAATGGCTTGATTCCCCTCATCACGCCAGATCCCATAGCCAGGAACCTCTAGGGAGAACTGTAGCCACTGGGACTGCACATTGACGCGGTTCATATCCAGCGGTGGGTTGGCAGCTCCCTGGATCAATGTTCGATTTGCATCCTTCTGGTACTCGTCGAGGTGGTTCTGGATACTGCCGGAAAGCTGTTTTGCGAGGGAGCGGGGGAGTGTGTCCAGGGAAACAAGAGCTTTACCATGCCCTTCTTTTTGCCGCAGCTGCTCCAGACGCTCCAGAAGAGATTTATCCAGGCCATAGGGATTATCGTAGCCCACGAAGTGCTCTGGGTTGATGACTTTAAGGCGCTCGAAATCACGCAGGCGTTGTTCTTGTACCTCTATTTTCGCCTTCTCTTTGCTCTGCCGTTGACGTGCAAGACGTGTTGCCAGTCCCTCAATATCATCCGTTAAAATCCAGGCGCAGCCTTGTCCAGGCACATCAAGCTTCCGAAAGGCACCAGTGACACTCAATGCCAGTAGCTCTAGTAGCTCTCCTACAGGAACACGCTGGCCCACCACCTGCTTGCTCCAGATTGGGAGTACCGCGATCCGGCGATCCGCCTTCAGCTCTAGCCCAGTCACCTGAGACGCCTGTCGGAGAAGGATCTCGACGGTTGACACACCCTCCAGCGCGAGGGGTTTGTTCAGAGCAGGCATTTTGTAATCGAGCTGTGAGGGCTTGAGCCGGTTCGGCTGGGGGGCATTTCTTTTTTGAAATAACGAAGAGCTTGCGGAAAAGTCCCGGTAGAGTGCCGGGCGGGGATCGTTGTTTGTGACCTCTGTCCTGAAGCCAATAGGCACCCCTATGTTCAGATGCTCCGCCTGAAAGACAGGGCCAAAACTAACTTGGTGCGCTAGGCGAAGCTGTCCTTGCAGGATCGCTTTCTCAGGAACGGGTCGCGTATCCGGTCGCCCGGCGTGTCCCTGCGTGAGGCTCGGCGCGAGGGTATGAAAGAGGGTGAACTGTGAAGGAGTCAGATCATGAGCCGCCAGGCCCTCAGAGCCACCAAGCTGCTGCCACTGCTTCGTGCTGAGTGAGGCAACCAGGGAAAGGAGGGCATCCTCAGAATCCATCTCGGAAGCCATTTGGGGGGAGAATATCCACATCTGCTCTGGTACGAGGGCACTGAGCTGTTGGGTATGCACAAGGTGGCGCTCTGTTGCTCTGCCTAGCTCACCGACATTCACGCCTTTATTGCCGATAAACGTCGGTAGTTTCGTAATCGCTAGTACACTGGGGACACGCAATACATGTTCGGGGGCGACGACAAGGAGCGGGCCCCGTTCTGTGGGATTCCAAACAACACGCTCAAGGAGTGCCAGGGTTGCAGGGTGAAGAGTTTGTGACAGACGAAACATGGTTAAGAACCTCCTCAGACATCAGAATACCTTAAATATGTCTGCGAGATAGGCTAGAATGGGCCGTGCGTATACTTTTTATCTACCCCAGCCAGGCTGACGATGCCACGAACCGCTACCGCTGTGTGCACCTCTGTGAGGCGCTGACTACAGCAGGCCACACTGCGGAGCATGTCTCCGCTGGTCAGGACGCGGTGCGAGTGGCGCACGATATTGTGGTGCTCCACCGGATGCCCTGGGGTGGCCCCGGAAGCGCCTTTGCGGCAGCGGCAAGAAGCATTGGCGCACGCGTGATCTACAGCGCCGACGATCTTATCTTCGACTTGGAGCACGCCCGCCACACGGGAACGCTCTTCCCCGACGATCCCCTGCGCTATCGCCATAGCAAGCGCGAAGCGGAGGCCAATGCACAAACTCTGCAAAATGCCGACGGTGCACTGTTCAGCACCGAGTTTCTGGCTACCGGACGTGGTGTGGTGATCCGCAACTTCCTGGGCAGTGAGCTACTTTCCCTCTCGCAAGCGGCCCGTGCACGCCGTGAGGCATTTCTCAAACAGCGCCAGGACGACAGAGTGACACTGGGCTATCTCTCTGGCTCCCCGACCCACGACGCCGATCTTGCCGACATTGCATTGCCGCTTGCCGCCACGCTGGAGCGCTTTTCCCACGCACGGCTGCTGGTGGTCGGAACCGTGGCGCTTCCCGGCCCGCTGCGGCGCTTTGAACAAAACGGGCGCGTTCGTCGGCATCCCTACGTCCCGTGGCGTGAGCTGCCGGGGCTGATCGCACAAGTGGATATTAATCTTGCGCCGCTGGATCTGACACGGCCTTTCAACCATGCCAAGAGCGAGATTAAGTTTCTCGAAGCTGCTGCCGTCGGTGTGCCGACTATCGCTGCCCGCTCGGCGGCGCTTCTCGAAACCGAGGGCGCACTGCTCTGTGGCACCGATCAAGAGTGGAGTGATGCGCTTGCAAGCTGGCTGAGCGAGCCCACCAAGCGCCAGGCCGCAAGTGAAGCGGCTCTTGCGGCGCTGGAGCAACACCAGGCAAGCACGCAAAGTGGCATCGAGAGTGTCTTTACGGCGTGGATGCCCGAGAAGGCAGTCCATGGCAGTGTGACCGTGACGCGGCCCCGTAAGTCTAAGGTTGTTGGAAAGATTTTTCAGACCGAGCAGAAATTCTTGCGCCGCTGGCACTACTTGCGGCGCCACTGGCGGCTTGCCAACGAACAAGAGCGCCACGGCGGAGGTACCGCTTGAGGCGAGGGGGATTTGCTCCAACACTTGCGGCGCTTTTACTGGGACTGGCGTGGGTCTTTACCGTTCCCGTGGTAAGCGGCCTCAGCGATCCGTATGGCAACTGGCACCCGGATGAAGTGAGCCATGTTCTCACCACGCGCTGGTGGGCGGAGCACTTTTGCCTGCCGACCTACAACTCCGACTACGCCGTCTCGGTGCACCCCGCGTATTACCATATAGTGGGGGCACTGTTTTGGAAGCTGGGCGGAGCGCTGTGGGTGCGGATTTTCTCGGCACTCCTCGGCGCGGCGACGGTCTGGTTTACGTTTCGGGCGGCGCGAGCACTCTACGGGCGGCAGGTGGGGGAGCTAGCGGCATGGCTCGTGGCGCTGGTGCCGATGCGGGCATCGCTCTCGGGAGGGATCAATAACGAGAACTTAGCGGCACTGGGGGGCACGGCGGCGCTGGCTGTGCTGGCGGAGCTACTCCGGGGGCGGCGGCGAACCATCGAGCTGGCGCTCTGGTGTCTGGTGGGAGTTGGGAGCAAGCTGACGTGTCTGGGACTGTTTCCCGCGATTTTTTTGGCGGTGGGCTGGCGCTTCGGCTTGCTGAGGGCATTGAAAGTTACCCTAGCTGCGCTACTCACAACCCTTGTTGGTATGGGCTGGTGGTTTGTGGGAAATATCAGTCGGTGTGGAGATGCCCTCTGTAAAGAGACCTCAGATAAGCTCTGGGATATCGCCCAGCCTGGCTATCTCCACTACAAAGCCACCCGAGGATTCTCACCGCCGCGTTATCTTTTCTCTATTGCTGCCTTTGGGTGGCGCTCGTTCTGGGGAACCTTTGATGGTCTCCAGAAGCATCTGCCCATGCCTCTTTTTCTGACATTGATGGTGTGGCAGGCATCGGCGCTCTGGGGAGCCTGGCAAGGAAGCAAAAGAGCAAAACGAGTCCGACTGGCATGGCTTCTGGCGGTGCTGGTCTTAATGAGCACCACGACACTAATCTATATTTTATACAACTGGCGGCACTACACGCCGCAAGGGCGCTATTTTTATGTAATGCTTGCGCCGTTTGGTGCGATTAGTGGATATGGCTTTCTCGCTCTCTTGCCACCGGCAAGGCGACGAGGAGCTGCGCATGGGCTGGTGATCACGCTGGCGGCACTGAATCTTTGGTGTCTCTGGTACTACCGGCCTGGCAATTAGTTTCGTCGTTACTTGCTTAATCGTGTCTCGTCAATCATCAACGTTTGTTAAAGGAAGGTTTGAAAATGTCTCGTACACGACATGTCTTCACACTGATTGAGCTTCTCGTCGTTATTGCTATCATCGCGATCTTAGCCGCGATTCTTTTTCCTGTTTTTGCCCAGGCCCGTGAGAAGGCCCGCGGAGCCGCTTGTCTGTCTAACACCAAACAGATCCTGACGGGTGTGATGATGTACATCCAGGATTATGATGAGCTTCCGTCGGGGGATCCCAATACAGGGCAGGGAACCTGGTTCATGCCCACGGGGGCGGGCTCTTTCCGGCCCTGGATGGAGCTGGTAGATCCCTACATCAAAAATACCCAGGTCTGGCTCTGCCCCTCCGCACTGAAAGATGCCTCAGGGTACACATCGGTCTTTGGGGCAGTTCCTGCGGGGATTAAAGTGACAGCCCACTATGTCTGGACACCGTTTAACCGTTTCTCCTACTACGGTGGCTGGGGGGGGAATACCAAGTTTGCGGGCTATCCCAACCCGAACCCTTTCGACTGCCGAGCGGGGCAGTTTGTCGAGCGCCGCTGCAAGGGAGTCGCGCTCTTGGGGCGTCCCGCGGAGACGGCGTTCTTGATCGAAGGGGCTTTTCTCTCCTACGCGCCCTATGCGCAGGCGGGGCAGTCACCCTTCCCCTATGGTAGCGCCTACAGCCTAGGCGCGGCGATTCCCGGGGCGGTGACGGCTACGGCAATTGCGGGAGTGAAGTCCACCGCCGCACGCCACTCCGATGGCTCCAATGTGGGCTTTGCAGATGGTCACGCCAAGTTCCTTCCCGCGGCTCGCCTCCATGGCGATGCCACTGCGGTGCGTGGCGCAGGGGCTGGAGCGGGTTACGTCGGCGCCCCGATGGACCAGTACATGCAGGCAGGAGAAGACTAATGCGAGTTCTACTTTTTGTTGGAGCCATCTTCTCTCTCTGGATGGTAGGAGCGGGCTGTAGCAAGCCCGAAGAGGCGACCCCAACCCCTGCCCCACGTACTGCCACAGCAGGACAAGCCACGGTAGGGGATGGCCAAATGAAGCCCGCCGCTAACACGCTTCCTCCACCACCGGGGTTTACCCCCAAGTAGTGGGCACTGGGCAAGGCCCCGAGACGACTCTCGGGGTCTTGTCGGAAGAATCCCTGTTGTTAATTATTTCACTTGACATGAAAAACAAGACTTGCCTCAGAGCGGAAATCTAGGGTATAGTGGGTAAATCTGAACTCGTACTGTGTTGCACTAAGTTGTCTTTCCTCAGAAGGGTTTAGATAAAACTAAGTGAGGTAATTATGTTTCATCTTAAACCGCGTCAGCGTGGCTTCACGCTGATCGAACTTCTCGTCGTTATCGCGATTATCGCGATCCTAGCGGCGATTCTCTTCCCTGTCTTTGCCCAAGCTCGCGAGAAGGCTCGCCAGGCTGCCTGTATGAGCAACATGAAGCAGTTCGCCACGGGCATCATGATGTATACTCAGGACTACGACGAGCTGTTCCCGATCACCCTTCCACACAACGGGGTCGCTAACTCTGGTATTGGCACGCTCTATACCGTGCCTGAGTCCGTGCTTGCTGCACCGCCTGCTTCCCCGCTGACCCGCAGTAGCTGGGGTATTGCGATTCAGCCGTACCTGAAGAATTACAACATCTACGCCTGCCCGTCTGGTACTCAGTACGATCCGTTTGCTCCTCCTCCCACGAACGCCGCCCAGCTTGCGACAGGGATGTCCATTGCCTACAACGGCTACCTGAGCGCTTGGCCAATGGCGGGCACCGCAACTCCGGCAAGTACCTACTTGGCCATGGAGTTTAAGAACCGTATCCGTGGATACACGTTCCTCATGCCCTTACCAAGTGAAAATGGTTGTGGTGTACCTGCTGCGGTTCCCTATGTGTTTACTCGTAACACTCAGACTCTTTGCTGGTTTGG
>NZ_JANNYP010000118.1:0-1919 GCF_031410135.1 Armatimonas sp. | reverse complement strand
AGCTCCATTAACGTGACGATTCCTGCCGTGGCGCAGCTGACGTTCAACAAGACCAGCTTCACGCTTGCGGCGGGTGCGAGCACAACCGTAAACGTTGGGTTCGACTGCTCCGAGGTGCCTCCGTTCAGCCGAACGATCACACTGACCACAACCGTGGGAGCAACAACGGTCACGAGGACGGTGGCGGTACAGCTACAAACCACTTCCTGAATACCGGAGGGGGCACGGTCATTTAGTTTTACCTCCCGGCCTCGCACCACTCGACCACCCTCCGGCTCCGCGAAGGGTTTTATGTGCTTAACTACCCCCTTCGCAGGGAGGAACGACCGAAAGCCGGAGGGGGAAAGCCGTCTCAGCGGCAGGGGGAGGTGGAAATTGGGGATACCCCGTAGCAGGATCACAATAGGCAGAAGGCTTGCCTCATTCATAAGAAGGCTTGTGAAGAAAGCTAAAAGCCTTGTTTGAGTCGCAAAAAGGCGTGTGTCACTGGCAAGAGGTCTTGTTTGAGTCGCAAAAAGGCGTGGTATACTTTCTTTGTCTTCTGCAACGAAAGGAACCGCTATGGCAAAGCCAAAGCTTATCAATAACCTGCCGATCTTAAACAAGACCATCGCCCACTGGGGCAAGGTCGAGACCACACTCGGGGAGGCACTCACCCTCCCCGACAGCACCACGCGCGACGGTGCAACCGACCTGGCGACCAACATTCAAGACGCCGAGACCGCGCTGATTGCCACGCGCAACGCTCTCTCCACCGCACAGGGAGTGCGCGATAGCACCCGGAAAGCCGCGCACACGGCGGGCAAGCAGGCCCGTAAGTCGCTCCGGGGGCTGGCGAAGAATACCCCCGAGGTGCTCGGCCTTCCCGAGCTGCCCAGTGTCACCACCGCCCCCGCCACGCTACTTGCTCTCTACGACGACATCGCCAATATCTGGGAGCGGGTCAACGGGCTCCCTCAGGCCAGTGTCCCCGCCGCGAAGCTTCCCCTGCGCATCCCTCTCATGGAAGACAACGCCCTTGTGCAGCTCACGCAGGCGGAGTTTGTTGCCCGCATCGAAGCCCTCCGTAGCGCTGCCCAGACCCTCGCGGAGCTTGAGCTGAGTGTCTCGACGGGAATCGGCACCCGCGATGGGCTCCACAAGCAGGCCGCGACGATCACCAAAGACTACGGTGCTGCCGTGCGCGGCCTGCTTCCTACCGGTCACCCGCTCCTCAAAACCATCCCGACACTCTCGGCGGGCTAGGGAAGCTCTTCGGGGAACCTCTCCCCAACCCCCGGGTACCCTTTGGGTGCAGGCACTCGTCCCAGTGAGGTACGAACGACCGGGAGAGGAGGGTTGGGGAGGAGAGGTTGGCGCGGGGCTTTTTCTGTCTAGGGTCAGCGGGAGTAGACACCCGTGGGCGACCAGCTCGCGCTGGGGCCACCGGAGAGCCCGACGGGAACGGGGTAGATGGCGATGCTCTCGCCGTTGATCGTCATGAACATCTGCCCCGCCGCCGCTTCCACGCCCTGCTGCACAAACGGCAGGGGCGCACCAAAGGGCCGCTCGACCAGCTCTAGCACACCCAGCTCGCTGAGGCGCGTCTCGATCTCAAAGCCCGCAATCGTGACACGGCAGCCGACACTGCCCGGCAGGTTGGTGGAGATGGCTGCATCGTGATTTCCTACCAGAGCTAGAAAACAGTCTTCATGGAGATGCTTCACCACCGAGCATGAAAATCTGGGTTTGACAAGGTAGGATATCTAGGACGGACTGACACAGAGGTCGTTTTTTCTTTGGTGATGCGATTCCGACCAACAGTCAGACCGGGGCACTTTTAAGCACCACCGATTGTCACATAGGCGTTTTATCCGGGGCGGGCTTAGAGCACGCTCTACGCCTCAAGGACGCAAACCAGATTTTTTTAACACAGGTGC
>NZ_JANNYP010000117.1:0-4554 GCF_031410135.1 Armatimonas sp. | reverse complement strand
GAATCACAATATCAGCCGTCGCCTTGTCGAATCGGCGGCTGTCTCTGGTAAGGCAATCGCTCTTGAAGACCTTTCTGGTATTCGTGAGCGGGCTTCGGTTATGCACAGAGAAATGCGTTTTGAGCTTGGAAATTGGGGATTCGATCAGTTGAGAAACTTTATCGAGTACAAAGCCAGACGTGCAGGAGTGCGTGTTGTTGCGGTTGACCCGCGCAACACTTCCCGTACTTGTTCTGCCTGTGGCTACTGCGATAAGCATAATCGAAAATCTCAATCCTGTTTCCAATGCAAAGAATGTGGCCTGATGATGAATGCGGATTTGAATGCCGCACTCAACATCAAGGCACGGGGCGCTGTAACTCGCCCTATAGACGGGGAAGCGGTTTTGCCTGCCTCCACTGTCAAAGCCTCCCAGCTTTAGCTGGAGGATAAGTTACCTAACCCACCTCCATGTAATCGCACTCGACAGCCGCGCCCGGCGCTTTTGGCAAGCTCCGCAGGCAAGAGTAAATCGTCAAGAACCCCGCGTCAGAGAGCGGACTCTCAGCCCGCACGTACAGATTCGTCTTTAGAATCAGACTGCCACACTGAGGGCACACGCGCCCCGCTCCGAACTGCGTTACCTGGCCCCAATCCGGGCGCAGGATTGGCCCGCGCAGGAGCTGCACACGCCCCCCGCATCGCTTCGTCCCGCCGTGCCGCTCAATCAGGCTCCAGAGCGGCGAGCAGAGCGGAGCAGGCAGCTCCTCACCGTCTGCGGTCAATCCATTTAGCTTCATCAGGTCTAGCCTCGCTTGCTGCACACGCTTCCCGCTCGGGAGCTTCGAGGGACGCGGGATCTCACATGCGAACTCGATAAGATGCCCACGCCGCGCCAAGTCCATAGCGACAGCCCGCGCCACCACGAGAGCAGGAGAAGCGAGCAAGCTAGAGTTAGCCCCCGCTCCCGTCGCGTTTACCGCGTTTCCTACAACTGTCAATACATTTCCAACCATGTCCTAAAACCTCCGTAAATAATTTACCAAATGTATTGACATAATGCAATGCTTTACTGTAATATTCTTTTGTGGGTTGCGATTGTGGCCCCGGAGAGGAAGTCGCTTTATGAAAGTTCGTAGCATTGTGGTTTCTGGTGAGGTCGCCGTGTCGAAGGATTACCAGTCGGCGAAGGCTGGTTTCCAGGCGCATATAGATTTGGACGAAGGCGATAACGCGAAGCGAGTTCACAAAGATGTTTTCTCTAGCCTCAGTGAGCTTGCGCTCACTGAGGCTAGAGAGCGCCTTGAGTTCATCCTGACGGGAGGCGCGTAGTGAACGGTATGACTCGGCGGGCGGCTCTTGCTCTATCTCGGTGCCTTGGCCGTCCGGTGGTGGTGGTGAATCGCTGGGATCGCTTCGACGTAGCGTTGCCCGATGGCGACACGCGGTTCTGGGAATCGCTGGCTGAGGTGAACGGCGACTTGTACGGCTCAGGCTACGAGTGTTTCCGCTTGGTGCTCCTCTCGGGGGCTCAGTCCGATGAGCTGGTCACAGAGCCCGTAGCCGAAGGCACAGAGGCCACAGGCAACCTAGAGGGCACGGACAGCGCGAACCCAGACACCCCAGAGGGCGACGGCCCTTATATCGCTTGGAAGTAGCCCACTCGGGCAAGGCATTCCCCACACGGGGAGAAAGACGAACGGAAGAACTATGGCAGCACGATTTACAATTCAGTACGACATCAAGCTAACTCAAAAGCGCCTCGGGCTTGCGAGTTCGATAGACATTCATGGGAGTCTCCCCTGCCCGGACGGGACGCACAAGGCGATTGAGGAGAACCGACTCGGCGCGGTGTCTCTGGCTATCAACCGGGCGAACTCGCTCCTTACCTGCGGCTGGGACGACTACGAGCCGTGGCCGTCGAATAACTGCGTCGGTATCTGGATGCACGAGACGAGCCCCGACCCGTCTGTAGGGCCGTTGGAAGCGAAGCGCATCGCAGGCATTTGCAAGCATTCGCACTATGAAGTGCGAATGGACGGCAACCGGCTGGAGCTGGTGAGCACACAGAGCCTTTCGCGCCCACCGGCCAACGGTCAGCGCATCTTAGAGCAGATTGGCCTAGCGGCAGAGGTGAGCGCCGGAACTGAGGCAAGCGAAGAGTTCACCCCCCTGCGCCCATTGATTGAAGAAGTTTTAGAAGAGGTAACTGATCCTGCGCCAGCGCCTGGACTTATCGCTTCGGTCTGTGATCGCGGGTTTTACTCGATAAAGAACGTCCCCGGTGTCGGAGTGATTAGCGAATCCTCGGTCATCAAAGACTACCATGATGCAGAGGAGAATCCGGGAAGCTCGGCTCTGTGGTGGGGAGCTGCGGGACAGAAGAGCCGCGAGGACGTTGAGCACATGCTAGGCTCTGGGACGGTTCCTCAGTGCGTCGCGGGCTACATTCGAGAGTGGTTAGAGTATGGCTCTCTTCTCTTTGGCTGTCGGCCTTCTCACAGCCTACTGAACACTGAGTGGCCGTTGTTTGATAAGGCAGAGGAAGCGGCGCGAATACGTAAAGCTCCTACGACTCCAGCCCCGGGGCTGGAGATCCGCCGAAGCACCCCGCCCCTATCCTCTGGCCTGCTCCTGCTCTGTGTGATGGCTCTAGGGCTCCTGACTGGCTGTGACTCGCCTAAAGACTACAGCGGGCCGGATGAGGCGCTACACGTCGCGCAGGGTCACACGCTTGGAGGTGCTCTGTGAACGAACAGCTTATAGCGGAAGCCCTGAGCCTCACAGACTTGCTGAGGCAGAACTACGACGGTCTCAAAGCCGCCTTCCTCGATTCATTCCAGGCAAGCGAAGCGGCAGGCGAGGCACGCAGGAACCTTGCCAGCGCCCGCGAGGAGATTCTTCGGGAGCACACAGACCCGAAGGCACTCGGAGCCAACGAGGCCGCAAGAGAAGCCCGAATCGCGGAGCTGACCATTACTGAGCGAGAGTTTGTCACGAATGCAGAGCGCGAAGAGAGAGTAGCCCGCTTCACCCTCGATTGTTGGCGGATGGAGGTAGAAGAGAGCCGGGCGCTTCTACGGCTGCTGGAAGTGCAGGCAGGAACGGTAAAGCCGGGGGTTTCCTCGGAGGTTGTTTTATGACTTTTGCCAGCCTCTTTTCTTGTGGCGGCGGGGCAGACCTCGGAGCTATGGCACTGGGATTCAAGCCCGTGTTTGGTGTAGAGATAAACCCCAAGATCGCCGAAAGCTACCGACGCAACATCGGAGAGCATGTTATTGTTTCTTGTGTACAGGCAGTGGATTACAGCCAGTGGCGCAATAAGATTACCGCTCTGTGGCTGTCACCTCCATGCACTAATGCTTCGATCGCAAACGCGAACGCAGGCGAGACTGAGGGCGATATTGCATTAGGCACAACGTCGGCTCGTGCTATAGAACAGATCATGCCGCGCTACGTCTTCCTGGAGAACGTAGCCAACTACCGAAACTTCAAGGCGTTCAAGATCATCTGTGCCACACTGGAGAGGCTCGGCTATGCCTACGACGTGCAGATCGTGGACGCGGCAGACTTCGGGGTTCCACAACGCCGACGTCGGTTGATTCTGCGGGCTGAGAAAGATCGCTTTTGGTCACTGCCACCACTGCCAGCCCCGGTGCCGCACGTTGGTTGGTTCGCGGCAGTCTCGGACATTATCGAAACCTTCCCTCGATCTCAGTTAGCCCCGTGGCAGATAGACCGCCTGAAAGATACCAAATGGGCGCACTTGCTCACGAGTGGAGAGAGAACGAACTGCCTGATCTCTGGTGTGTCTGTGCATGGCTCTTGCCCACAGCCACAACCGGAGGAGCATCCTGCTCCTCCGGTTGTGGCTGGACACGCGACCATGAAAGCTGTGCTTTTTGGTTCGGGTGGATTCGCTGGAAGTATCGTGCAGTCCGAGGAAGACGAACCCGCGCCGACAATTACAGCGAATCAAAACCAAAGCCTTTTACGCTGCCTGCTCATGAATCCGAACGCACAGAACCCAAACTCTCTTGTTCAGGAAGAGCAGGAGAACTCACACACAATCACAGCTCAGGGGGGCGGGAAGCTGCGCCTCGTGTTGGTAGATGGACAGAGCAAAGGACCACGCCCGCCGACCGTCACAGAGCACCACCAGCCGTCCCCAACTTTGGCGGGGACGGCTGGTGGTGCTCTTGGCCGTATCGTTGATCTAGCTGATGGTATTCGGGTTCTTGGAGTTCCTATCGCTGGCATTGCGCGGTTCCAAACATTCCCGGATTCCTACCAGTGGCCTGCGCTCAAAAGCCTCGCCTCTTCGGTCTGCGGGAACGCCGTGCCGCCGCTAATGGCCCGAGAGATTATCAAGAGCGTGTTGATTGGAGGGAATCCCATGCACCCACAAATCCCACCAGATAAGGAAAGTATCCAGACAGATACCCAGAACGAATTTCAGTGCAGTTAAATTCAGCCTATGAAGAAGCGCGGGCGAACTCCCCTCCCCGAGTCCCAGAAGGTACAGACGATCCGCATTTTCCTTCGTGGCGAGGAGGCAGACTACCTGAAGCTCTG
>NZ_JANNYP010000116.1:0-1027 GCF_031410135.1 Armatimonas sp. | reverse complement strand
CCCCAACCCTCTCCCATTATTGGGAGGGGGTGGCGAAGAGAGGGACGAACGAAGCCGGGGGAGGGGAAACTCTTTGGCTTACCTCGCCCCGCATGCTTGTAGACAGGCCTGCATGTGGCCCCGTGCCTCGGCGGCGATGATGGCGCACTGCACGAGCGAGTACTCTTTGGCCCCAATCACTTCTAGATCAACTGGGCCGGTATAGCCGCTCTCGTGCAGGACACGTATATAGCCCAAAAGATCAATGTCGCCGCGGCCATTGGCTTGCATCTCGGGCTTGCCGGGGTTCTGCTGGCGGCCTTTGCAGTCGCGGATATGGACATGCTTGACGCGGGAGATCACGGCGCTGATTGCCTCGACGGGGTTCTCTTGGCCTCGGTAGATATGCGACGGGTCCATATCAATGCCAAATGCAGGCGACGTAATCGCCTCCATGAGCTGGAGAGTTGTGGGCGTGTTCCAGATCGCCGCCCCCACATGGGCCTTCACACAGAGCGTCACGCCGTACTTCTCCGCCATGTCCGCCAGTGCCCCTAGCGAGTCAATGGATTTTTGCAAGCTCTCCTCATCGCCGGTCTTGCCGCCGGGGCCGCAGTTGACAATGGGAATCCCGATCTCAACCGCGGCTTGAAACGCCTTCTCCATCTTCGCCGCGTCTTGGGAGGGCTGCTCCATCGCCAATAGCTCCAGCCCAAACTCCGTCGAGAGCGCCTTGATCTCGCCCGCCACGTCCTGCCAGCGGTCCAGCACCAAGTGCTCGCTCATGCCATCAATTGCGGAGAGCTCGATGCCATCGTAGCCCGCCCGCGCGATCTGCTCGAACGCCTCGCGCATCGAGAAACCGCCAAATAAAACCGAATTCGCGCCAAGTTTCATAGTTGTATCCTTGCTCCTTGTCCGGAAGAACGAGTCTTCCGGCTTGAAAGGGCGACGCTCGCCTGCGCGAGCAATAGATTTGTTTGGCTGCGAAGGCAGCCGTCGTCCTCTTAAGCCGAAGGTTTTAACCTACGGCAAACTAACTACTGTT
>NZ_JANNYP010000115.1:0-3949 GCF_031410135.1 Armatimonas sp. | reverse complement strand
TGTTATTTCGGAAATTGTATAGATCTGAGTTGGATCTAAACCATTAATAGTGATATTTGAAGGAAATGGATTAGCAGGAGCGTTATCTGAAATGGTAATGGGAGATGTATTACTAAAAGTTTGAGCCAGTGCTTTTCCTGGTATGAGAGGCAAGCAGAGTATTGCCATGGCAATATTACAGACGGCAACTTTGAGAATTTGGTTCAGACGCATGTTAGTTATCTCCCGTTTTCCCGAAGTTTAATTTAAAAATATTGTAGTCAAATCGTCCTACAACACCGTCACCATCCAAGTCTGCCATCGGATTCCAGTTTGGATTTCCGGGAGATGTTCCAAACGCATTTTTGAAGGCGTTGTAGTCAAATCTGTCGATTGTGTTGTCTCCCGTCACATCGCCAGGTATCAAAGAATACGAAGCGAAGGGGTAGTCCAGAAAGGGGTTACCTATCGGAGACAGTGAAGAGGAGCGCCGCAGCCAGCGGTCTCCTTTCAGGCTAGCAGTGCCGACATAGGTTGGATTGGCCCAACTTCGAACAATCATCAATCCAGAAGCGTCTGCCTGCACGGTGGTAGTGTCGGCCATCTCGCCGAAGACGTTCCAGAGGCGAGCACTCAGGGAAATCTGCGTGACGTCTCCCACGAAGCCATCGAGACTAAAAGACAGTCGGTAGATGTACTTGACGCTGGTTTCCAAGAAGCCAAGGGTAGCAGTGTTACCTTGGCTAAAGGTAGGTTCTGCAGCGCCAAGAAAGCTCTGCCCCGCTGCGCCTTGAAGTGAGGTAAAGTGGTTTTGGGCAGCGTTTGTAGGATAGTCCATCGCGACTGAGGAGAACTCAAACGTCGTGATGCTCCCTCCACTTTGCGCATTCGTAGGCAGAGGAGACATTACAATTGTCCCCAGTGCAATAAACAATAGGCATTGTTTTCGAAACATAGGATAATCACCCTTCTTAATGAGACTCCGACCGGAGCAAGCTCCGGGGTATGTACCCGTAGCCGAATCACTTGATGCGAGCTGCTCCTTCGTAGTTTACAAATCTGACACTCACTGTGATCTTCAGTGGTGGCTTTGCATGATCCCCAGATTTGAGATGAATAGTTCCTCCCAATTGTACGATCTGCAACGCTTTTTCAATCGTTTTGACAGGATTTCCCTGTGATCCATCACCATCAACAGCACGGGTTTGGTCAACGTAAACATCCTGTCGTTTATCTGGCGGAGGAATTGATGATCCTTTCTTGCGGAACCAACCCAAAACTTTATCGTTAATTGTTACTTTATGTCTCTGCCCCTTCTCATCTCCATTCCAGTTTGAATCGACTATCCAAACGTCGTTACGACTACTTGCTATGTCAACAATTGCGACATGACCGAATCCGCCGCCAAGAGCAGTGGACCAGACGATGATGTCCTGCCCTATGGGCTGATTAGAGCCGTCATTAGCAATGCGGTCAGTATTGGTTGGCTGGAGTTCTGGGTCATCCCAAATCCAATGGGCACCTGGTTCGTCTGCATGTCGCCCTCCTACCGTAGGAACGGTAATTCCCAGGACTGGAGGACAGTATCGCTGAACGAAAACTAGACACTGGCCATAGACCTTTACACCGTTATAAGTGGGTGGGTTTCCGTCTTGCCATCCACTTTGCGCTTCAGCAAAATCTGGTAGGAGAGTTAGTGTAATGGCGCAACCAGCCAAGAACAATTCCCGTCGCCCAAAGGTTGTCACATTCATTTTTTCACCTTTATTACTGCAATGAGACCAAGGCGAAAACAAGGCCCTTACCTGATTTAAGTGAAGACATGGCTTTGCCGATCACAGCGCCTCTGGCCTTGATTGGGTCATCTACCCGCATGGCATGACCCGGCGTCGCGGAGGTAGTGAGCAGGTCCCCCGCTTGGATGGAACCATTCGCATCGGCATCTGCCCAGCACCAGACGCGCCCGACACTGGCAACGGGGTAGGTTCCATCAGCGACGGTTCCCTTCTGACGCAGGATGACACCAGGCTTAATCCCATTAGCACCACTGATAATGCCGCCAACCGTAGAATCGTAGGTATGTGAGGCAACTTTCATCCGCCCGATCTGCGCCCTGTCAATCGAGACAATCATGCCAGGAACTGGGGAAACATCACCATTAGGCTGGACATAGTACAGCTCGGCTACGTCGCTGCCGCGGACTTCCACTACATTTGCCGAAACTTCACCTACTGATAATGCACCGCTTGGGGTAAGGGTCATGATAGGTGCCCCACCGACTCCTCCACTAGAATTAGCATCTGAAAACCATTGAAAATGACTGTTATTGGTCACGAAGCGCATCCAACCTCCTGTAAGTTGATACAATCCCATATCGGTTGTATTTACAGGTGAAGCACCACGTTGAATCACGCCACTATTTAAAAGGCTCAACCGTCCAGTTGTTGTTAGATTGCCACTGGTATCAAGAGTCATTGTAGGAGCACTATTGAGATCTATATTTGTGAACCAATTAAAATTTGAATTATTTGTCATGAAACGCATCCAACCTGGGGTAAAATTGTATAATCCCATGTCAAGAAGCGTTCCAGGAATTGGGTTTCCACCTTTTTGAATTGTGCCGTAGTTCACAAATAGTCTGCCGCTATCAATAGTGAGTGATCCATTTGTGACTTTGGAAAGCGAAGCTGCGTCGGCGGCAAGCTTTGTGGAATCAATTTTTCCGCCACCAACGGTCGGGTTCGGGTACGTACCTGTCAGATCGCCACCTGCTGCCCCCATCGGAGGACTGCCCCCACCAGCCAACTTACCAGAAGTGATCGTTCCATCTGCGATCTTCGCATTGGTGACAGCACCATCAGCAATTTTCGCACTAGTAACAGCCCCATCCACGATCTTTGCACTCGTGATGGAGTTGTTGGCGAGCTGCACTGTACCAATCGCGCCATCAGGAACAGTGTCCGCCTTAAACGCAAAGGAGACGGTGACGAAGGGTTGTCGAGGTGCCAGCGGAGAATCCGTTCCGATTTGAATTTCCAAGTAGGGTGTCGCGTTTAATACCGTCGCTGTAATAGGATTGCCATTGCCGAGCAATACGGCGAAGACTCCGTTACGAACGAGAACAGGGTTCATGCTCTGCTCCCATCTCTTCGTTCCATTGGTTACCGAGTCATAAACACGAAACGTCAGAGAATACGAGCCATCTGGGACAGGCGATCCATCTGGTTTTGTCAAACGTCCCTGAAAATTCATCATGCTCGGGACAGATGTTGTCTGAGCATAAGCGACAGTAAAAGATGCCAATGATGCCGTTATAAGAACGGCTTTCAAAATTTGCTGGTGCATAGTCTTGTTCCTGACTACCAGTGTATTTGCTATATCAGGTAAAAACCTGACCAGAACCTGACCAGAACCTGACATTCGGCTAGTCTTTTAAAAGTCGCGTACAATCGAGTTCATCACTACGCCCATGAGCCGAGTACCTAAACCAGAGGAAGCACCTGCCTTGCCCGAGTTGAACCATGAGCAGGGACGGCTTCCACACGACCAACACCAAACCTTCTATCAAGTTGGCGGCACCTTAGATTGGGACGCTCCTTCCTATCTTGTGCGGAATGCGGATCACGCACTCTTCGAACGATTGCGGCATGGCGAACTCTGTTACGTCCTTGATACTCGCCAGGTGGGCAAGTCCTCACTACTCGTTCGGACAGCAGTGCGGCTCTTGGATCAAGGCATCAATATTGTCCAGATCGACATCAGCAAGCAAGGCCGCAATGTCACCCCAGAGAGCTGGTACCTCGGCCTGCTCTACCAGTTCACCGATCAGCTTTCCTTATGGGAAACGGCAGAGGCTTTCTGGGAAAGTCACGCTAGCTTCAGCCCCGTACAGCGCTGGTTTGAGACGATTCGTCATGTAGTGCTAGCAGATCGCGAGAGTCCACTCGTCGCCTTCCTTGACGTAGTCCTC
>NZ_JANNYP010000114.1:0-1560 GCF_031410135.1 Armatimonas sp. | reverse complement strand
ATGGCGGGTCGATCCGTCGCTGAGCAGGAGAAAATCGCGAAAGGGATGCGCGACAACGGAATTCTCATGGGAGTCTTCGTCGTCAACCTTTCGACGGCCTGGAGTCCGACCCTTGCCACAGGAAAGGCAGACTCTCTGGAGAAGTTTCTTGGTGAGTGTAAGGTCGCGGTAGAGGTGGCGAAGCGCGTGAACGCCAAGTGGATGACGGTCGTGCCTGGAATGGTCGATCCTAGACAGCACCACGAGTACCAAACCGCCCACGTGATCGACGCTCTCCGCCGCGCGGCAGAGATTTTCGAACCCCACGGTCTTGAAATGGTCATCGAGCCGCTGAATTTTCGCGATCACCCGGACCACTTTCTCAAGACGGTTCCTCAGGGCTACGCGATTTGCAAAGCGGTGAAGAGTCCTTCCTGCAAGGTGTTGTACGACATGTACCACGCCCAGATCGAACTCGGGAACATCATCCCCAACATCGATGCCGCTTACTCAGAGGTGACCTACTACCAAATCGGAGATAACCCCGGTCGAAACGAGCCAACCAGTGGAGAAATGAACTACCGCAAAATCTTTGAGCACCTTTACAAAAAGGGTTTCAAAGGTGTGCTTGGAATGGAGCACGGCAAAACGCAACAAGGAAAAGAAGGCGAGCGAAAGCTCATCGAAGCCTATCGGTTTAGCGATACCTTCTAGTCCTGCCCGGACCGCGTGAGGCACTCCTTGCGCGGTCCAACACAATGATTACTTTACGGGTTTGAGTTTGATCCCATCAAGCCCGAACATCTGCCCAGGTGCGGCAAGAGCATTCTTTCCTTTGCAAATCACTTTCAGGATGTGCTTGCCAGCGGTGAGCGCGCGCGTTCCGAGGGCAATCTTCTTCCAAGTAATTCCATTGTTGAAGAAATCCTTTTCGGCGAGCTTCTCGCCATCCAGAACCAACTCATGGATGCCGTAGTCGATGGCATGGCAGAAATTGCCCTCTAATGCGTAGGTTCCTTTCACTGGCACGACGAATTCGAGTTCGAGAACATCCTCTGCCTTGGCTTGGATCCACCACAACTGGGCTCCTCCGCTGGGTTCGGCGAATCCGTCTTGGACCGATGTTTGACCTCCAGTGCGGCGCAGGACCTTCATGTCTTCGCCCTCAATCATTCCCGGCTGGCGTTTTGGTCCGAGGAGTCGCTCGAATGGGAGATTCTTGACGTCGACTGGATGCGGACCACTGTCACCGGGTCGAGAATACCAATAGGCAGTGAGGTCGAATCGACAGTCCACTTCTGCCCAGTGCCAATTTTCTAGATCGAACCGAATGTCTTTTTCGAACGTGATCCTGTCGGAAACGTGCCACCGAGCCATGATGCTGTGACCGAAATTTCCCGGCTTCTCGCTGTGAACCTGGGCGTGGTACGGCTTTTGGAACTCGGTGTTCATGCTCCAGGCGTAGCCGAAGTAGTCCTCGGTGCCGGTGCCAAACCAGGAGGGCCAGGTCTCACCGTCCACATAAACTTTCTCATCGCCCTCGCCATACCAAGCGGGCACGGGATTAGCGACGTGGAGGGC
>NZ_JANNYP010000113.1:0-12225 GCF_031410135.1 Armatimonas sp. | reverse complement strand
ACCTGACCCCACTATTTGTCAAAGAGCCGATTTTTTCTGGCTACCGCCCGATGGTAGTGGGGAGACCACGTGCACCGTTCTGGCCAACAGCACGCACGCCAAAAAGATAGTCATCTTTTGAGAGAGGCAGGGTGGCTTGTGTGGCGGAAAAGGCTTTCTGTCCGCTCCAGTCAGGCTCGGTGGTTCGTCGCCAGAGAACGTCGTAGCTTACCGCCCCCGCAACCGCCGACCACGTGAGCGTTGTCGCGTTGCTCAGGTCTTGCTTGAGCGTCGCGCGGATGGGCGCGGGCGGGGCATCGGCTAGTTCCGAGAGCCACGCGAGAGCCACTTGGGTCACGCGTGTCAGATAGGCGTAATCCACAAACTCGGGCAGGTCGCCGTACTTGACACCTTTCTCCACTCTCAGATCTTGGTGCTGGTGCCGCCAGTCCTCGCCCGGCTCCGTGAAGCGCACCGATGCCGGGTAGCCTGCCGCCAGAAACGAGCTATGATCCCCGCCGCGCCCGTATCTATCGTTGCGCAGCGTGAGCGAAACCGAGATTCCTTTCACCTGCCGCCGTGCCGAGTCCGCAATTGCCCGGGCGAGAGTCCGTGCGGGTGAGTCGCCATCGGTGCCCAAACTTTTCCGACGCGTGGCTTGGGTGGGAAGCTCCCCTAGCTCCTCGGATGTGGAAAAGACCCGAATGTGCTTGTCGTCGCGCTTTCCCTCTTGGTTCACGGAGTTGCCCACAATGTCATAGGTCGCCATGGCGACCACTTGCTTGCCCTGCTCTTTGAGGCTTTTTGCCAGCTGGGCCGACCCGAGCAGGCTCTGCTCCTCGCCCGTCACTGCGGCAAAAATCACCGTACAGCGCGGCTTCAGATTCGCCATGAGCCGCGCACACTCCAGCACCACTGCCACGCCCGAGGCATCGTCGTTGGCACCGGGCGCGGGCGAGGTTGCATCCAGCACATCCGTTACCCGAGAGTCGTAGTGCCCCGAGACCACGATCACGCGCTCAGGCATATCCGTGCCTGGCAATGTCGCCAGCACATTGCCGAGCTCCTGCGACTTGGTCATCCGCCCGCCTGCAGGCTGCACCCACCGCTGCTGCGCCACTTGAAGATTGCCGCCGTAGCTCCTCAGCTCTTTTTCCAGCCACGCCGCCGCCGCATCCGCGCCGCGTGCCCCGGAGAGCGTGTGCCGTGTCGGAATTGCCGCCAGCGAGCGTACGGTCTTTTCCAGCGCTCCCTGTGCGACACGCCGAACCAGTGCGTCAGCCTTCATTTCTTACCTGGCTGTGTTTGAAGATGCAGTGCCAACGAGCCTTCAGGAGTGCTCGGATCGGCAGGCTTCCCATTCACGTAAACGCGCCCGCCCACAGATTCCACAGGTTTGCCTCCAATATAGGTTGTTGGCATGTAGGAACGCTGCGACGGGAGGTTGCTGAGGCGAGTCCAGGCAAACAGTACCCATAAGACGATTCCGACAATGCTGATGATCTGTCCCGCCTGCACCAGCCCACGCTGGCTGGAGCCGGGATGGTAATCCAGTGTGCGCAAGGCGGCATTAGCCATAATCCAACTGATGATTGTCAGTGGGCCACACAGTAGAAGCCCAAGAATACTCAGCGCCAGTATGAGTCCCCCGTTGACCCCTGGCTCACGTGGTGTACTTGACACTATAAAATCCCTCTCCGCTATTGTAGCACAACTCCGGGATCGCCTTTTTCCAGCGAGCCGATTTTCTGAAGCTGCTGAAGCGTCTCGGTAAAGACGGAAAAGAATCCCTTAAGCCGCTCGATGTCTTTGACAATACCTCCGACACTGAAGTAGAGCTCGTCCACGCCCTCGGGAAATTTGGTGGCAAACCAGCCCTCGTCGTCTTTGATTTCCAGCCAGACACTCGGATCGGCCGTGAGCTGCTCCCGAAGCGTGGCGCTGGCAAAGAGTGCGGTCAGCTTTCCGGTGTCAGTGCCCTGAATGACGTACTTTTCATCGAACTCAACAAAGCCCAGCTCGATATCGGGAACACCAAAGAGCCGCCGCATAAACGCGAAACCGTTGTTGCGGTAGACCTTGAAGCGAAACCCATCCCGATTTATGTAGGGGGCACGCATCCGGGTGTAGTAGTGCGTCGCGTTGTTGGCGTGGACGCTGTAAACATCCAGCGTGATCGTCATTTCGCCTACATCAAGCTCGACTTTGTTGCCTTTCCAGAACCCACCCTCTACAAACTCCGCACCGATCTCCTGGCAGAGCTGCTGCCACACTTCTTCTTTACTGGGGCCAAATAATCCCATGTTGCTTTCCTCCGTGGGATAAGACTTGTCAGCGACGATTTGGTTGCTCAAAAAAACGGATCACATCGTCTAGAGCATCCTGAACAACCGTCAAATGCTCGCAGTCCGGATAGATCTTGCACTCGGTCTTGAGGGCTTTGGCGAGGCTCTGTGCCATCGGCTTGCCAAAGTCCGATGCCCCTGCCCCAACTAAAAACGGCGGCAGCGTGTCGGGCGCATTTCGCACCGCTCCCCCACCGCCCAGCACCGCGACCGCAGCAAAAACCTTCGGATTCGCTTGCGCCGCCTGCACTGCCATCGCCGCCCCCATGGAGTGGCCCGTGAGAAAGACGCGCTTTGTATCATAGGAATAGAGCTTGCCCAGCTCCGCAAGCATCTCGGGGAGTGCGCTCAGTCCCGCGCCGTTTCTCAGAGTCAGCAGCAGCCAGCCGCGCTCTTCACAGAGCCGCATAATCTTGCCCGCGCCGTAAGTATCGAAGAACATGTTCTCAGAGCCGCCCGAACCGTGGAGCGCGATCACCAGCGGCAGGGGCTTGCCGGATTCCACCGCTTTCGGTGCAAGTAGCCGCACGGGTGCCTTATTGAGCATCAGCCAGAACTGCCCCGCCGTTTTCTTTCCCCACAGCGGCGCATTTTTCGCCGCCGCCTCGGCATCAAGCAGGAGCTTCAGCCCCGGAAAGTCCGTCTCCAGCGGCTCGCCCGCCGCGAGCTTCTTCAAGATTCCCAACAAATGCACCACCGACGGCTCCACCGAATTCTCCAGCGCCGCCAGCCGTGGCTTGAGATTCTTCGCCAGCGCGAGATTCACCAAGCGATCCGCTATATTCTGGCCCTGATCTGCCCCTGCATCAACCTCCACAAAGAGGGTCACGTCGTCCTCTAGGTTAGGAAGCGGGAAGACAATTTCCTGCGGAAACGCTTTAAACTGTTGTGCCACTGCGGAAGTGGAAGCGGTGTAGAGTGTGGTGCCCGGCTTTCCGCTCACAAAAAACTCGGTCGCGCTTGGTGCCTTCTCCGGGATTGTATAGAGCTGGGTGATAGTGAGTGTCACGCGTCCCGCCGCACTGTCCAGAAGTCGGGCTGAGGGAGTCGCAACGAGCGGCATCCCCCACGGGTGTGGGCGAACACTCTCGGAGCCGTTAAAGAGCACGCCAATGGCTGCGTCCAGTGGCTTCGCGCTTGCGGAGGGGCCACCGGCGAAGAAGCCCATCACCGCTTGATTGACCAGCGGCAAGACTTGGCGCTTTTTCTCCGCGCTCGCCGTCTCCCAGAGCGTCTCAAACCGCCGAAGACGTTGGCCTGTCTCATAGCGTGCAGCAATCGGATTTGTTGTCTGATGTTTCATAGAACTACTTGTTCGGCTCTAAGCGCATCTTTGAAGCGCGAGCGTTGCGTTGCAATATCAACGTGTTCTTCCAGGCGAGACTGCATCAATCATGAACCGATCATGCCGAGAGTTTGGGTCGGCAGGGCGGCCATTAATGGTAATATTGGCCCCATAAGAACTATCATACCCCCGCATCCTCTGAGTTCTTTCGTTCACCTTGACGACAACTATCAGAATCCACAGAATCAGCCCAATAATACTAATAATCTGCCCTGCTTTCACAAGGCCGCGCTGGCTGGAGCTGGGGTAGAAATCCAAAGTTCGGATGGCCGAGTTAGCCATGATCCAGCTTACAAGCGTAAGGGGGCCACAAAGCAACAGCCCCAAGATACTCAGTGCTAGGATCAGCCCCCCATTGACATCGGGCTCACGCAATGACTTGTCTGACATCGTAAATTTCCTTTTTTCGACTACTTATTCGGTGCGGCGGGCTGGATTTTAGCGCTCCACTCTAGCATGCGCCGTAGCGGCACCTCGGATTTCACGCGCAGATCTTCGTCCATTTGTAGCTCGGGCTGGCCGTCTTTGAGGCAGAGATAGAGTTTTTCGAGCGTATTGAGGCGCATGTAGGGGCAGCTTGCGCAGGTGCAGCCAGAGTTGGGCGGGGCACAGATAAACTCAGCATCGGGGCGGGCTTTTTGCATCTGGTGCAGAATCCCGACCTCGGTGTTGACCACAAACTTCTTGTGCTCGGGGTGCGTTTTAACATAGTTCAGAAGCGCCAGCGTGGAGCCGATAAAGTGCGCTTTGTCCAGGACGGCCTCCTCGCACTCCGGGTGCGCGATCACGGTGGCGTCGGGGTGCGCGTTGATCATCGCCGCCAGTCTCCGGGCGTTGAACTGCTCGTGGACGATACAAAATCCCGGCCAGAGCACCATCTCGCGACCCGTTTGTTTTTCGACCCACTTGCCCAGGTGCCGATCCGGCCCGAAGACAATCGGCTGGTCTTTGGGGATCATGGCGACCAGCTGCGCCGCGTTGCTGCTGGTGACGATCAGATCGCTCATGGCCTTGACCGCCGCCGAGGAGTTGATATAGTTGACGACGTAGTGCCCCGGATACTGCTTGAGCCACTCGCCGTAGACATCGGCGGGGCATCTATCCGCAAGCGAGCAACCGGCATCCAAATCAGGCAAGTAAACAGGCTTAGTGGGATTGAGGATCTTGGCGGTCTCGGCCATGAAGTGCACGCCACAAAACACAATGCAGTCCGCCTGGGTCTTGGCCGCCGCCTGCGCCAGCGCCAGCGAGTCGCCCACGAAGTCCGCCAGATCTTGAATCTCGGAGTCCTGGTAGTAGTGCGCCAGAATCACCGCGTTTTTCTCTTTCTTGAGCTTGAGAATCTCCGCGAACAGATCCAGCGACGGGTCTATTTTCTCGGCGCGGGCAGTGAGATCATACGGGTTGGGCTGGTGCATATCGCGCACTAGGGTCAGGTTCTTCATGCCCTATTGTACCCGCCTCGTACACGGTATACTTGGCTCTGTATGTCGCTGACTCTCCCCCTAAGACGCTAGCCGACCTGATCCTTGCTTTGGTACCAGGACTGCGCAAGCTTCTGCGGCTCGGCGATTGCTTGGGCTTGCCCTTGACGAAAGCGCTCAACGGCGGCGACAAACTCAGCCTGATGTTGCGGTGTGGAAAAGACACGCTTGGGAACCACAATGGAGTCAAGCAAGCTCAAGGAGAAAACGAGTGCCTCCGCGCTCTGCTCCAGGGCTACTGACTCCCAGTTCAGAAAACGCTCCCCACTTGCGGCAATAGAGCGAATGCCAAGGGGCTCTAATCGCACTTCCCGTTGCCCCACATACTTGAGGAACTCCGTGTTCTTCCGAACTTGCTTTTCGACGAGAGTGCGCTGCCCTTTTTCGGTGGATGCCCACGCAATGTAGAGGAAAAATGCGACGAATGCTAGGACGAAGAGATGATAGACCTGCGGCCCTCGAAAGCTTGCTTCCCATAAACAGGTAAGTAGCATGAGAGCCATCATGGCGATCATCAAGACATAAAAACCAACGGTTGCTCGTTTCGAGCGCCGAGGGTACTGTTTATTTTGGAGGTAGAGATTGTATTCCACCTGGTCGTTCAGGGTCATCTCGTAGCGAAGTGTCACTTTTTGCCTGCCTCGGAGAGCGGCTCGAAGCGAATCTCGATATCTGGCATAGGAGACGGCGAGGGGTGGGCGTAGCGCTGATCCATCAGATAGAGAAACTGAGTGATGTTGCGGATGCCTTGCCAGCCCATGGCGGAGATAATCAGAATCAGGAGCACGAAAAGGCGCAGACTAATGTCCTTGCGTGCCTTAGGGGCTTCCCGGTAGCGGGCGGCAAAGCGAATCTTCGTGGGTATGGGGGGTAGCTCGGGCTCTTGTTCCATCCTCATTACTATACAAGATTTCCCAGGAATTTCCCGATGATCTGTCGAAGAGGGCATGTAAGAATGCAGCGACGGAGATTTCTTCGGGGACTGGTGTTGTAGGAGATGGGGTGTATGCACGCACAAGGTTTAGAGTGGCGACAGCTACGGGGCGAGGATGTTGAAGGCAAAGGCTGGTCGGAGACGGCAGCACCTTTTGATCGCCTTCCGATATCGGCGCAGGCTCTGGTTCCTCCCTCGGTCTGGAATCTCTCGCACCATAGCGCGGGGATTTGCTTTCGCTTTGTGACGGCCAGTCCACAAATTGGCGTGCGCTGGTCGGTGGGCGGCGAGCTGGCAATGCCCCACATGCCCGCCTCAGGCGTCTCAGGGGTGGATCTCTACGGGCGCGATAGCGGCGGCAAGTGGCGCTTTATCGGGGTTGGGCAGCCGCGTCAGCAAGTGGGCAATCAAGTGGTGTTTGAAGGAGCTCGCGGCGGCCCACGTGAGTTCTGCCTCTATCTGCCACTCTACAACAACACTCTACGAGTCGAGCTGGGATTTGCGCCTGGCACCGGGCTGCTTCCCCCACCTCCCCGTAAGCACCGCCCGATCGTTTTCTACGGAACGTCGATCACCCAGGGTGGGTGCGCCTCGCGACCTGGGATGGCCTTCACCGCGATCGCGGCACGAGCACTGGAGCGCTCTCACACCAACCTGGGCTTTTCAGGCAATGGCAAGATGGAGCTGGCACTGGCCCACTTACTCAGTGAGATTGACGCGTCTGTCTATGTCCTAGACTGCCTTCGCAACATGAGCGAGCCACAAGTGCTAGAGCGCCTAGAGCCGTTCGTGCGCCAGCTACGGGCAAAGCGCCCTCAGACGCCTATTCTCTGCGCGGGAGATGCTTTTCTCGACAGTCCCACAGAGCCTTCACGCAGCAAGATCACCCGTGAGACAGTCGAGAGACTCACCAAGGCGGGGATTCCAGGGCTTGTGTATCTGCCGATGCAAAATGCGTGGGGCAGCGATGGTGAGGCAACCGTAGATGGCGTCCACCCCACGGATCTAGGAATGTCGCGTCAGGCGGAGGTCTTTGTCAAGGCGCTGAAAAAACTCGTATGACAATCAATCACCTCAATATCGTAGTGGCAGACATGCACCGCTCCCTGGCGTTCTATATGGATCTCCTAGGGATGCGCCAGACCTTTGATGTTCCGCTTCAGGGAGAGTGGATCGAGGACGTGACGGGCTGCAAAAACGCTCATGCACACTGCGTCTTTGTGATGCCCACGGGCGGTGGCTGTCGGATTGAGCTCTTACAGTATCTCAGCCCTGAGGGCACCGCACTGACGCCCAATGCACTGCCATATACCCAGGGCTTGCGACACTTTGCCCTGGAAGTGAGCGATCTGGAGAGCTGGTACCAGAAGCTCAGCACGGCGGGAGTACGTTTTGTCTCTCCGCCTGTGACAGTTCCCTTTCGCATTGTCGAAGGAATCCAGAAGCGCCTCTGCTACTGTCATGACCCCGATGGCGTGATCATCGAGCTTTGTGAGCACTTGCGAAGCTGACAGAGCCGCGATACAATTCTGCCTGCATTCGTGGCGGGTGTAGCTCATTTGGTTAGAGCGCCAGGTTGTGGCTCTGGAGGTAGCCGGTTCAATCCCGGTCATCCGCCCTTTCGGGTATTATTTTTCGAACCCGTAGATGAGAGTTCCTCATCTAATGACCGTTTTTTTGACGATGGGTAGATGGGGAAGGGGTGAAAAACGCCCTGAAAAATGAGAGGGCATGGGTGGTCCGTGCTTCGCTACACGGACTACTCACGCCCTCGAAATCTTTGTCGTTCTTCAGGCTTTGACGAGCTCACTCCAGGTCTCGACCTGATCCAATGCCTCCGCCCACTGCTCGATCACGATAGCCGAAGCCAGCTCAACTCTGGCGAGGGTTGCCGCATCAGGCTCACCTAGGCGGCGCGAAGCCATCTTCAAGAAGAGGCGGCGTTCGCCTACCGCAACACCTTGAGCCACGCCTTGAATCACGCCCTGAGCGATGCCTTCCTCGCGACCATCGGCGAGGATCTTCTGATATGTCATGGATTCTTTCATTTGTGCTGCTACTTTCTCCAATAGTTTACCGGCAATTTCGGGTGCGTACCGCAATCCCGCCAAGAGGTAGGTCGAGGTCCACAGCTTGCGGATGCTCTCAGGTGCGACCTCTGTACTCAGGCGCTCTGCCACTTGCTGGACTACCTCTTCGGGGCTGGTGCCGGAAAGATCTCCTAGCAGTGCTAAGGGAAGCGTCGCCAGGCCGCCACGTAGGATTCCTGCGGCAGTGAGTTTCCAGAGCCTGATGACACTGAACTCGAAGAGATGGTAGCGCGAGCCGTCTGGTCGGAATCTCTCGACTATTCCGGTGAGCGCGGTGCTATCTGCCTCGGGTCTGAGTAGGATGACATAGCTCAGGACGGTGAGGCCTGTCTGCTCTCCCGCCAGGACGTTGTAGCGTAGCATTCGCCCCGGCACCGAGTATCCGTCGTGCCCTGCTTGAAACTCGATGTGAACGAGGTAGGGCTTGGCGGAGTTGACGCGTATGAGTCGGTCGGCTTCTGTGGAGACGGTTGCCAGGTCAGCATCTACCAGCTCGCAGGGATCAGGTGGCAGACCGAGGAGCGCGAGCCAGTCTTCGGGCTGGAATCGTACCAGCTCTTTGGTGGTCGCGTCGAAGGGAGTGGGCATGTCCGATTGTACCCGCCAGAGCGCCCCGGAGGGTTCTCACCCAGAGTAGCACCGGAAGTCGCTTCATGCCCAAGTGTCTCTCGAAACGAACGGTTTCTTGTTACTCGCGATTAGGAGCTTGTTGCTTAACTCATCGTTCACTTTTCTGAGGGTAGTCCAGTCCCAAGCCGCTGGCGAGCCGTCTCGCTTCGGCTTGTAATGGGAACATGATTCATGGCAACCGCGAGGCCAAATTGAGGCATGTTAGCATAGACCGTCTCATAATGACCCGGCTGAACGGTATAGGTCTCGTGCCAGATCCCCACTGTTCCGTCCTTTCCTACCGCTTTATTGAAGCGCTTCCATGCCTCTAGATGCGGCTCCGAGGGTTCTCGAGCGAAACGCTCTAAGTCGTCGGTGGAGCGCCAGTACTGGATAACTAACGGTCCGCGTAGGCTGAAATAGTATTCCGCCCCTAAAAATCCCTTTTCGGGATGGGTGTAGAGCGTCTTCAGCATCGGCCCCATAGCGTTTACCACAGGTAGCCACTTGTGCACCAATGCGAACCGATTCACTCGCACCCCAATGAGAAAGACCACAAACGGCTCTGTAGTGTTTGCCGTGTAGCGTCCTGGAAATATCTTTGCCATTACCTTATATCCTTCAATATTTTCACATTTAGACTAATTTGGCGGGAAACCGCGCTGAAAAGAGGCGTTGTTGAGGGGGAGTTCAGCGCCCGCCGGGATTTCAAATTACTGCTAAAGTACGCCTGGGAAGTATCAAGCAGCTATAAGAGGCAAGTTCCTCGACGATACCCTGTCGCTCGGCGAGTCCGTAGAGTGCAACAAGAAGCCGCTCTTGCAAGGTCTCGGGGATTCCGGGGAACCGAAAGTCCGCCCAGAGAAGTAGGCAGGCCCAGACCAGTGGTGACGTAGGCAGGCCCTTTTGGTCGGTCTTTCCGGCGATAGCGAGGCTATAGAGGCAGCGCATGAAGCGCTCAAAGCCCTGGCCGGGGGTGACCTCGGTGCGAAAGACCACACGTACATCACTTGGATTCCAGAAACGATGGACTGTTCCAGGCACAATCGTGACACTCTCCCCAACGGTCAGAAGCTGGGTGTGGGCCTGACCGAGGCGTACGGCGAGTGTGCCTTTCTCGACGGTGAAGGTCTCGGTGAGGCGCGGGTGGAAGTGCGGCGGTGAGCCTGCTGCTTTTGGGGCAAGATCGAAGTGCAGGTGCACGGTCTGTGTAGGGCTCTGGTCAGCGGACTCAATCACCGTCATCACATCGCCGGTTAGGGGGTTTGCTAGCTTCATTGGTGTTCTTTCTTTTAGTGCAGAGGGATGGTGTAGGAGATTCCGGGAGTGGGGTTCAGCCGCGCGGGCTTCCCTGAGACAAGCAAGAGCCCCGCGCCCAGCCGAAGCTCCAGCCGCTTCGCCACCTGCCAGCGACCACCTGCCTCCAGAAACGCACCGTCTTTTTTCCAGCCCTCGGTTCGGCCACGGACATGAGCGGCCGAGACAAACCACTCACGTTTTTGGTCGCCCCCAAAATAGTGGCTCACGCCGGTCTTGATAAACGCTGTGGAGCGCTTATTTCGGCTGTCACTTTGCGAGAGAATGCTGGTGTAGTAGCCCGTGTGCAGACTATAGGCTCCCTGCCGGTACTCCAGCCCTATCGAAGGGGAGCGAAAGCCATTGACCGAGAGCTGGCGCAGTGGCCGCGGCTCTTGTGCCCAAGCCGAAGTGGTGAGTGCGCCAAAGATGGCAATAGAAGCAAGTAGAACAAAGCGTTTCATGAGTTGTTTTCTTTCTGCCCAGAGCGAGCGGTCTTGATTCCCAGTGCGATCAGCCAGAGCGACCATGCGACATAGCCCAAGGCGTTTATTGCCCCCACACCACCCAGCCCCAGAGGCTCAAGGAGGCCCGCGAAGATTGCCAAGGCGCTGAGAGCGCCGACAATAGCGAGCGGGCGCGATTTTTCCCACAGCCCTAGCGCGATCAAGAGGCTCCAGAGCCCGGTGAAGAGATAGCCCAGGTGCTCACCCAGGCCATTGCCTGCGTAGTGGTGAAAGGCTTCAAATACCGTACGTAGCGCGACTTTTTCGCCCGGGTCTGTTGTGGCGACATAGCGTGCCGCCAGCGAGGGCACCAGAAAGACCCAGCGTGCCAGCCCCGCTGCCTGGACGATTCCTGCCGCCAGCCCAAAAGAGCGTGCGAGATTTGCCAAAGCACGCGGGGCATAGCGATCCGCCACGAGGGTTGAGAGAGGAATAAAGAGCCCCGCCGCCAGAAAGAGCGTGTACCAGCCCTGCAAGAGCGCCGCATGGTGGGCATCGAAGCGTCGCAAGATCTCGTCAGATGAGTGCTTGAGAATCAGCGGATAGTCGAAGCGTGCCGAGAGAAGCGAGTAGCCCGCGCTAAAGAGCACAGGAACCGTGATAAGAACACCTGCTGTTAGTTTTCGTAGCATTATTTTGTCTCCAAATAAGGGGTGAGTGCCTGGCGCAGTAAGACGACGCCATGGTCTAGATGGGCAGGATTAGGAGCCTCGCCGCCGATCTCGACGAAAGGAAGGTAGAACTCGCTTAAGATCCAGCAGATCTCGGCGAGCTGGTCAATCTCCGTGGTGGTCGCAGGACGAAAGATGCCGCTGGCGTGGAACTGTTGAAAAAGCACAGTGAAGTTCTGAAAGCCGCGCTCTCGGAGGGCGCGGTACTGGGCCGCAAGCTGTGGATCGCGCTGCAGGAGTGCCATGATCTCGCGGTAGAAAAAGCGGTACTCCCACAGAATCGTAAAGTTCACCCGCATCAGTCGCTCCAGATCGGTGAGATCCGGGAGGCGATCCGTAGGCAGGACAAACGCTGCTTGCGTGTCGGCACTCAGTCGCTCATAGAGAGCACGGACAATCTCCTCTTTGTTCTTGAAGTGGTAGTAGAGGTTCCCCACCGACAGCCCGGCAGCCTCCGCGATATGGTTGGTGGTAGTCGCATGACAGCCCTGCTCATTGAAGAGCCGGAGGGCGATCTCTAAAATATGCTCTCGTGTCGCTTTACGGTTTCCCATGCTCTTGCCCATTTAGAGTAATTACTCTGAAATGGAGTATAGAGTATTTATTCTAAAACCGCAAGTAAATATTAGAGTTTTTATTCTATTTTTTATTCCCTGTGCTTCGAGCAGTAGCAGTGCCACCGTTTGGCTTGATTGTAGACCAGGCGTTTTCCTGAACACTTTTCCCGCAGTCACTTTGGCAGGGCGGTATTCAGACAGTCTACTCGTAGTCTGGTTTAACGACCGTTTTTGGCGGTGGCCTCCGGTCCATGGCAGTTGTCCGATCTCCAAGTTGTGGCCGAAAAGGAACGTTTTAGCAGTGCTTGGCTGTTTTTGCACATCCCCCGCCAATGTAAAATCTGGTGAAAAGTCCCTCCCATGTGTCAGGAATGAGTCTATGACCTCTGGGGCGACCTGTCCAGAAATG
>NZ_JANNYP010000112.1:0-23692 GCF_031410135.1 Armatimonas sp. | reverse complement strand
GCGGTGCATCTTGGGCGGCAAGGATCTGTTCAAAGCGTTGGCGAAGTCGCTGTTTCGTTTCTTCTGTCATCCCCCTATGATGACGACTTTAGGAGCAGAAGGCAAATCGGCTTGCCTCACCACTTTTTTGTCCTGCACCCGCGGCGGTCTCCCACCAGCGATGTGCCCCGGTTGAAGACCAGCGAGAGCATCGCGCCACGGGCATTGGGATGGAGTTTTTCGACACCCGGAAAAGCGAGCTTGGCCTTGCGCCAGAACGTCGAGATCGTGGTGTTTCTAAAAACGGCCAAGGCATCGTCCCAGTCAATGACGATATCTTTCACTCCGGCGATGGCTTTTTCGGCGTCTTTACCCGTCTTGCCCGCGCAGGCGATCAGGCGCTTTAGAGTCTTGGGAGTGAGGTAGTCTTCCCAGTCGGCTTTGATCGTCGCCGCCTCATAGTAGCCCAGATCATAGCCGACGCCAATCGTCACCCCGGAAGCCTCGCCGGGCCAGGTGGGGGACTTGAGCCGCTTCTCGTAGTAGGTCTTGCCGCCGCCCACTTCGAACTGCAAGATCAGCTTGAGCGACGCGCTACTAAGGGCCATCGGTGTCGGCTCCATTGGCTCCCGATGGGTCGGCAATCTCCAGCGAGTAGTCCTCTTCTTTGGCGCGCGAGCTAACATCAATCGTACGCTGGATCAGCTCCTGACGGACATTCACATCCTCTCGGCTGGTCTGTGCCACCGTGGCGACGCTGGCCTGTGTGCGCCAGTCCACAAAGCTCTGTCCAATCGTGTAGGCCCCAACCAGGCTCCCCAGAAACGTGATCACCATCGTCGAGAGCGAGACCACGTGCGGCGCGATCTCCGGCTTCATCACGCAGACCGTGATTCCGGTGCCGTAGGTCGCCATCACGGACACCAGCCCGATCAGTGCCATTGTCCACTTCTTGCTCTGGAGCGCAGGTTTTTCGGAGCTCTCCCGAAGCTGTGAGAGAGCCTCGTCCTCGTTCATACCGCGTACTCTTTCATTGTCGCCATATCTGCCCACTCCAGTGCCAGCTCATTGGTTGCCTCCAGTACCAGCTTAGGGGCAAAGCCCGCCTGGAAAGCCTCCACCCAGCGCTCCATACAAAGACACCAGCGGTCACCTGGTTTGAGGCCAGGAAAACCCCACTCTTCTCGCGGCGTGCTTAGATCGTTGCCTGCGCCCTTAGAGAACGCCAGAAACTCCGCCGTCATCACCGCGCAGACCAGGTGCAAACCCATATCCTGACCGCCTGTATTGCAGCAGCCATCACGGTAGAAGCCCGTCAGCGGCTCATGAGAGCAGGGAAGAAGCTCTCCTCCAAGAACATTTCGTGCCATAGACTCTGTTTTACCCTAAATTTTCCGCTAGAATAGAATGACGATGAATAACCAACTCTCTGAGGCGCAGATTGCCTCGTATCGCGACAATGGCTTTTTGGTGATCGAGAACTTTCTGGATGCCAAAGAGCTTGCTCACTGGCAGCACACGACCCAAGAAGCCGTGGATCAGCGCCTCGCCATGACGGCCACCGGAGTGACGAGTACAGAGACGAACCGCGTTCTCTCCAACCAGCATAACCCGGACAGCTACTATGCCCAGGTGTTTACTCAGTGCGTCAAGCTGCTCGAAACCCATGAGGGCATGAAAGAGCTGATGCTCGACCCGCGCCTTGGGGAACTGGCGGCGACGCTGGCGGGCATTGAGGGCATCCGTATCTGGCACGATCAGGCGCTCTTTAAGCCGCCCTTTGGCAATCCGACGGGCTGGCATCTGGACAATCCCTACTGGAGCTTCTCGACGCGTGACACGCTCTCGCTCTGGGTGGCGCTCGACGATGCGACCCTGGGCAATGGTTGCATGTGGTACATTCCCGGCTCGCACAAAACCGCAACTTGGGAGAACGCGGGGATCGGGCAAAATATGAGCGATCTGTTCAAGCTCTACCCGCAGTGGCGCGAGATCGAGCCTGTCGCCTGCCCATGTCCGGCGGGTTCTGCGGTGTTTCACAATGGGCTGACGGCACACGGTGCGGGCGCGAACATGACCAACAAGCCCCGCCGCGCCATGACCTGCGGCTACCTGCCCGAGGGCGCTACGTTCAACGGTACACAGAACATCCTCCCCGATGAGTATTTTAAGAGCCTGAAAATCGGGGATGTGCTGGACAACGACACCTACAACCCGCTGGTCTGGAAGAAGCCAGCGTAGGCCATCATACCAATGGTCTTCACCGATTCAACGCCGATTCTCGGCGATGGCGATGCACTTCGGGAGCGTGCTGCCACAGAGGGCTATCTCTTCTTCCGTGGCTTGCTTCCCCCCGAAGCGATTCTCCCCGTCCGTGCCGACCTGCTCGCGGTCGTGAAAAAACACGGCTGGCTCAGTGACGAGGCCACGGGGAAACTAAATGTCGAAGCCCTCGCTGCCGTGCCCGAGCGCGTGATGCGCACCGACATCGGGGTCTCCACCGTAGCCTACGACGATGTACAGAAGCAGGAGAGTGTCCATCGCCTCCCACACCATCCGAAGCTCCTTGAACTCTACAAAACACTCTTCGCCGACGAGGTCTTAGTCCATGCTCGGCATATTATCCGCATGATCTCTCCGCACCCTGCTATCTTCCCAACCCCGCCACACCAGGATTTTCCGCTGATCCAGGGCACCCAGAACTTCTGGACCTGCTGGTTTCCTATCGGGGACTGCCCCCGTGAAATGGGCTCGCTGAAAGTGTTGCGCGGCTCGCACAAGCTGGGCTACCTGCCGCTGAAACCTGCAAAAGGAGCCGGGGCTATCGCGGTGCAGACCTGTCCCTGGGAGGAGAGTGAGGACGACTGGGTGGAGGGCGACTTTGCCCTCGGGGATGTGCTGACCTTTCCTGCCTTCACCGTGCACAAAGCCCTCCCGAGCCAGTTCGCTGACCGCATCCGCCTCTCGTTCGATGTGCGCTACCAGCCCCTCTCCGAGCCGGTGGAAGAAAAATCCCTTCGCCCACACTGCGGCCTGACCTGGGAGCAAGTCTACGAAGGCTGGCACTCCGATGAACTCCAGTACTACTGGCGCAAGCTCCCACTAACCTACTCGGGCTGGAACCCCAAGCTCCTCCAGCCCGAGCGGCGGATTTGTTAAGAGGCCTCCTGCTTTTTGAACCCACCCGGCTCGAACCCACCCGGCTTCGTTCGTTCCTCACTACGCCACCCTCCCTCAGGGCAGGGAGGGTTGGGGAGGGTTTGGCCTATAATGCTTCGTGTCCCTGCAACTTTTTACGCTGCGGGTAGTCCTAACGCCAGCTGCGGGTAGTCCTAACGCCACTTGTTGAAGACTCTAGGCAACGAAGCGGGGTAAATGATACAATCTGCTTAGTTTTTGGGCTTCGATAGCTAGAGCATTTGCTGAGTGGCGTAGGCTCTGGTTGACGAAGTTCAGAGTGTTTTACACGTGTATCAGGCTCTGTGAGATGACTAGCAGAGCGTTTGACAACTGTTGTGCAGAGAGGGTGACGACCATGAGTGCAGAAGACACACAGCTTGCGCGGCGGCAGGCACAGAAAATTCAGACGGTGGATAGTGCGCGGCCTGCCGCAGACCCTTTCAAGCTTCCGGCTGCGCTGCGGGCGCTGGTGGACTCCCGGTTGGCGGATTTGGACAGCTTGGGGACGCTCCCCGACGATGCCGAAGGGGCACGCAGGGGGGCGTCGGCGAAGGTGAAGGCGGCGTTTACCGAGCTACGCACGCTGCTTCGTGAGGGCTTCGAGGGGGTGAGTGCGACTCCCCGTGCCAAGGCAAGCAGCGGGGAGAAGGCGGCGGCGCTGGCGAGCTATGGCTGGACAGGCGGAAAAGTGGGGCGTTTAGTGGATAACGAGCGCGTGCTGCATCTCGCGGAGCTTGCAGTGGTGGAGACGCCCAAAATCACCAACCTGGCGCTTCGCTACGACCCCGATACCGTGAGCGAGATCGCGGCGCAGCTTGCCATTATCAAAGCCGAGCAGGCCACGGCCTCGACGGGAGCGCGGCAGGCAGCCGTGGCGGCGCGGGATGCGGCAACGATGCAGCTAGTCAAAGCCCTACGGCGCGTGCGACATCAGTACTGTGCCAACAGCGATGACGGCGACGAGACATCCGAGCTTGCCAAGATCGGCTTCCAGCCTGCCCGCCGCTCCGGCCAGCGCCTCATCGCCGCAGAGAACCTCCCACCCTCCCTGCCCTGAGGGAGGGTGGCGTAGTGAGGAACGAACGAAGCCGGGTGGGTTCGAGCCGGGTGGGTTCGGGCTACGTCAGGTAAAATACGCCCATGAACCCCAAATTGGAACGCGAGGCCGCGCTTATTGAGACGCGCCGACAGCTTTTCTCGAACGCCGCTCGAACGGGCCTAGGCAAGGCGGCGCTCGCAAGCCTGGAGAGTAAGGGGGCGCTGAAGGCACTGCACCACCCGGCTAAGATCAAGCGGGTGATCTATCTCTTCCAGAGCGGTGCGCCGTCGCACTTGGACTTATTCGATCCCAAGCCGGGCCTGGAAAAACGCTTCGACGAAGACCTACCTGATGCCATCCGCCAGGGGCAGCGGATCACGGGGATGACTAGCGGGCAGAAGCGCCTGCCGGTCGCGCCCTCGATGTTTAAGTTCCAAAAGTACGGCAAGAGCGGGATGGAGCTCTCGGAGCTGTTGCCGTATACCTCCAAGATCGCCGATGAGCTGTGTCTGATTCGCTCGATGCACACCGACGCGATCAACCACGACCCGGCGATCACGTTTATTCAGACGGGCTCACAGCAGCCAGGCCGTCCGAGCATGGGCGCGTGGCTGAGCTACGGCCTCGGCTCCGAGAACAGTGAGCTTCCTTCGTTTCTTGTTCTTCTCTCGCTGGCGTCGAGTGGGGCCAACGACCAGCCGCTGTTTGGGCGGCTCTGGGGCAGCGGGTTTCTGCCGAGTATTCACCAGGGCGTCAAGCTACGCTCCGTCGGTGACCCCGTGCTCCACCTCAACGACCCGGCGGGGTTCTCGCGCGACGACCGGCGGCGGATGCTGGATGCGCTGGAGAAACTCAATGCGATGCAGTCCGCACGCGTCCACGACCCGGAGATCGTCACGCGGATCGCGCAGTACGAGATGGCCTACAAGATGCAGGCATCGGTTCCAGACTTGATGGATCTATCGAAAGAGTCCCCCGCGACCTTTGAGCGCTACGGGCCGGAGAGTCGCAAGCCGGGGACTTTTGCCGCCAACTGCCTTCTGGCGCGGCGCTTGGCGGAGCGAGGCGTGCGCTTTATCCAGCTCTACCACCGTGGCTGGGACCAGCACGGTGGTCTGCCCGGCGCGATTCGGAGCCAGTGCAAGGACACCGATCAGCCATCGGCGGCGCTGGTGATGGACTTAAAAGAGCGTGGCCTACTCGATGACACGCTCGTGATCTGGGGCGGGGAGTTTGGCCGCACGGTCTACTGCCAGGGCGAGCTCAAGCGCGATAACTACGGACGAGATCATCATGGCCGTGCCTTCTCGCTATGGATGGCGGGCGGCGGTATCAAGAAAGGCTTTGTCCACGGAGCCACCGACGACTACGGCTACAACATCACCCAAGACCCCGTGCCCGTCCATGATCTCAACGCGACGATTCTACACTTGCTCGGGATCGACCACACCCGCCTGACCTACCGCTACCAAGGCCGCGATTTCCGCCTCACCGATGTGGAAGGCAACGTCGTCAAGAAGATCCTGGCTTAATCCCTTTTTTCTATGCTTAGAGTGGCCTGTGGTACGATAATTACCATATGACACGTTCGGCGGGTAAGAATACCCTGATGGTGATGGCCCTTGTCCTGCTCTCTCGCGTCCTGGGAGTTGTTCGAGACATGGTGATCAACCAGGTTTTCGGACAGAATCAGATCACCGATATCTACACGGCGGCGTTTCGCATCCCTGATATCTTGCAGTACCTGGTGGCAGGTGGAGCCCTTGCCACCGTTTTTGTTCCCGTCTTCACAGAGTACTGGACCACGGACAAGCAGCGCGATGCCTGGAAAGTCTTCGGAACCGTGATGAGCATCGTGGCCTGTGTCGCGCTTGTCTTGGTGATCGTGATGGAGGTGCTTGCTGTTCCCCTGGCACGCTTCATGAATCCTGGAATTGGGCTACCGCACCAGGTAAAAGTAAGCTTCTGGGATTCCTGGCGGGTACTGCTCCACCCCGAAAACGCTCCCGCCTCGCAGCAAGCGGCTTGGAGCGAGATCGCGCGACTCTCTCGCATTCTCTTGCCGGCGCAGTGGTTCTTCTTTGCGGGTGGGCTGATGATGGGGACACTCAATGCCCGCAAGCGCTTTCTTATTCCGAATCTGGGGCCGATTGCCTACAATGGCCTCATTATCCTGGGCGGGCTCACCCAGGTCTTTGTTGCCCCAAAGCTGCGGAGCATTGATGCCATGTGCTGGGGGGCGCTAGCAGGGGCCATTCTGGGGCCTTTCCTGCTGCAACTCTGGGAGCTCAAGCGCTCGGGGGCAAAGTTCCAGTTTAACTTTGACACAAGCCATCCCGGTGTGCGCAAAGTAGGGAAAATGATGCTCCCAGCCCTTCTCGGCCTCTCGCTCTCGCAGCTCGGGTTCTGGATTACGGGCTCTTTTGCATCGGGGGAAGGGACACTCTCTGCCCTGCGCAATGCCTATAACCTGACTCAAGCACCCATTGGGATCTTCGCACAAGCATCGGCTATGGTGATCTTTCCCACGATTGCTGCCCTCGCGACCAGTGGCAATATGAAAGAGTTTCGGAAAGAAATTCACTTTGGGATTCGCCAGATTCTCTTTCTCACCATGCCTGCCTCGCTGCTGATGGCGGTTTTAGCCGAGCCGATCATTGCGGCAATCTACTTCAAAGGGCGCTTTATGGAAGACGCGGGTGGTGCGTTTACCACCGAAAACTTGCTTGCCTCCGCGACGGCGCTACGGATGTACTCGCTGGGGACATTTGCCTGGAGCGCCCAAGCGGTTCTCGCACGTGGGTTCTATGCGAAGCAAAATAGCAAGACTCCGGTGATCATCACCACAAGCATGGTGTTCTTGTTTACGGGGCTCTGTGCGGTGCTTCCGGGAATTGGTGGGCTTGGCTTCCGTGGCCTTGCACTTGCTCTCTCGATTGCGGGCACCCTGAACATGGTTCTCTTTTACTACACGCTTCAGATCTATGTGGGGGGACTGAACCTGAAGGGGCTACTTCGGGCGGCGCTAAAGATCACCTTCTCCGCTCTCATTGCCAGTGGCATGGCAGGGCTTTTCCTGCGCCTTTTCTGGCACCTGCCCACGGAGGCGACCAAGGACAGTGCACGTTTCCACGGCATGTGGGTCTTTCTTCTGGGTAGTGCGGCGGCGCTGGCTCTCTATGTGATAGCAAGCCTCTTGCTACGTATCCCGGAGCTCGGGAAGGCCCGGGACATGTTCCGCCGCAAGTCCGCTACTTCCGACGTTGTGGCGGAAGAAACGCGTTCACAAACGCCTCCGGAGTGATCCAGCGGGTGTGGTAGTTGGCAAAGTCCTCCGGGTGTTTTTGGTAGGCGGGATCTCTTTCGAGGTTGGGGTAGTAGGTGGGATAGTCTTTGAGGGCATGGAGTGGGTACGGCCCGACGGTCTTGCCAAACGTGGTGTTGATATTGCCGTCTTTCTCCCAGCCATCGCTAATGACCACGAAGTCGCGCTTCTTGCCCGCCTCGGGGGCGCTTGAGGCAGGGAACTTGAAGAGGATCTCGTCACCCGCGTTGAGAATTGCATAGCGGTCGTCCACTCCCGTGAGTAGCGGCTTCACATCCCCAAAGCGCGTCACAAACCCCGTCAGATCGCGCCAGCGCGGTGTCTCTCCGCCTAGCTCTGCATAAGAGACGGGCAGCTCGGGCGACGAGGTATCTACCGCTTTCACAACCGAGAAGCCTCGGTACCGCAGCTGAGCGCTGTCGAGAGGCAGGCGCTGGATCTTGAGCACACTGTCGGGGCGTGCCTCCGCCCACTGGAGCTGATCCCAGAACACCTCTAAGTTGGTACGTAGGCGCACGCGCCGGGGTGAACCCGCGGGGAAGATATCGTCGAGCCGCAGCACGATCGTCTTGAGCTTGCCTGCCGGAAATCCCAAGGCGTCGCGCTTCTTGGCCCAGCCGTCTTTACTCTTTCCATCAGGTGTCCAGAGCGAGAGCCCCTGCGGTGGCCCTTGCGATTTGTCCTGGCTCATGGCGACATTGAGCGACGTGTTGGTGGGATGGAGCCAGCCGTGTGCGATTAAGTAGAGCTGCGTGTTTCTAGGCGCACTCTCGGGCAGAGAGAGTTCGACCCAGTGATCCCCTGCGATTCCCTGGTACTTGCCCCGCCCAAAGTCATCTAAGTAGCGCGTGTCCCGCTCGGCGACGATCTCGCGGGCGTCTTGGCCCTTAAAGCCCCGCACTTCGGAGAAAGGCTGTGTTGGGCCCGTCGGAATCACTTTTAAGAGCGGCCCTTGGGTCGGATTGAAGCGCTCGTCCACAAAGATCTCGGTGTTCTCCGGGTGATCCACCGTCATGAGTGAGAGCTGGTCGAAGTAGTGCGTCTCGTTGAGCTCTGCGGTGATCGAGAGCTCGTAGAAGCCGTTTTTGGCGGCTAGCTGGTCGCCACGCACTTTCACCCAGTCCTCGGTCTGGGTCGCGCCTGCTGTGTCCTGGGCATTGATCTTCAGCCCCAGTGGGGAGCGCCAGATGCAGTCGGTGACAAAGACGAACTCTTTCCCGCTCCAGGTATACAGAAACGGGCACGAGCCGCCCAGTGCCTGGTCCGCGACAAGCGGCTCACCAGTCTGCAGCTCCTTATCTCCACGAAAGGCACTCTGGCTCCGCCCATTGGGCCAGTTCATCCGCACCGCATCGGGGATTTCGTTGGTGCCAAGTCCCAAGTGCATCTGCGGTCCGGTGACCGCGAGCTTCTGGTAGAGCAGCCCCGCACGCACTTCAAACGAGCCGCCTAAACAAAACGTATTGATCTTGTCGGCGGGGTTGTCAGGTGAGTCGGCTTTGAGTGTGATGGTAAGGGACTTGTACTTTTCCTTGCTAGATACCAGGCTCTGCACTGGCTTGCCGTCTCTGGTTCCAACCAGATCCAGCAGGCCGTCGCCACTCATATCCGCGATGCTCGTGACGCTCAAGGGCACCACTATCGGCTCTTTCGCGAACCTGCCCGGTCCGTCACTCAGCCAGATCTCGCTCTCGTTCTTGCCTGCGATCAGAAGATCCGTCGCGCCATTGTTGTCCAAGTCCGCCGCGAAAATGCGCTGCGGATCGGTGAGCTTGGCGGAGATTAGGGGCACTGTCTGGTTGCTCCCCGCCAGCGCCACAACCTGGCCACTCTTTTCCAGAATAACCAAGTCGAGCTTCGCATCGCCCGACACCTCCGCAACGGTGAGCGCGAATGCCTTCTCCCCACCACTGCTCGTGTCGCGCTTGAAGGCTCCCGAGCGCTCGTTGGTGTAGCGGATCAGCTTACCGTTGGCATCTATAAACGCGGGGTCGGTGTCGCCGTCCTCGTCAAAATCCGCCCAAGCGAAGGCACGAATAGGGCAGGCAACATCGTTGAACTTGGGTAGCGTCACCGTAAACGTACGGTCGCCGTTGTTTTGTAGGACAGAGGGCTTCCCTGATGGTGCAGAGACGATTAAGTCTAAGTCTCCATCCGTCTCGATATCCGCAGCCCAGACACCCGTACACGGCCCCGCAGGAAGCTTGGTGGCGAGCGGCTTGCCGTCCTCGTAGAGCTTCAGTCCCCCCGGCCCTGCCGCCGCCAGCTCTAGCTTGTAGTCTTTATGTTGATCGTCTGGGTGTTTTGCACTGACCTTGTTCTCATCTGCCCAGGTGCCCTTGATATCATCAAAGTCAAAGGGCGCGATCGAGACAGCTCCCTCCGGTAGCGACACCACCACCGGCTTACTCTCCTCACCCAGCGCCAGCGCGAGCGTGCCCGGCGCACTTGTCGGAGCCGCATAGCTCAAGCCCGAGTCTGGCTTTGCGGGTGTGGCAGGTGGCGTGGGAAGCTTGAGAAGGTGCTGAAGCGGATCACCGGGTGCTTTGGAGAGATTTGCCAGCTCACTTAGTCCCGCTTGGTAGTCGAGGCTGGGCTTGACCACATTTTCGAGCTGTGCTAGCTCTCTAACTTGCTCTAGCCCGGACTTAGACTTGGCCATGGCGAGCTTTGCCTGCGCTGCTGCATTCCAGCGGCTCTTGCGTGCCTCCAGTGCGGTTAGAAGTGGCGCAAGTCCGACGGCATCGTTGCTACGGGCGAGAGTCTGGGCCAGTAAGAGCTGCGCGGCGAGGTTAGCGGGGCTAGTGGCCAGAATCCCCTCCAGAGCTTTCTTGCGCTGCGCATCGCCATCGGCTCCGGAGAGCTGCTTTCCTAGCTCCGCGATTTGGTAGAGTGCCTTGAGGTTCTTCGGGTCTCGGGCCACGGCTCGCTGGTAGGCCGCAAGCGCCTCCGCGTACTTGCCCTGCTTGCCCAGGATCAGCCCCTCAATGGCCGCAATATCGGGATCGTCGGGGGCGTTTTGCTTGGCTTTGGCTAGAAACTCGGCGGCCTTGTCGAGCTGGTTTTTACGGGTATAGGTTAGGGCGAGGTTGGCGGCGATGGCAGGCTCGTCGGGGGCCAGTTCGTAGGCTTTAGTGAGGGTTGGCAGGGGATGGTTGTCCTCGCCGGTCTGGAGTGCGAGTGTCCCGATATAGAACTGCGAGATCGCCTCTGCGGGGTCTTTCGCTCCCCCCGAGCAGCTCGAACCAAGGCAGCCGACCAGCAGCACAGAGAGAACCGAAAAAGAAAAAGAGGATCGCTTCACAAGAGCCTATACGGCCCCGGCAAAGCGAATTCCTCCCTTTCAAGCTCTTACGCTCCTAGGATAACAGCTTCGGCGGTCAGAGCTACGGCTTCACGGGCCTGGAGCACGACGAAAGCGGCCTCGTCTACGCCCGCAACCGCTACTACTCGCCGGGGTTAGGACGTTTCATCAGCGAAGACCCGATTGGCTTTGGCGGCGGGGCGAACTTCTACGCCTACTGCGGAAACGACCCCATTAACTTCACCGATCCACTTGGGCTGATGTCAATTGGTATCTATGGCGGTGGCGGTGGTATCTGGATCGGTGACAGCGCGGCCCATCCCTCGCTTGTATTTGGCAGTGGGCCTTCTTACCGTTGCAAGAAGAAAGAAGACCCTGTAGACGATGGTAGCCCCGCTTTCGATGGTGGCTTCGTGAGTATGCGGAGCCAGCACGAGGGCATGGACGGCAAGAGCGAGCGTTCGCGGTGGGCACATCGTGCCATAGAACAAGTGCGCGACCAATACTGTGGTGCCGCCCTGAGCATGGCGACTGCTGGATTGGGTATGATGGCAGTAGAGACCGCCGAAGGAATGATGGCGGCCAAAGGAGTCACTGCAGCAGCAGAAACATCAGAGTCTGTTAGTCTGTTTCGTGCAGTTGGTGTTCGTGAATATCAAAGTGTGAAGGGAACTGGCATGTTTTTACCTGGTGCAAATAGCTTGGAAGGTAGACAGTTTGCATGTACTTTAGACGAAGCTTTAGCTTATGCAAATTTTGATAAAGGAAAAGTTGCAATCCTAGAAGCGAGAATTGATCCAAATGTGTTACCACATCTAGATTTTTCTATGAATATTGACCCATTTATATTTAAGAATGGGGTTTATACCGTTCAACCTGGTTCGCAGAGTGATTTGTTTCATGAAGCACTTAGGGGGATATTTCATGCGTTTTGATAAAGAAGGTAAGTTTACTGTATATGTAAAATGGTTATCAGCAAGTCACCATAGTAAAATGCCGATTAAATCTGGGATAAGGCCTCAGATTTTCGTAGGTGGCATAAAGACTTCATGTATAATTTCGGAATTGACAGGAAAAGAAATGAATTTAGATATTGAGTACGAAGCAGAATTAGAAATTATTTTTTGGGATCATTATAAACACTTGTTTTGTGGGATTTCAAAATTTGATTTGTATAATGGTAATATGAAATTGGGTGAAGGTTATTTTGTTAATCCAGTTTGAATTATTTATTACGGAGTATTGTGAATTTACTTAAGTGTCTCGCACTATATTCCGATTCTGGCTTTCGTGTCTAGGGTGGTTCTTGTGTGGTGGGCTGATGTCTTCAGCGACGACGGAAACTCCACATCGGGCCAACCGTTTAACGTCGGTAAGCGGCCCCGGTGGCACGCTTTCCGCCTTGCACGATGCCAACGGGAACATGACCCAGCTTGGCTCGGACACGCTCACCTGGAACATTCGTGGTCAGCTTGACTCGATCACCTCGAACGGTCAAACCAGCACGTTCGGCTACGACCTCTACAACCGAAGAATCAGCAAGAGTGTGAGCGGCGGCAGTGCCCGAAGCTACAAGTGGTCTGGCTGGTCTGGTCGCGGCGGCAGCGGCACCGGCTTGTTCGCCAAGACGAACGGCTTGGACGACCACACGAACCTGGGCGGCAACGCCGTCATCACCGACCACATCGGTAGCATCGTCGCCTTACTGAATAACGCCGGTCAAGTGGCGCAACTGAAATCGTACGACCCGTTCGGCAAGGTCAACTCGTCGCAGAACCTCAACAGCTTCGGCGGTCAGTCCTACGGCTTCACGGGCTTGGAGCACGACGAAAGCGGCCTCGTCTACGCCAGAAACTGCACGCGCTCTAACGTAACGAGCGTTCAAATGACGCACTTTCAGGTAAAATGGTGCCAATTATGATTTCTACCGATGCGCTCGCTTTCTTAGAGCGAATGATTACAACTCCCTCACCCTCCGGGTTTGAAGAGCCCAATGCAAAGAACTTCCGTGACTATGTTTCGACTTTTGCCGATGAAGTGACCACCGATCCGCTGGGAAGTGTGATCGCGGCGGTTAATCCCACGGGAAGCCCACGGGTGATGCTGGCGGGGCACATTGACGAGATTGGGTTTCTGATCCACTACATCAACGACGAAGGCTTTTGCTACTTCCGTACGATTGGCGGCCATGATCTGTCCAACTTAGTCGGACAGCGTGTGGTGGTGCAGACTCGAAAAGGCCCGGTGCATGGTGTGATTGGGAAGAAGCCCATTCACTTACTCTCCATCGAGGAGCGGGGCAAGAAGCCGGAGCTGGAAGACCTCTGGATTGACCTAGGCGTTACTAACAAGCAAGAGGCGCTGGACGCTGGGGTGCAGATCGGCGATCCGGCGGTCTATGCGGATGGCTGGCAGCCCCTGATCGGAGATCGAGTGGCGGGCCGTGCCATGGACAATCGGGTTGGGGCATGGGTTGTCGCCGAGGCGCTACGGCGCGTGAAAGCGCTCAATCCAAAAGCCGCTGTTTTTGCGGTTGCGACGGTTCAAGAAGAGATTGGGCTGCGCGGCGCACACGCGGCGACGCACGGTGTGAGGCCCGATATTGGGATCGCCGTGGACGTCACGTTTGCGACGGATTTCCCCTCGATGGACAAGCGCAAGGTCAGCCCGATGAAGCTCGGTGGTGGGCCTGGGGTGTTGCGCGGAGCCAATGCCAACCGCAAGCTCGCGGATCGCATTGTAGAGGTGGCAGAGAAAGCCGCGATCCCGGTGCAGGTTCAGGCCACACCTGGTGGGACGGGCACGGATGCCAATGCGATGCAGATCGCGATGGCGGGTGTCTGCACGGGGCTGGTCGAGGTGCCGCTGCGCTACATGCACACCCCCTGCGAGATCATCTCCCTCTCCGATGCCGATGCCTGTGCCGAACTGCTGGCGCAAGTCTGCGCGTCTTTGGAGCCAGGCGAGAGCTGGACACCGTAGCGAAAAACCAAAAAAAAGCCCGGCAGTTTGACTTTCGTCCTGCCGGGTAAATTTCAAGGTGTTTCTCGTGCAAACCTCTTTGATGCAAGCCCTGTGCCGCATGGGGTTGCCTTCCTAAAAACCGAAATTTTACGGGGTTCTCTCGAACTCTGTTACCCAGCTCTCTAGGATTTCCAGCGCTCCTTGCCAGAAACTCGGGTCGCTCAGGTCAACTCCTAGCGGGGCGACCAGCTCTGCGGGGAACTGGGAGCCGCCTTTGGAGAGCATTGCGACATACTTCTGGGCAAAGGGAGTCCCTTCTTGCTGGTAGCGGAAGTACAGCGCCAGTGCGAGCATCTTGCCAAAGCTGTAGGCATAGACATAGAACGGCGTTCCGATAAGATGGGGAATGTAGCTCCACCAGAGCGCATGCTCCTCCCCCAGCGTGACGGCACCAGCAAACATCGTGCTCATCTTTTCCTGCCAGAGAGCACTGATTCGCTCTGCGGAGAGCTCTCCTTGCTTGCGCTCTGTGTGGACGGCTTGCTCAAACCGATACATCGCGGTCTGACGGTGGATGGTGGAGAAGGAGTCTTCCAGAACGCGCCCGAAGAGAGCCCGCCGCGCCGCGCCGGTGGTGCGCTCTTGCTCTTGTTCAAAGACCAGGAGCTCCGCAAAGGTTGAGGCCACTTCCGCCATCGGAAGTGTTCCATAGAAGTTCAAGAAGCTCTGTCCTCGAGAGAGCGACGAGTGAATGCCGTGCCCGAGCTCGTGCGCCAGCGTGTTTTTATCCGAGGCGCGGTTCAGGTAGCTCTGGAAAAGGTAGGGGTGCAGATCCGGGGTGATATAGGAGCAGAACGCGCCGCCCTGCTTGCCGGGGCGTGGCGTGGCATCAATCCAGCCGCCGTCAAAGAACGCCTGACCGGCGGTGGCGTAGGAGGGCTCAAAGCGGGCAAAGGCAGCGAGAATATCGTCACGGGCTTCGTCAAAGGAGACACTTGGCTCGTCGGTGTGGAGTGGGGCATAGCGGTCGTAGTGGGTGAGTGAGTCCAGACCAAGGAGCTTCTGTTTTGCCTTGTAGTAGCGCCCCACTGTGGGGTAGCCCGCCTCGGCGGTGTCGGTCACGGCGGCCACGATCTCGGGAGTTAGCTCGTTACTCAGGTGCCGTGATTGCTCGGGAAACGCATAGCCGCGCAGCCCATCTTCCAGCGCCTTGTCCTGCACCAATGTGTTGTAGATATAGGTAAAGGTGCGTAGGTGCGGACGGAGCCCCTGCGTGAGAGCTTCTGCGCTCTGGCGGCGTTGCTCGCGGTCGGTGTGGTACTGAAACGTCGAGATTTCCGAGAGACTAAGGCTCTTACCCTCGAAGTCGAAACGCAGGTTGGAGAGCAGCTCCTGGAAGAGGCGTACCCAGGCTCGGTTGCCCGTGTTGGCCTTCTGCGCAAGAACTTTCTCTTCCGGCTCCGAGAGGGAGAATGGGGCGGTTTTTGCGGCTTGGAGTAAGTAGCGACGCCAGTTGGTAAGCTCCGGCGCAGCAGCTAAAGTCTCCAGTTGTTTACCATCGAGGCGTGCCAGTTCGATAGGGAAGAAGAGAGTGGGCAAGAGCGCTGCGGTTGTCTTCTCGCGTAGCTTCTGAACCTGAGCTCCGTTTTCGGGGGCGGTGTCAGCGGCGAAGCGAAGTCCCGCGTAGGTCGCGGGCTTGCTCCCTTCTTGATGGAGGCGCTCATAGGTGGCAAGGGCTTCGGCAAGAGCTGCGGCAGTGAGCGTGGCGATCTTACCCTGGTAGTGTGTGGCAAAGTCTATCGCTTGGCCAGAGACGAGGGTGAGAGTGTCCAAGAGCCGGGGATCATCCGGGCTCTGGAACAGGTCGGTGAGGTTCCAAGAGGGCGTAGAAGTCATGGGTTATTTGTCAATCCTTGACGGATGAATCGTCACACGTTATCATACCCTTACATGTATCGTTACCGACATCAAGAGGTTGGGTCTAAGAGGCATCTAAGACCGGGGGTGGACGGCCTGTGCCTGCATCGGCACATGGTCTACACGTGCCCGGTTATTTGTCGCCTCTAAAACCCGTCTGCTTCATCGTGAGCAAGCGGGTTTTTTGTTTGTTCAATGCGAGAGGAGTTTTTACGAAATGGGGCAAGAGGTTCTGGTCTTAAACAGCGATTACGAGCCGCTGAATGTCTGCAACGTCCGCCGGGCGATTGTGCTGGTCTACCTAGGGAAGGCTGATATTTTGCACATGCGTGGCGAGGAAGATGCACGTGAGGCAGAGGCATGGTTTACCGCTGAGGGCCAGAGTATTGCGCATCCTTCGGTGGTAAAACTGCGCCAACATGTCCGTCGGCCACTCCCGGAGCTGAAGCTCTCCCGCCGGAGTATTTTTGCGCGCGACAATTATACGTGCCAGTACTGCGGCCTGATTGCTAAGGATCTGACGATTGACCACGTTGTGCCCAAGCACAACGGTGGCCCGATGAGCTGGGAGAACCTGGTGACCTGCTGCCGCAGGTGCAATACGCGCAAGGGGGATAAGCCGCTGGAGAAGTGTGGGATGAAGCTGAACCGTCAGCCGCGCCGTCCACGCTACACGCCCTACATCGCGCTCAATAAGTATGTCTCTGGTACCCGTCACGCTGTCTGGCGCGACTACCTGCCGATCTTTACCGATGTGGGTGGCTTCATCCAGTAAGTCGGGTAAAATAGGAAGACAAGGCCCCCGATGACGATGGTTCATCGGGGGCTTTTTGTTTTGGGAGGATAGGGCATGGATCAGAGCACGGCGCGGCGCGGGGAGAAGACCCAGCAGAAGGCGCTGGAGATCAATCTTACAGAGCGGCTTTACGGGACTTTCGCGGAGATCGGTGCGGGTCAGGAAGTGGTTCGCTGGTTCTTCCAGGCGGGCGGTGCTGCGGGGACGATTGCCAAGTCTATCTCTGCCTACGACATGACCGTCAGCGATGCGATCTACGGCCCCTCGCCACGCTATGTCTCCCGTGAGCGACTCCAGACAATGCTCGACTACGAGTTCTCGCTTCTTCGCGAGCGTCTCAGCCCGCTCCGTGGTCCAACCACCGACTTCTTTGTCTTTGCCGATACGGTCGCCGCGAGAAATTTTTCTGGGACGAACGACTGCCACGGCTGGCTGGGGATTAAGTTCCAGCGTCCCTTTGAGCTAGAGGCCAGCCAGGTCGTGATCCATGTACGGCTGCTGGATACGGACAATATCAGCCAGCAAGAGGCGCTGGGCATTGTGGGAGTCAATCTGATCCATGGGGCGCTTCTCCACTTCGACAACCCCGATCTGATCCTCAGCGCACTTCTGGACAGCCTCACCGCAGAGCGGATTGAAGTGGATATGGTCAAGTTCAGCGGCCCGGCGTTTGAGGGAATTGACCACCGCTTGATGGCCCTGAAGCTCGTCCAGCTAGAGCTCTCCAACGCGGCTCTGTTCTCCGCCAGCGGTGAGGTGCTCCAGCCGTCGGAGGTGCTCCGTAAAAAGCGCATCTTAGTGGAGCGCGGCTCGTTCCGGCCCGTCACGCATGTGAACGTGGACATGATCCAGTGTGCTCGCCAGCAGTTTGTGGACAATGCCGCTGATGACAGCGAAGTAGTGACTCTGTTTGAGATCACGATGAAGAACTTGCTTGTCAGTGGCGAGATTGACTACGCGGACTTTCTGGCCCGCGCCGATGTCTTAGCCGCCACCGGAGCCACCGTGCTCATCTCCGATTACTTCGAGTACTACCGCTTGGCGGCGTACTTGCGGCGTTACACCAAGCTCGCCATTGGGATCACCATGGGCATCCCCAGCTTAAAAGACTTGTTTGAAGAGCGTTTCTACGAGGACTTAGAAGGCGGGATTCTGGAGTCTTTTGGGCGACTCTTTAAAAACGATCTGCGGCTCTTTGTCTATCCTCTCATGGATAAGTCCAGCCGCCAGCTGATCACCGTGCCCAAGCTTAAAGTCTCCCTGCACCTACAGAGCCTCTATGAGCACCTAGTGGAGAATGGCCATATCCAGAGCCTGGATTTCTACAACCGCGAGTTCTTGCATATCTTCTCCCGCGACGTGCTCCGTAAGATTCAGGAAAACGACATGAGCTGGGAAAGTGCGGTTCCTACAGCTGTCGCTGCACTCATCAAAGAGCGTGGTTTTTTCGGCTGTTCTGCCCCGGCAGAGCTTCCTGCATGAAATACTAGACTTCTCAAAATCCCTCAAGGTAGCTAAATTTAACTCCGACACTATACACGTGAATCAAGGGGGCAATTGCCCTCGCTCAGGAGATCTGTATGGAGTCAAAAATCGACCGCCGCACTGCCGATACACAGCAAAAGGCACTGACCGTTAACTTAAACCCCCGTCTCTACGGGACTTTCGCGGAGATCGGTGCGGGTCAGGAAGTGGTTCGCTGGTTCTTCCAGGCAGGCGGTGCTGCGGGGACGATTGCTAAGTCTATCTCTGCCTACGACATGACCGTCAGCGATGCGATCTACGGCCCCTCGCCACGCTATGTCTCCCGTGAGCGACTCCAGACAATGCTCGATTATGAGTATGACTTGCTCCTAGAGCGCCTCGGCCCGGCACGTGGGGAGAACACGGACTTCTTTGTTTTCTCTGATACCGTGGCGGCTCGCAACTTTCATGGTACTAACGAGTGTCATGGCTGGCTGGGGATTAAGTTTCAGTCGGAGGCGCAGAGTGAGCCGAGCCAAGTTGTGATTCATGTCCGTATGCTCGATAAAGATCATGTGAGCCAGCAAGAGTCGCTAGGCATTGTGGGGGTCAATCTCATTCACGCGGCACTTCTGCGCACGGCAGACCCCGACACGATTCTTAGCTCACTTTTAGATAGTCTGACCGTGTCGCGTATCGAAGTGGACATGGTCAAGTTTAGTGGTTCGGCGTTTGAGGGTGTTGACCACCGCTTAATGGCTCTGAAACTCGTCCAGCTTGGGCTCTCCAACGCGGCTCTGTTCTCCGCCAATGGCGAGGTGCTCCAGCCGTCGGAGGTGCTCCGTAAAAAGCGCATCTTAGTGGAGCGCGGCTCGTTCCGGCCCGTCACGCATGTGAACGTTGACATGATCCAGTGCGCTCGCCAGCAGTTTGTGGACAATGCCGCCGATGACAGCGAGGTAGTGACTCTGTTTGAGATCACGATGAAGAACTTGCTTGTCAGTGGTGAGATTGACTACGCGGACTTTCTGGCTCGCGCCGATGTCTTAGCCGCCACCGGAGCCACCGTTCTCATCTCCGACTACTTCGAGTACCACCGCCTCGCAACCTACCTACGACGCTACACCAAGCAGCCGATTGGGATCACCATGGGTGTGCCGAGCCTACGGGATCTCTTTGACGACCGGTTCTACGAGGATCTCGAAGGTGGGATTCTGGAGTCCTTTGGGCGACTCTTCAAGAATGACCTCAAGCTCTATATTTACCCCTTGATGGACAAGTCCAGCCGATACTTAATCACCGTGGAGAAGCTCAAAGTGGCCCCGCACTTGCAGAGTCTCTATGAGCACATGGTCGAGAACGGTTATATCCAGAGCCTCGATTTCTACAACAAAGAGTACCTGCACATCTTCTCCCGCGACGTGCTCTGCAAGATCCGCGAAAAAGACCTCTCCTGGGAGAGCGCCGTCCCTGAGCCGGTGGCAAAACTCATCAAAGAGCGCGGCTTCTTCGGCTACGAGGACTAGCGCACGGGCGGGGACGGGATTTTAGGGAGACCTGGTAGTTTCGTTAAGCTGGACAAGCTTGGCAGAACCGGAGGGGTCAGCAAGGCATTGAAGCGCAGGTTGGTTAGTGGCGCAAAGCCGTTGGCCTCGCTTGCCCCGGTGACGTACGAGACGCTCATGCCATGCAGGAAGGGCGTCTTAAACGGGAGGGCCTTCTCTGGAACCACCAGTGCCGCTCTTAGTTGCGACTCGAACCTGGCGGGAGTGAAGCCCACCGCCGCTTTCTCGTTCGGGAAGTACCATGCCCTAGATTCCAATGTGAAGTGAATGGTGTCGGCGAGAGTGGGCTGCTCGGTGCGCTTGAGCAGGAAAAAAGGTGGGAAAGTTAGCCCTAGGTTTGGGGCGAAGACACTCGCGGCTTGGTGACGGGGCGAGAGCGCGGTGTTGCGCTTGAGGCGACTGTCGAACTGAATAAAGTTGACGTTGAGATCTCCTCCGAGCAGTGTCCACTGCGAGCCCAGCGTGCCCATGAGTGCCTGCTGGCTACCCGCCTGGTTCGATGCAAACCCAAAGCGTCCCACCAAAAGTGTGCTGCCGACCAGAGGGCGCTCGTAGTGCAGGTTTGCGCCGTAGCGCCCTGCCTGGTCGAAGGCATCCGTTGAGATTAGGTTATCCGTCTCCACCGAGATTTTCCCTAGTGTCTTACTCTCTAAGACACGTAGCTTCGCCCCGAGGTTGAACTGTGCCTGGGTTTTTGCGGGGCGTACACCGCGTGGCTGTTGAAAGACGGGGGAAGGCCCCGAGAACGAGAACTGGAAGGCTTTGGTAGGAGAGGGAGAGACGATGGGCTCCTGTGCCAGCGCTGGCATTGCAAGAAGAAGCGTCCCAAAGAAAAAAACGGCTTTCATGGCGACGATTGTATCAGAAGAACCCATCCCCTAGCCCCTTCCCTCAGGGCAGGGAAGGGGAAGAAGAAGTGAGGTGTTACAGCACCACTTGGCGGACGGAGAGGACACCGTCTAGCTCTCGGATCGTCTCTGCGACCTCGTTTGAAGCAGCACTATCTACCGAGAGCGCCATCACAGCGGTGCCGTCTTTCTCATCGCGGCCCACGTACATTCCGGCGATATTGACACCCGCTTCTCCGAGCAGTGTGCCGATCTTGCCAATCATACCAGGGCGGTCGTTGTTGCGCACCATGATGTGGTGACCGTCAGCGCGGAAGTCCACGGGGTAGGTGTCTAAGAAGACAATGTGCGGGTCGCTCTTGCCAAAGACGGTACCCGTGACGCCATGCGTACCTCGGTCGTCCGTGGCAAGTACCGTGAGCTGGCGCTCGTACTCATCGCCCCTTGGCCCGCGCGACTCGGTGACTTTGACACCCCGCGAGGCGGCGAGTGCCGGGGCATTGACATAGTTGACCGACTCCCCAAGAGCAGGCGTGAGCAGGCCCTTGAGCACTGCACGCGTCAAGTGCACGGTCTGGACGGTGTCGAACTCGCCCTCGTAGCGGATCTCGACTGCCGTGACAGAGCCACGGGCGAGCTGCGATTTCAAGCTACCCATCTTCTCCGCAAGCGTTAGATACGGTGCCGTCCGGTGCAGAATCTCGGCTGGAAGGCTCGGCATGTTCACGGCGGCGCGGGCACTGCCACCCTGAAGCACGGTGACGATCTGCTCGGCGATATCCACCGCGACACCCACTTGGGCCTCTTCAGTCGAGGCACCGAGATGTGGCGTGGCGATGACTTTGGCGTGCAGGGCAAGCGGATAGTCCGGCGCAATCGGCTCGCTGCTCCAGACATCCAGCGCTGCGCCGCCAATCTTACCAGACTCCAAGCCGCGCAAGAGCGCCGCTTCGTCGTAGATACCGCCACGGGCGACATTGATCAGCCGGACGCCGTCTTTCATGACCGCAAGCTGCGCATCGGAGATCAGCCCCGTGGTTTCTTTGGTCTTGGGGACATGCACCGTGATAAAGTCCGCGTTGCGGTAGAGCGTGTCTAAATCCACGAGCTGTACGCCCAGTACATCGGCCTGCTCTTTCCCCAAAAACGGGTCGTAGGCCAGAATCGGCATCTCTAAAGCCTTGAGCCGCTTGGCGACCTCGCGCCCGATCTTGCCCAGCCCGATCACGCCTGCGGTCTTGCCGTAGAGCTCCACGCCCACGAACTTGCTACGCTTCCACTCACCCGCCTTCATGCTGGCATGTGCTTGCGGGACGTTGCGGGAGAGGGCAAAGAACAGCGCCACGGTGAGCTCCGCGGCGGCAATGGTGTTCCCCTCGGGTGAATTAACAACCAGGATGCCTTTTTCGGTAGCCCGAGCGACATCAATATTGTCCACCCCAACCCCGGCACGACCAATGATCTTGAGTTTGTGCGCGGCTTCGAGAATCTCTGCCGTCACTTTGGTTTCCGAGCGAACCGCAAGGCCCTCGTACTCCCCGATGATCTCTTTAAGCTCGGCGCTGGCGAGGCCCGTGCGCACATCGACTTCCAGCCCGGCGCGACGGAGGATGGCAACACCCTCCGCCGCAACCGGGTCACTGACCAGAACTTTTGCCAAGGTTTTTCTACGCTTCCGTGATGGTAATCGTGCGGATCGTCACTGGCGCGGTTGGTCGGTCTTGAGCTCCCGTGGGAGTGGTTGCAATGGCATCGAGAACGTCCTCGCCTGCGGTGAGCTTGCCAAAAACAGTGTAGCTCGGTGGCAGGGCGTAGTCGGAATGCATCACAAAAAACTGGCTGCCATTGGTGTTGGGGCCAGAGTTTGCCATGGCGAGCGTGCCACGCAGGTACTTGCGGCGCACGGGCTCATCGGCGAACTTGTAGCCAGGGCCGCCACGCCCGGTGCCGGTGGGGTCGCCACCCTGGATCATAAAGCCCTTGATAACGCGGTGGAAGATCACGCCATCGTAGTAGCCCTCGCGGGCCAGAAAGACAAAGTTATTGACCGTGACAGGCGCATCCGCGGGAAAGAACTCGGCTGTCATCGTGCCAAGGTTGGTCTCGATCGTTGCCGTGTAGGTTTTCGACAGGTCAATGGTGAGCGCAGGAGCTGCGCTGTATTGTTTTGCAGACATAGGCTTTTAGGATACCACGGAAAATCTCCCCCATCCCCCGCTCGGCGGGAGATGGGGTGGGGGAGGCTACCCAAGCATCGCCTCGACAAAGACCTCGGGGTTGAAGGGGAGCATGTCTTCTGCGCCCTCGCCTACACCGACCATTTTGACGGGAACGCCCAGCTCTTGCCGGAGCGTAATCACAATTCCGCCGCGTGCCGTGCCGTCGAGTTTGGCGAGAACGATTCCAGTCACGCCCACGGCTTCGGTGAACTGCTTCGCCTGTGGAATGGCGTTCTGACCGGTTGTCGCGTCCAGCGCGAGCAGGACTTCATCGGGTTTTCGTCCCAGCTCTTTCTCGCAGATACGCCCGATCTTGCGCAGCTCCTCCATCAGATTGAGCTTTGTGTGCAAGCGCCCCGCCGTGTCCACCAGAATCAGATCGGCCCCCCGTGCCTTGGCCGCGATAATCGCATCGTGCACCACGGCGGCAGGGTCGGCGTTCTCTTTCTGTCGGATCAGCTCGGCTCCCGCCCGCTCGGCCCAGATGCCTAGCTGCTCGGCAGCCGCCGCGCGGAACGTGTCGCCCGCCGCTAGAATTACCCTCTTGCCTTCTATTTTCGACGCCCGGTAGGCCAGCTTCCCGAGGCTCGTGGTCTTGCCGACGCCATTGACCCCCACCATCAAATAGAGAGTCGGCCCGCTCTCGGCGACCTTGAGCTTGGTATCCCCCGGATCGCCCAGCGCCTCGGTGAGCGCGATCTTGAGGCCGTCCTGGACTTCCTGCGCCGTGGACATCCGCTGGTCGCGCACCATGCCCCTGAGGCGCTCCAACACCTGCTCCGTCGTCCGCAGCGAGAGATCCGCTGCCAATAGAGCTTCCTCGAACTCATCAAAAAGATCGTCGTCAATGCGGCCCTTGCCGGTGACTAGGGCATCCACCGACTGAAACAGGGTCTTGAACACGCCACGTTTGAGCATGAGGGCATTTTACCCCCTAACCCCCGCCCGGCGGCTAATCTTGTCCCGTATCTTTTGCCCGTAGATGAGGGTAGCCTGATCTCCCGGCAGATGGCTGGAGCAGAGGCAGTTTCCTCACGACGATACTAGTTATTGATATTTAATGAAAAATCAGTTAACTGTTAATAAAGCACA
>NZ_JANNYP010000111.1:0-4146 GCF_031410135.1 Armatimonas sp. | reverse complement strand
TGGCATCGTACAAAACACTCCTGGCTCTGCAGATAGAGATCTCGTGCCTGATCGGGGCGACCCTGGTTCCAGTGAGCTAGGCCCAAGACGCGCAACGCCTCACCCTCGGCCCAGCCGTCTTGGTGGAGTCGTGCCAGTCGTAGAGCCTCGTCTAGGGCACGGTAAGTTAAGTCGTAGTCTGCCGTCTCGTAGGCCAAGACCCCTGTCCCGAGCCAAGCCCGTCCCTGAAGTGTTTCGGGGAATACGGCACTGCTTTCCAGGAGCTGGCGGAGGGTTCTGAGTCCTTCTAACCGGTAGCCTTGCTCTCGCCAGAAAAGCCAGAGATTTCCGGCTAGCTCCAGCGCAAGCTCAGGGTGGGACTGGACTGCATCGCTCAGGGCAAGACGGATATTATCGTGCGCGGCCTCAAGGACCTGATGCCAGTGGTGCCGGTTCGGGCCAAAGTACTCGGCGACCGCTTGCTGGGCCTGGTTTAAAACGTACCACAAGTAGCGCTGTCGAGCCGCTCGGCCCGCTTCCCCAAGCTCTTGCTCCATGACATACTCTCGAACAGTTTCAAGGAGGCGGTAGGAGCCGTTCTCGGGGGAAAAGGCAATCAGCGACTTGGCGACTAGGGAGGGAAGCTGAGTCAGGCCATCAGGGCAGGCGACTTCCCCTGTCTCTAAGGGAAAGGGACTAATGAAGATGGCAAGCTGGCGCAGCGCCGTCTGCTCGTCCCCCGTGAGAAGCTCCCAGCTCCAGTCCATCGCGGCGCGTAGGGTCTGCTGGCGGCGTAATACCGTGCGACTCCCTCCTGTGAGCAGATCAAAGCGTGCATCCAGACGGCGCACCAGCTCCGAGAGGGGAAGCGACCCGAGGCGCGCCGCCGCAAGCTCAATCGCAAAGGGCAGATCGTCTAAGCGCTGGCAGAGCTGGCGCACCAGAGGGCGATTTTGCTCCGTGAGCTGCCAGCCAGGAAGAGCTTTCTGGGCACGGGCCTGGAAAAGCTGAAACGACTCGTCTTCTGCCAGTGCAGAAACACGCCAGATGGTCTCACTAGAGAGCCCGAGTGGCTCGCGGCTGGTAGTAAGAAAGAAGAGCGAGGGACAGGCCGTTAGAAGGGCATCTACTTCGTCTGCGATGGCATCCAGCAGATGCTCGCAGTTGTCCAGCGCAAGCAAGAGCTTTCGGTTGGCAAGGAGCGTGGCCAGATCTGCCGTCTCCGAGAGCTCTAGCGCGGTGGCAATACGGGCTCGCACAAGGCTGGGGTCACTCAGAGCGGCCAGATCTACCCACGCGATGCCATCCGAAAAACGTGGGTCGTCTTGGAGGCTCTCCAGGGTGGCGAGGGCGAGGCGGGTCTTACCGACGCCACCGATCCCCACGAGGGTGAGAAGACGCGTCTCCCCTAGGCGAGCCCGAAGCTGCTCTAGCGCGGCCTGACGTCCCACGAGTGCGGTGGGGGCGAGGGGCAGGCGGCTCCGCTTGGGGAAGGCAACTTTCGGGGTGGGGGAGTGGCGAGCCTCTGCGAGAAGCCGCTCATAAAGGGCTGTGGTTTCCGGAGCGGGGACGGTTCGTAGATTCTCGCTGAGCCAGAGCCGTAGCGCACGGTAGGTCTGCATCAGCGCGGCAGGATTCCCGCGCTTTGCTTGTGCTTCCATTAGCGCACACCAGGCGGACTCACGGGCAGGATCGAGTGTGGTGAGCCGTTTGAGCGTGATAATGGCTTCCTGAGATGTTTCGGCTAAGCGGGCGAGGCGCTCCAGAGCCCCTAAAAACTCTTGCTCACGCTGCATGCGCTCGGTCTGAATCCAGTCAGCGTCCCAGTCTGGCAGAAGCGTCCCCCGGTAGAGCGCGACCGCTCTGGCATCGTCGCAGTCTTGAAGTGCCTGATCAAAAGCCCAGAGATCACAGGCGACGACGGGGAGCTGTAGTGTCAGGACTCCCGAAGTGCCTGAGGTCTCGACAAGTGCTCCCGCTGCCTCACCTAAGCGCAGGCGCACCTCCATCAGAGTACGGCGGAGGTAGAAGCGCCCCTGCGACTCTGTGACCTCGGGCCAGAGAGTGGCGGCGAGTCGGGCACGGGACTGTGGGCCATGAAGCGCCAGAAGTGCCAGGAGCCGCTCGCCTGCTAGGTGGCGTGGACCTGGCGGGAGGGAATCGCCGTTGGCAAGTAGCTCCATCCCCCCAAAGAGCCGCAAGGTCAAGTCCATTCGCGGATAGGTTCGGCATTGGTAACAAAAATCCTGCCTCGCTGGTAACGCCTCTGGTAACACCTTGGATGAGATACTGCATTCGTTCGGTGAATTTAGCGACGTCTTCAATATTGAGGAGAGTAGTGATCACATGCGGCGGGGGCTTGGCTAGCTTTTATCCCGCCGCATTTTTTTACTTTTAGGGACACAAAACCATGAATGAGACAAAAAATCCGACTCTTTGCCTACTTCTATCCCCTCAGGAATCCGGACTACTACGTGCACTGCTGTCGGAGCACCCCCACAACGAGATCGCGTGTCAGCTTCTTCAGCGCCTGGAAACCGCGGAGGCTAGTCAGCTTCTCCCGACTCTCTCACGGGCTCTGGCTTACGTCGGTCTCTCCAGATAGAAGTAGGCGGTGGCGGACCAGTCGTCTTGTCGCCAGAAGTTACACCAGCCGTCGGGCTGGTCGGCAAGCACAACGGGCTGAGCGAGCTCCTTTAGCTTCAGAAACCCACTCGGCTGGCCGGTGTCAATACTCACGGGTATCAAGGGGACTTTTTTCTCCTGGAGCCCCATTACGCTTGCCTTGTCCGTCCCGCCAATGGTCTGGATCGCGACTTGACAGCTTCCATCAAAGTAGATGGGATCGTCTAAGTGGTAGCGGTAGAAAGCCCACTGGCGGTTGGTACTGTCGGCGATGGGGCAGCCCTGTGTGCGCTGGGCGTAGGCACCCTGTCCCCAGCCCGTGCCGATGTAGTCCTCGGTGCCGGTACCACAGAGAGTTGGAAAGCGCTCGTCCCCGATCCAGACCTTGACCTCACCCTCGCCCCACCACGCCCCCTCGTAGCGCTCGTCGGCGCACAACCCGATGTTGCAGCCAAGAAAGCGTCCACTGCCTGTCACTTTAGGGAGAATCACAAAGCCCTCTCCAAGTACATTGGGCGACTCCTGACGAAACTGTGCGTGGAAGTAGAGCATCTCCGCCGTGTGGGTTACGCCAAGCAGTAGATCAATGTCGTAGAACAGATGCGAGAGGCGCGTCTCGGATGTGTTGGTGATTGTCACCCGCGCGGCGCTTCGAAACGGCATCGGCACAAAGGCGTTAAAGCTACGCCCCTCAGGGCTGGAGAAGAGAGCACACTCGAACGCTACCATGCGCCCCAGTCCTATACCAAAGAAGTCTCCCAAAGGCACCGAAACGGCAGGCGTCTCTGCGCCGTCCCAGAACATCTCTAGCCGAATGGCCCGCAGCATCTCGGGGCTGCGATCCGAGACGGTCATCCAGATTCGCGTGATCGTCCCGCTGCCCGTCACGTCCAGAAGTGTCTGGGTCTCGCCGGGCTCCAAAGAGTCGAAGGCGTGGCCTTTTGCGCCGTCGTTCTCCTGTCCCCCGGCACCACGCCCCGCCGTCGGGTTCTCAAAACTCGCCCAGCGCGTCTCGACACCACGGGGCTTCTCAAATAGTTCCATGCGGCAATTATACTCGCAGCGACCACGCCGATTGGAGACCACGCCGATTGGAACGGCATGGCTGGAGAGCTAAAGCTACAAAGGGCGTACCGCCCATGATCCCGAATCAACTCGGGATGGCCGGCACGGCCTTTGTAGCCAAAGGCTCTCCAGTCCCGCCCCTCCAACGGGCGGGATCTAGGCGATGTCGAAGCGGTCGAGGTTCATGACCTTGTCCCACGCGCTCACGAAGTCCTTGACGAACTTCTCTTGCGCGTCGTCACAGGCATACACCTCGCCGATGGCCCGCAGCTCGGAGTTGGAGCCGAAGATCAGGTCGACACGGGTGCCGGCCCACTTGACAGCGCCGGTCTTGCGATCAACGCCCTCAAAGGTCTGCTTGGCATCCGAGGTCGGCTTCCAGGAGGTGCCTAGGTCCAGCAGGTTGACGAAGAAGTCGTTGGTCAGAGCCTCGGGGCGCTTGGTAAAGACCCCGTGGGCCGTTGCACCGGCCTTGAG
>NZ_JANNYP010000110.1:0-4069 GCF_031410135.1 Armatimonas sp. | reverse complement strand
CTTAGGCTTTCGCGCCTCGAAGAGCTCGACGACGCGAAGAAGTCCGCCGACCTGCTCTTCCGCCACTTTCAGGAGCGCTTGCACCTGACGTGCTTTTTCGCGCTCGCTGCCCTCTTCGGTTCCCAGAGAGATATGACCACTCTGCTGATCCTGGAAGAGCATCTGAAGGTTCTGGGTGCGCTGGCGCTTGGTTCCCGCAACTCCCGTCAGAGAGTGCGCGGTCGCAACACCTCCCGTGTGGAACGTTCGCATCGTCAGCTGCGTTCCAGGCTCACCAATGGACTGAGCGGCGATGATTCCCACCGCAACCCCGATCTCCACCAGCTTACCAATTGCCAGGTCCTTGCCGTAACAGGTCGCACAGACTCCCTGACGAGACTCACAGGTAAGAACCGAGCGCAGCCCGACACGCTTTACGCCACTATCCGCCACGAGCTTGGACACAGCCGCCGTAAAGATCTCGTTCTTACTGATGAGGCGCTCACCGGTCTCAGGGTGATCAATGTCTTCAAGTGACGTGCGACCCAGCAGGCGCTCATGGAGCATCTCGATCACATCGTTACCGTCGCGCACTTCCCCAACAAAGATCCCATTTTCCGTGCCACACTCAATCTCACGGATGATCACGTCCTGAGCGACATCCACGAGGCGACGGGTGAGATACCCGGCGTCTGCGGTTCGTAGCGCCGTGTCAGCGAGTCCCTTGCGGGCTCCGTGGGTTGTCACGAAGTACTCCAGAACCGTCAGCCCTTCATGGAAGTTCGACTTCACCGGAAGCGTGTCAATGATGTTCCCAAACGGGTCAGCCATAAGGCCGCGCATTCCGGAGAGCTGCGAGATCTGCTTCTTAGAACCACGAGCACCACTGGTGGTGATGATCGAGATTGGGTTGAACGGCTCAATGGCCTTCACAATCTCATCACCAATCAGGGTCGTCGCGTCGGTCCAAAGAGTCAGAACCTTTTGCTTGCGCTCTGCTGCCGAGATCACCCCACGTCGGTACTGGGCATTGGCCTTCATGACATCGTCTTCCGTCCGCTTCAGCAGTGCTGCGCGGCTCGGAGGCGACTTCATGTCCGTCAGAGAGAACGAGATGCCTCCCTTAGTGGCCCACTTAAAGCCTATCGCCTTAAGATCATCCAGGAACTGGATGGTGCGCTCATGGCCACAGTGCTGGTAGACCGAGGCAATGGTTGCCGTGATCGTCTTTTTGTCCAGCGCTGCATTGACGAAGCGTACTTTATCAGGCACGATCTCGTTGAAGATCAGCCTACCGACGGTGATCGCAGAGAGTCCCTCACCCGGTCGCAGACGAACCGCGATGTAGTCGTGCAGATCTAGCAGCCCATTGTCGTAAGCCTGAATCGCATCCATCGGGTCGGAGAACGGAGAGTGCTTTGCACCAAGCATCATCGGAGCGAAGTTATCTGGTGCTGCCTCGATTGCCTTGGCCGTGTCTGCGCTAAAGTAGCGCCCCGCCTTGACCAGAACCTCACCGGTGCTCTTGTCCACAAGATCGCGAACCGCCACCACGCGACCGATATGCTCCTGCATGTCACTGCTGGGAAGCGTGTCGGTCTGCTTGTCCATCGTCAGGAAGAAGGCTCCCAGAACGATGTCCTGCTGTGGCGAGACGATGGGCGAGCCATCGGCAGGCGAGAACAGGTTGTGGGTCGAGAGCATCAGGATGCGCGCTTCCGCCTGAGCCGACGACGACAGCGGGATATGAACCGCCATCTGGTCACCGTCAAAGTCCGCGTTGAAGGCCTTACAGACCAGCGGGTGCAGCTGAATCGCTTTGCCATCCACGAGCTTAGGCTCAAACGCCTGAATCCCGAGGCGGTGGAGGGTGGGAGCACGGTTGAGCATCACGGGATGCTCCTTAATGACTTCCTCTAGCGCATCCCAGACCTCAGGCCGCATGCGCTCGATCATGCGCTTGGCGGTCTTGATGTTGCTGGTGAAGCCACGCTCCACGAGAGTCTTCATCACAAACGGCTTGAAGAGCTCCAGAGCCATCTCTTTGGGCAGACCACACTCATGGAGATGCAAGTCCGGACCAACCACGATCACGGAGCGACCGGAGTAGTCCACGCGCTTGCCGAGCAGGTTCTTGCGGAACCGGCCCTCTTTGCCCTTGAGCATGTCCGAGAGCGATTTCAGCGCACGGCCATTGCTTCCCGTCACCGGGCGCGTTCGACGACCGTTGTCAATCAGCGCATCCACGGCCTCTTGAAGAAGCCGCTTCTCATGGTTAACAATGCTCTCAGGAGCGCGAATCTCCTGAATCTTTTTCAGACGGTTGTTGCGGTTGATGATGCGCCGGTAGAGATCGTTGAGATCCGAGGTCGCAAAACGACCTCCATCGAGCTGCACCATCGGGCGAAGCTCAGGCGAGATCACCGGAACAGCATCTAGGATCATCCACTCGGGGCGGCTCTTGGAGTCAATAAAGGCATTGACGACCTCGATGCGCTTAATCGCACGGAGCTTCTTAGGAGGACTCGTCGTCTCCTCGATCTCTTTGCGAAGTGAGCGTTGAAGCGGCTCCAGCTCGATCTCCATGAGAAGCTTCTTAATCGCCGCTCCGCCGAGACCCGCCTGAATGATGTCTTCGAGGCTCTCGTCTATGCGACGGCTGACCACTTCGACGAGGCGCTCAATCGCACGCCAGTCGTCCTCGGCCACCAGCATCTTCTTCTCGACCTTGGGTAGGTTCTCCAGGCTCGCACGGAGGATCAGCGCCTGCTCTTCGGCGTCTTTCTTCTCCTGCGCAATGCGATCTTCCAGGTACTTGTACTTATCGGCGATCTCTTCCTCGGTGTAGGCGACGCGCTCAACTTCTAGCTCTTCGCCATCCTCGTTGTACATCGCTTCAGGATTGACCGGGCGGCCCATGGCGATCTCGCGGGCGATCTCCTCGCGCCACTCGACAATAGCCACATCGCGGTCGTCCTCGATCTGCTGGATCTCTTGTTCGACAGCCTGCTTGAACTGCTCCATCCCTGTCAGGATGCGCGACTTGTCAATATCCGTGACGATATAGCTGGCGAAGTACAGGACTTTCTCCAGCGGACGCGGTGTCATGTCCAGAAGCAGCGCCAGCGGCGACGGCACGCCTTTCAAGTACCAGATATGGCAGACGGGTGAGGCAAGCTCGATGTGCCCCATGCGCTCGCGGCGGACTTTGGAGCGAGTAACCTCAACCCCACAGCGGTCACAGACAACCCCTTTGAACTTGACTTTCTTGTAGCGCCCACAGTGACACTCCCAGTCCTTAGTAGGGCCGAAGATCTTCTCACAGAAAAGTCCGTCACGCTCGGGCTTAAACGTCCTGTAGTTGATGGTCTCAGGTTTCTTAACTTCACCATAAGACCAGGTGCGGATCTGATCGGGAGAAGCGATCCCGATACGAATTTTATCAAATGTACTAGCGTCGGCCATTTTTTCCCTTTCGGAAACAAGGCAGTGCCCTGTGTGCTTTTAGAAACCACACAGGGCCAAACCAACTCTTAGAAAAACAAACTAGTTCAGAAGCAACGAGTCTTCTGATTCCTGCTGACGACGAATCTGCGCACGGCGGCGGCTGGCTTCATCATCCAGGAAGTCCTCATCCTTGTCCTTCAGATCAATCTCAGCACCGGCAACGTCCTCGACGGTTACCTTCAAGGCAAGGCTCTGTAGCTCGTTGACCAGAATCTTGAACGACTCCGGCACACCAGGCTCCAGCATGGGCTCACCCTTGACGATAGACTCGTAGGTTTTCACGCGGCCTAAGACATCGTCGGACTTGATGGTCAGGATCTCCTGAAGCGTGTAGGCTGCGCCATACGCCTCCAGAGCCCAAACTTCCATCTCGCCGAAGCGCTGTCCACCGAACTGAGCTTTCCCTCCGAGGGGCTGCTGGGTCACGAGGCTGTAGGGGCCGGTTGACCGAGCATGGATCTTGTCGTCCACAAGGTGCGAGAGCTTGAGCATGTAGATATTGCCCACGGTCACGGCCATGTTGAACTGCTCACCGGTTCGTCCATCGCGAAGATCCATCTTACAGAGGTCTTCGTGGAAGCCC
>NZ_JANNYP010000109.1:0-2835 GCF_031410135.1 Armatimonas sp. | reverse complement strand
CCTCCTGAAGTAAGGGCTGACGTGCACGATAGCACGCGTCGGCCTCAGGCTGCCACGGCCAGATGCCTTCTGTGTTGGGATAGATCAGCTGAAGTGCCTCAAAATTCGGCCCCTTATAGAACCCGAGATTGTAGCCTAGGTACTCGTCGTAAAAGGACTCCGCCACTCGCTCCAGGGCAACATCGAATTCTTCCAGAAAGCCTGAGTAGCGCTCTCCCACCCGAAAGCTTTCACCTGCCCCGACACGCTCGTGGAAATCATTGATGAGTACGTGCGCCAGCTCTTGCTGCAGCCCGATCACAATTAACTCAGGAGCAGCGGCGGTTTTGGTGATGCCTACTGAGAACGAAAAAGGCGGCAGGTCATCTTCTTCGGAAATATGAATAACTGCACACCCAAAGCGAGTGATATCTTCCTGGATTTTCTGGTCAAAGTTACTCATCAGCGGATTTTATCTTTGTAGGCTTGGGCCAGAGCGTCTCCCAACAGAAGCGTTCCCTGGGTGCCGAAGTGCACGCGCTGGTGGGGGAAGTGCTCGGTCTTGACGATCACAAGCTGTTTGTCTGTCTCGGCCAGTGCTCTGAGATCCGCGTTCAGTGCCGACATGTTCTTCCAGATCGCCTTCGGGTGTTGCTCGGAGACAAACCAGGGGAGCACGGGCTGTTCCAAGTCCTGCCGCACCTGAGCCATGAGGCTTTTCATCCAGCCCGCGTAGTTTTTCAGGTAGGACGCAAAGTAGGTGTCATTCTCGCCGGGGTGCCAGAAAATCCCCTCCCACGTCGGCTCGTAGCCCTGCCGCGTGAGGTCGGCGGCGGCATCGCGCAGGAAGGCGAGGAGCTTGGGATAGAGATTGCGGCGGCTCTCCGGCGAGCCCTGCGGCAACCAGTCCGGCCCCTGCGCTCCGCTGTGGGTGAACTTGAGGAGCGCGACGCCCTCGCTGGTGGGTAGCGTTTTTCGGAGCTGCGCCCCGAGGCTCAGCTCTGGGCCGAAGTTGCCTAGGACGCTCACCGGTCCGAGGGGTTCCCAGTTTCTAGAACTCTGGAATCCACCGCTCAGCGCGTAGCGAAAGAGAATATCGCTCTGGGGCTGTGCGAGCGCAGCGGGCAGCTCGCTCACAAACGCGTCCTCGCCCTCCATGTTGCGCTGGCCCGCGAGTACGAACAGACGAACGCGGCCTTTCTTGGGAATGGGCAGGCCCTTCGCGAACTTACGCTCTTTGGGCTTGGGGAGCTTGCCGATCTCACTCAAGTACGCGGTGCCAAACGCCTCCCCTAGCTGGAGCTGGCCCTGCGTCCCGAAGTGGTAGTGCGGCTGGCCGCTGCCCATCACGTCGAAGGCGAGGTGCGACGTTGGCACCCAGCGCAGCAGGGGATCGGAGGCGAGGAGCTGGTCTTGCTGCTGGCGTAAGACGGCCAAGTTGGCGCGGTTGTCCATGCCCCAGATGCCCTTCTCGCTCACCTCGCCCAGAAACCACTTGAGCTTGGGGAGCTGCAGGTCGGCGCGCAGGCGCTGGACAATCGCACGTAGGTTGGTGGCGTAGGCGGTGTTGACCTTGCGATCCAGCATGTCGTTCTCGCCCTGGTGCCAGACCACGGCCTCGAACTGGTAGCGAATGCCTTGTTTATCGAGGGAGCTTAGGGCATCACGAATGAGCTGAAGCGTGCGCGGGTAGAGCTTCTGGCCGCTCTCGGGTGCATCGGGGTTCCAGTCGTAGGCGGCCGTGGTGCCGCCGATTGCGGACTTGATAATGGCAATCGGGGAGCTATCGTACTTTTTCAGAAGGTGCGCGAACGTCAGCTCGGGCCCAAATGCCTGGAGGGGGCGCAGCGGTTCCCAGCCCTGAAAACCCACCTTGCCTCCCTCGGGAAGAAACGCGTAGCGAACATCGGGCTGCGGCGCACCGGCTCCTTTGAAGAGCGGGAAGTCGTCTATCCGCTCCGGGTGGGCATCGCTGCCCACCATATTGGACTGCCCTGCAAAGAGAAATATCTTGACCGTTTTTTGCATGGCTCCAATTGTAACATAGTGGGCTATGGGTTTTCTCGCGTTGTTTGTATAATGGTTTCATGATTGTAATTACTTGCCCCTACTGCCAAAGCCCGGACTGCATCAAGTTCGGAAGTAACGGCAGCGGTAGTGCACGATGCCGATGTCATGCCTGCACCAAGACCTTTACCCTCAACCCCAAGAGTCGAGCGGTGACACCCCAGAAAGAAGCAGATATTGTTGCCTGCCTCCAGGAAAGGATCTCCCAGCGGGGAATCGCAAGAGCACTGAAGGTCTCGCGCTTGACAATCCGGCAGATTCGAAAAAAAACGCTGCTGACGTAGAAGAGCAAATTTGCCAAGGTAAGATCGCCTTGGTGCCTGCTCCTGAGGGAGATGCCATCGAGATTGACGAGATTTGTATCCAAGTGACTCCCTCGTTTTGGGTTTGGATAGCCGTTTCCCGTTTGGTTGGCCAAGTCTTGGGGTTCGTTTTTGGGGATAGGACAGATTCGATGCTCCCAATTCTGTGGGGTGATGTGCCTGCGGACTATCGTGACAAGCCCGTTTACACGGACAAATGGGGTGCTTATGAGCGTTTCTTTCCTTCTTGGCAACACCATCCTAGCGAGAAGGGTAGTAGAGAAACTAGCCATTCGGAAGGCTGGAACACCAAGTGGCGTCAGCGTCAATCTGGTTTGGTTCGCGAATCTTGTGGTGTTCATGCGGGTATCGAGGATGATTTGGTGGAGCGTTTCTTGATTATGCTTCGTGGACATAATCAGGAATGTCAGCGATGTTGGTTACGCCTTCAAATGAAGGAGTTATCAACGTGATAAAACCCATAGCC
>NZ_JANNYP010000108.1:0-11673 GCF_031410135.1 Armatimonas sp. | reverse complement strand
AGCCCCGCCAGGAGCTTCATGTGCTCGCGGTCGATGCGCTCCAGCTCCCCCATCTTGGTCGAGCTCTTGCCGTGGTGTGAGAGGTTGTGGTAGCCATCGGAGACTGCCTTGCCCTCCACCGTGATGGCGGGCGAGTTAACCGAGTCGAGCATGAGGGTGATGTTGCGGGTGGAGTCGGTGGCAAAGGCAAGCTGCGCTATCTGGTACATCAGGCGGGTCTTCTGCATGTACTCACGCGGGTCCCTGAGGTCCACCGGCTGCGCGACACTCACCACCGGGCGGGGCTTTTTCTCCCACTCTGCGGCCTGCACCAGGCGCTGCTCCAGGTCGCGCACGCCGGAGAAGTACTGATCAAGCCGCTCCCGGTCTCTTGCACCGACCTGACGGCTGAGCTTGCTGGTCTGCTCCGCGACCGTGTCCATGATGCTGCGCCCCAACGCCAGGCTCCGCGCCTGCGCCTGCACTTCGTCGGGTGAGCCGCCTAGAAAGAGCTTCTTAAACACTTCAGAGGGGCGGTTCTCCGTGGGGATCAGCACGCCGTTGGCGGTACACGAGAGGCTCCGCGAGCCATTGACTCCCAGGGTCAGCGACGGAAACCGTGTCAAGTTGCCGATGCGCTCCGCGACATACTGATCCAACGAGATGGTATTGCGGAAGCCCCCGCTCGATGGGTGCGGCGCGGCGGTGAGAAAGCAGATGTCCGCCGGGTGGCCACCGTCCACATCCGGATGCCAGACACCACTCATGACTGTGAAGTCGTCGCGGAAGTTTTTCAGGTGCTCCAGATAGGGCGAGAAAGTATAGCCACGTCCTGCTTGGTCTACTGCTGGGAAGAACTTGTCGGGGAGCACTCCCAGGTTGTTGCAGATGCCAAAGAAGCGGCGTGGGATCGCTTTCTGGGAGTCCGTGCGGGCGAAGGCGGGCTCCATGGCATCGAGGAGGGGCAGCCCCAGCAGGACACCGGCTCCGCGTAGAAAGTGGCGCCGTGAGAGGGCTTGTCGTGTGAGGATATGAACAGTTTTCATAGTCTTATTTGTTCCTGAAGAGGTCGCTGGCGATCACCTGATGGAGAAGAGACTTCACTCCGTAGCCGCTGGGCTGAGCGCGGCTCAGGATCGCCTCAAGCTGCGCCTGATCGCCAAACTGAACGGGAGCGCCGGTGGCGTAGGTCACGAGCTGCCGCGCGAGATTGCGCGCAATTCCACGCTCGTCGCGACCAAGGAGGCGCTTCATCTCTCGAATATCGGCAAATCGCCGACCATCGGGGAGGGTGCCCGAGGAGTCCACGGGCTGTGCGGCATGGAAGTAGAAGGGCTGGCCGTTCTTACCGAAGCCCAGCTCCACCTTTCCGTCTTTCTCTCCTATTCCGCGGTAGCGGTCACGCCAGCCTCCAAAGACATCAAAGCTCTCGAGCGCGAAGCCCGCCGGGTCGATCTTGGTGTGGCACGAGCGGCACTCGGGCTGCGTCCGGTGCTTGGCCAGGAGCTCCCGAATCGTGGTGGCCCCTCGGATATCGGGCTCGACCGCGGGAACGGAGGCAGGTGGCGGCGGCACGGTCAGCCCCAAGATGCGCTCGTTGATCCAGACACCCCGGAGAACGGGGGATGTCGTGGTGCCATTGGCGGTCACTTTCAAGACGCTCGCCTGAGTGAGCAGCCCCCCACGGACGGAGTCTTTGGGCAGCGGGACGCGGCGGATGGTGGCTCCCTGAACATTGGGGAGGTTGTAGAGTGTCGCGAGGCGGTCGTTGACCGTCACAAAGTCCGATGAGACAATATTGCGCGCGGGCAGGTTCTTATGGAGGAGCTCGCGGAAGAACGCCTGTGTCTCCTCCACCGCAGACTCTACCAGGTAGTCATCGAGGTAGTAGTCCGCATAGAGTGTCTCATCGGGTGAGACATCTGCCGTCTTACGCAGGTCGAGCCAGTAGTCCAGAAACGCCTCGACAAACCGGCGGGAGCGCGGGTCGGCGAGCAGGCGCTCTGTCTGCGCGGCGAGCACCTTGGGATCTTTGAGCCTTCCCTGCGTTGCCAGCGACCGGAGTGTTTCGTCTGGCTCCGTGTTCCAGAGGAAGTAGGAGAGCCGGGTCGCTAGTGCAAAGTCGCTGAGGGGGCCGGGCTTCTCTTCCAGGGTGATAAAGTCGGGGGAGCAGAGAATCCCTGAGTAGGCGGCGAGGAGCGCCTCGGTAAAGCTCGCCCCGGAGCGACGGGCGCTCTGGAAGAGTTTCTCATAGGGTAGCACGTCGGTTGGCTGTACAGGGCGGCGCAGAGCACGCGGGAGAAACCCGCGGAGGAGCCGTGCGCCATCTTTCTCGGGGTCTTTGGGGATGATCTCAAGCTGCCCACCACCCACGGCCTTGACGGGCAGGTCACCGCACAGCAGACGCACGCCCGCTATCGGCCAGGTGTCGTAGAGCGGGCCTTCGACCTCCAGCCACTGGAAGGCAACGCCTGGCTGGCCCTCCTTGGTCGCCAGCGGGGTATGCCAGCCCGTCGTTATCTTGCGCTTAGGGTCATCCGCAGGCGGACGGGATCGAAAGAGGCGAGCGGCATCGGGCAGGATAGACTCGCCTTTGAGGAGCTGGACATCCAGCTCTCGCACTGCCGGGTCGGGGCCTGTGTCCACCGTGCCCAGGCGGCGCTGCTGCTGGGGATGCGAGGTCGCGTAGAGCGTCACCGGCTCCTGGGTTCGCCCCCGCGAGATCTTGGTGCGGCTGGCTCGCCACCACTGCTTCTCGTTGTCTGCGCCGGACCAGAACGAGTAGGCACGGAGCCGGAGCCGGTAGCGGCCCGAGACGGGCGCGTGGAAGCGGTCGAACTCGGGCTGAATCGGCTCGTAGGCACTGGCGACCACCCCAAGTGCCTCTCGCTCACGCTTATCTGGGTCTTTCTCCCCGACCGTCATCGGGCCTTTTTTCTCCAGCACGGGAAGGTCTGCCGCCTCTCCCAGGATCGGGAAGGTAGCCCGCGCCGTGGCATCGGAGTAGGCAAACCCCGCCTCCACCAGCCCGGCAAAAGAGCGCTGCTCCCGTGCGTAGTAGCGCCGCGTGGTGGTCTCGGGGCGTGCGACTCCCTGCGCCAGCACCTCCTTAAGCGCTACATTGGCGGCATCCAGGTAGCGGCTCATCTGGACATGGGAGACATCCAGTGCCGTGCCGACTTTGTTGAAGCGGGCCGAGACACCGTCCTCGGGGAGGATGAACTTGAGCTGGAGCCACGGTGCGCCTAGTAAGTCTCGCACGGTGTTCTCGTACTCGTAGCGGTTCATGCGCCGCCAGACCGCACGCCCCTCGCGCTTCACCCGAGCGGCCTCCACGGCTTGCATCGGAGCGGCAAGGTTTTTTAGAAATGCCGCACGTGCCGCAGGTTTGGGCAGGGTAGCGGCTGGCGGAGGCATCTCCCCCAACTGCACACGGTCGTGGACTTTCACCCACGTCGCAAAAATCTTGGGATCATCGAGGCGCAATGGAAGCGCCGTCAGGTCGAGCTTGCCCTCTTTGAGGCTGGGATTGTGACAAGCAATACAGTTGGCTTTGAGAAACGCCTGTACGCTTGTCGCAGGCACCGAAGGCTTACTTTGTGGCATCGCTGCCGAGAGAGCCCCCAGTCCGAGGGTGAGGACCGCGCCGGATGCCAGCCGCCCCGAGAGCTTCCGTTGTCTCTTTTGAAGTTTCATGACACTATGAACTCACTTCCCGTTAGTGTACGCCATTTTCTCCATTATGAGACAGCCATGTCTCCACGTTTATTTCAGATTTTTTTCCTCAGTCTATCCACCCGCCCCCACCAGGCTCAGTCTAGATACATAAACTCGCTAAGATTCAGCAGAGACAGGCACAGGTAGGTCTGGGCTTGCTGCTCGGTGGCTCCTTTGAAGCGCAGGTTGTCGAGTAGCCTTGTACACCGGGCGAGCTCGGCTTGGGTGGGTTCGCGCTGGGTGATGAGACTGAAGGCACGCTTGATGAACGGAACGGGGCGGTCGGTGGCGTCTTTCTTGACACGATCCGCAAGGACTTGGGCCTGCTGGTTCATGAGCGTCGAGTTGAGCATCGCCAGCGCCTGGGTCGGCTGGACGGTGGCGAAGCGGGCCGGGCTGGTCCGATCGGTCTCGGCGGCGTCGAAGCTCTCTAGCATGGGATAGAGCAGCGAGCGCTTGGCGAAGATATAGATGCTGCGGCGGTTCTTGTCCTGTGGGCTCATGCGATCCGGGTACCAGTCCTTACCGGGGATCGACTGCCCCGCCAGCACCTCTTTCTGGATATCGGGGTAGACCGACGGCCCAAACTGCGCCAGATTCAGGTTCCCACAGACGGCGAGCACCGAGTCACGGACTTCTTCGGCGGTCAGGCGGCGCATGTCGAAGCGCCAGAAGAGCTCATTCTCGGGGTCGGCCTTGAGGGATTTGGGGGTGCTGCGCGAGGACATCTGGTAGGTGCTGGAGAGCAGGATCAGGCGGTGGATTGCCTTCATCCTCCAGCCCTTAGCCACAAACTCCGATGCCAGCCAGTCGAGCAGCTCAGGGTGGGTCGGGGCCGCGCCTTGCAGGCCGTAGTCGTTGGGAGTGCGGACAATCCCGCGCCCGAAGTGCCCCTGCCAGAGCCGGTTGACCATCACGCGGGCCGGGAGCGGGTTCTTGGGGTCAGTGATCCAGTTCGCCAGCGCGGTACGACGACCGACGGAGCGGGGAAGCGGCGTCGGGTTGGCGATCCCTCCCCCGATGCACTGCGGAAAACCGGGCTCAACTTTATCGCCGGGGGTCTCGCGACTGCCGCGCTTGAGGATAAACGTATCGGCGGACTTGGGACCTTTCTCCGTGACGACGAGTATCTTACTGACCGCGACTTCGGCCTTCTCCAGCTCCTCTACTTCCTTGGTAAGCTTGGCCTGCTCCGCCGCGAGGTTCTGGTCAAGCTGGCCTTTGTAGGCGGCAAGCTGGACGGGAATGCCCAGTGCTCCCGTGTTCTTGGCGGGCGAGAGCGGGCGGCGACCAAACCCCGGCCCGGCCCAGGCCACATTCAGCCCGAGCGGCGAGGAAGCACTCTGAAAGTACTCCACACGAAGCGCTACTTTTCCGGCGGGGAGCGTAATTTTTGCCCGCTTCTCCTTGCCCTCGCCATGGGAGCCGTCGTAGTCAATCAGCTTCTGACCGTTGACAAAAACCCGCGAGCCATCGTCGGAGTCCAGCCAGAGCGTGTACTCCCCAGCGGTGGGCGCGTTGAGGCTCCCCATCCAGAGCTGGGCGAAGCTGGCATCGCGCTGCTTTACGGAGAGATCGAGGGTGGTAGTTGTCCCTGACGCCGTGGGAGTGAGCTTGTCAAAATCCGGGAGTGCGCCAAAACTGCCTTCGTAGTACTTCCAAGCGAGGTCGGCGAGATCGCCAGGCTTGAGTAGCGCATCGCGCTTCTGCAAAAACTCCTGTTGAAGCGCCGCGATGCGGGCTTTCTTGGCAGCAACCTGCTCGGCATGCTCTTTAACACGCTTCTCGTAGTCGGCTTTTTCCGCCTCGCTCTCAAAAAGCAGCTTCTCGTCGGTGGTGCCGCCATTCTTAAAATAATTGATGTTCTGGAAGATCGCGACAAACTGGTAGTAGTCTTTGGTGGGGATTGGGTCTATTTTATGATCGTGGCAACGGGCGCAGTCCAGCGTCAGCCCCAGAAACGCCTGCCCCACCGTCGTGACCATGTCATCTATGCTGTCGTAGCGCGACTGCTCTGCGTCTACGGGCTCATCGTCCCAGACCCCGAGGCGATAGAACCCTGTGGCGATCTGGGTCTCGTTGGTGGCATCGGGAAGCTCATCGCCCGCGAGTTGCTCGGTGAGGAATCTATTGTAGGGCTTGTCAGCATTGAAGCTCTTGATGACGTAGTCTCGGTAGCGGAACGGGTTGGGCTTGGGGTTGTCACGCTCGTAGGAGTTCGTCTCAGCGTAGCGCACAATATCGAGCCACTGCCGCCCCCACTTCTCGCCGTAGTGCGGGCTTGCCAGTAGCTTCTCAACAAGTTTCTCATACGCCTTCGGGTCGGGGTCGCGCTCAAACGCCGCCACTTCCCCAGGTGTCGGCGGCAGGCCTATTAGATCGTAGGTGACGCGGCGGATCAGCTCACGGCGGCTTGCCGGAGGGCTTGGCAAGAGCTTCTTCTTCTCCAGCCGCGCCAGCACAAAGGTATCAATCGGATTCTTCACCCACTCGTCCCGCAGCACTGGGTTCTGCACTCGGGGCACGGCAGCACGCTTCACCGGCTGGAACGACCAGTGGGAAGCCCCCCCGGCTCCCCCATTCTTGGGGGCGGGGGGGGCCACTGGCCACTTTGCGCCGTCTTTTATCCAGGCAGCGAGTGCCTCTTGCTCAGGGAGGCCAAGCTTGCCACTCGGGGGCATCTTCACCTTGCCGTCGTAGCGGACCGCCGCTAAGACACGCTGCGCCGTGGCCGCATCGAACGCTTTATCGAGCCGAACGCCGCCTTGCTGGGCGTGCTCGCCGTGGCAGGTGATGCACTTCGCTAAGAGCAGCGGGCGCACTTTTGACTCAAAAGCCAGTTCCCCTGCTGATTGTGAGCGAGGGGATTGGTTCCCCAGTGCCGCCGTTGCGAGCAAGATTGCTCCGCTAAGAATTCCCCATTGCATTCGCATTTCACGGTTATTATGACGCATTGTGGGCTACAATAGAAGCTATGAAGCGGACAATGGGCGTTCTTTTTGTGGGACTTTTACTCGGAGTGAGTTTAATGCCAGGCGAGGCACAGGAACCTGTGGATGCGGAGTTCTTTGAGAAGCGCATTCGCCCGATCCTGACTGCGCGGTGCGTCTCCTGTCATGGGCCAGATGCCCAGCAGGGAAACCTGCGCCTAGACGACGCCTCCTCGCTAAAAAAAGGCGGGGCACGCGGGGCGGCTCTCCCAGCCAATGGGACACTCTTAAAAGCCGTCAGCTACACCAGTTCGTCGCTCCTGATGCCTCCCAGCGGCAAGCTCCCGGCAGATGAGATCGCGCTTTTAGAGCAGTGGGTCAAGGGCGGTGCGCCACTGCCCAACACCAAAGCACCCACTCCCCCAAAGACAGGGGGGTCAAAAAAAGAAAGCTTTGATCTGGCGCAGCGCCGTCAGCACTGGGCCTATAAGCAAGTCCGGCGTCCGCTAGAGCCACCAATGGATAAGAGCGGCATAGACTCTTTCGTGCTCGCCAAGCTGCAAAAATCGGGGATTAAGATGGCTCCCGAGGCCGACAAGCGCACGCTGATTCGGCGTGTGACACTTGACCTGACGGGCCTGCCGCCCACTCCGGGCGAGATCGCCGCGTTTCTGGCCGACAAATCGCCTGGTGCTTACGAGAAAGTGATAGATCGCTTGCTAGCCTCCCCCGCCTATGGCGAGCGCTGGGCGCGGCACTGGCTGGACCTGGTGCGCTACGCCGAGTCCATGGGCCATGAGATTGACTTTGATATCCCCGAGGCGTTCCAGTACCGCGACTATGTGATTCGTGCGCTCAACGCCGATGTTCCCTACGATCAGTTCCTCACCGAGCAGCTCGCGGGGGACTTACTGCCCACTCCGCGCTACGATAAAGTCACGGGGCGCAATGAGTCGCTCACGGCCACGGGGTTTGTCTGGCTGGGTGAGGGCAAGCACTCGCCGGTTGATATTAAGCAAGAACAGGCCGACCGCATTGACAATCAAATTGATGTGATAGGAAAGGCGATGCTGGGTCAGACCCTGGCCTGCGCCCGCTGCCACGACCACAAGTTCGACCCGATCCCCACCAAAGACTACTACGGCCTCTACGGCGTCCTCAGAAGCTCCCGGTTCCAGCTGACATCGTCGGACGGCCCCGCCACTTTTGGCAAGCCCGCCGCAGAGATCGCTAAAATCCGTGCGGGAATCGACAAGCGCGCCCTGAGCGAGAGCTGGAAGGCCAGTCTCGCCGCACTTCCCGCAGAGAAGCTCAAGGCAGAGCTACTAGGGCTCAATCGTAAGAGCGGCGGCGTGAGTGACTTTTTGCTGACCCAGTGGACTCCCAGCGGCGCGGCCATGCAGACGCTTGCCGAACCCGGCGAGCTGATTCTCTCCGGCAATCCACAGAAGCCCGTGCTGGCGCTCGCCCCCCGGACGATGGCGCACTCCGCGCTCGGTGGGCGACGCCAAGAGGGCGCTCTGCGCTCCCCGACATTCACCATCGACAAGGACTTTATCCATGTCAATGTCGCCGGTCAGAAGGGCAAACTGCGCATCATTGTCGAGAGCTTCCAAGTCATCCGGGACCCGCTCTACGGTTTTCTGGGGCACACGATTGACAATCCCGAACCGCAGTGGCGCACTATTAACCTGCGCATGGTCAAGGGCCGCCGCGCCTATGTCGAGCTCACCGACAGCGCCCGCGACAACTTCTCCAATGGCAATTTAAGTGACACCAACAAGGGCCACGACGGCTGGATTCGCTGCGAGGGTGCGGTGCTCAGCGCCAGCAATGTCCCGCCCGGTGGAAACAGCCCGTATCCCATTCCGCTGGTTGCGGAGCCGGTGAAGCAGAACCTCAGTACAACTCTCGACCACTGGGCAAGTAACTCACTCACAACAAGCGATGCGCCTGCTCTTGAGGTGCTCGATATGCTCCTGCGCAAGGGAGTGTTAGAGACAAAGCTCCTCGCCGATGTCAGCACCCAGATCGCGGCTATTGACAGCGCCCTCCCCGCTCCCACCCGCATCCTAGCGATGGCCGATGGCGATGGCGAGGATGAGAAAGTCTTCCTACGCGGCAACCATAAAGCTGCCGGGCCGACCGCGCCGCGCCTCCAGCTCGCGCTCTGTGGCACCGAGAGCACTCCGGTCTCGGGAGTCACGGGCAGCGGGCGGCTCGAACTAGCCAAGCGCATCGCCAGCCCGCAGCACCCGCTCACGGCCCGTGTGATTGTCAACCGCCTCTGGCACCACCACTTTGGGCGCGGAATCGTCCCCACCACCGATGACTTCGGGCATATGGGCGAGAAACCCACTCACCCTGAGCTTCTCGACTACTTAGCCAGTGAATTAGTGGCGAAAAACTGGTCGCTCAAGGCGATGCACAAGCTGATCCTCACCAGTGCCACCTACAAGCAGCGCAGTGATGTCGCGCCCACCGCCACCGCGATAAAAACCGACCCAACCAACAAGCTCCTCTGGCGTATGAACGTCCGCCGTCTAGAGGGCGAGGCCATCCGTGATAGCCTACTAGCGCTCTCCGGCCGCCTCGACAGCACGCTCTATGGCCCGCCAGTCAACACCTACCTCACCGAGTTCTCCGAGGGACGCGGGCGCCCCGGTCAAGGCCCGCTCGATGGCAACGGACGGCGCAGTATCTATCTTTCTGTGCGGCGCAACTTCCTCTCGCCCTGGCTACAGTCCTTCGACTTCCCAACCCCGTTCACCTGTATCGGGCGACGCAGCGTCAGCAATGTCCCCGCGCAGGCCCTCGCTCTGATGAACGGAGCCTTTGTCCGCCAGCAAGCCGAGGTCTGGGCCACGCGCCTTCTGAAAGAGCAGCCCAACGCCACGCCCGAGCAGCGCATTACCTGGCTCTATGAAAACGCCTTTGGCCGACCCGCCAGCACCGAAGAACTGAAAAATGCGCTGGAGTTCGTGGCCCCCCCGGCCCCCGCAAGCGGGGGAGAAAAGCAGGTATGGGCTGATCTGTGCCATGTCCTGCTCAATGTCAAGGAGTTTATCTTCATTAAGTAGCCACGATGAAAGACAGGCCACGATACAGCGCTCCAAAAAGTCACTTGGCCCGAGTGCCTCGGTGGCTGTTGGTCATGTTGGGAGTGGCACTGATAGGCTTTGCAGTGGGATCGGCTCTTTCTAAAGACAAAGACTTTATGATAGATATTGGCGCATATTTACAATGGAGATAGTAGGAAGAAACACTATGACGCGACGAGAGATGCTTGCGACGGCGGCGACGGGCTTTGGGGGCATGGCGGCCTCCGCGCTCTTTGCGGAGGAGGCGCACGCCCAGACCGGCGGGCGGCCCCTGGATCATCCGGCGAAGGCAAAGGCAGTGATCTTTCTGTACATGGATGGTGGCCCGAGCCAGATGGACACGTTTGACCCGAAGCCGCGCCTGGAAAAAGACCATGGTAAGCCACTACCGCTTGAGGTTCCTGCAACCCAGTTTAACAACAACGGCAATATCTTAAAATCGCCGTGGAGCTTCAAGAAGTACGGGCAGGGCGGCATTGATATCAGTGAGCTCTTCCCCGAAGTGGCAAAGTGCGCCGACGAGCTGTGCGTCATGCGCTCCATGACCTCTAACTTCTCGGAGCACACCAACGCGAACTACTTTCTGCACACGGGCAATGGCTCCCAGGGCCGCCCGAGCATGGGCGCGTGGGTGACCTATGGCCTCGGGAGCGCAGCGAAGAACCTTCCCGGCTATGTGGTGATTAATGGCGGTCTTATCCCCAACGGTGGCCTCGACTGCTTTGGCTCCGGCTTTCTGCCACCGACCTACCAGGGCTCGATCTTTCTGCCACGCCCCAGTGCGGTTGCCGATCTGAACCCGCTGGAGAAGACCGAGGCGGAGCAGAAGCGCAAGCTGAACTTACTCAAGCGCCTCGATAAGAGCGTGCTGGGAAGCATGGGCAACAGCGTCGCGGTAGACGCCGCGATCCAGAACTACGAACTGGCCTTTCGTATGCAGAGCGCGGTTCCTGAGCTCACGGGCATGGCGGGTGAGACCGAGGCGACCAAGAAGCTCTACGGGCTCGACCATGCCTTTGGTCCCGCAAAAACCTTTGGCTTCCAGTGCCTCATGGCGCGGCGCATGGTCGAGCGGGGGGTTCGCTTTGTGGAGCTCACCCATCCGAGCTGCGGGCATGATAGGTGGGACCAGCACGGTAACCTCAAGAAGGGCCACGAAGACAACTCGCGCATGGTGGACACGGCGATCGCAGGGCTCCTCAAAGACCTCAAGTCGCGCGGGATGCTAGACTCCACGATTGTGCTCTGGGCAAGCGAGTTTGGCCGTACCCCCATGGTGCAGGGCGGCGATGGGCGCGACCATAATCCCTTTGGCTTCACAGTCTGGGCGGCAGGCGGCGGCTTCAAGGGCGGGACAATCTACGGCGCAACCGATGAGTTTGGCTACTTCGCTGTTGAGAATAAAATGGAGATGCACGATCTTCACGCCACCATGCTGCACTTACTCGGCTTCGACCATAAAAAACTCACTCAGCGCTTTGGGGGCCGCGACATGCGCCTCACCGATGTCTTTGGAAATGTTATCAAGGAGCTCATCGTATGACCTTTCTACCTCTTCTGGCACTTCCACTTTTTCAAGCCAGCCAGCCTCCTATTCCCTATGCCCACGACTTCGATAAAAAGTACATTGAAGTATCTCTCGTGGGAAAAAATCACTTGATCGGGCGTTTTATGATGGGCTACGACATGTCTGATCCCAAGAAGCGCGAGGAGACCTACAAGCCTTACTTACATATCCTCGACCCCGACACAGGCAAACCTATCACCAAGGGGGCGGGGGGCGAGTTCACGCACCATCGCGGGATTTTTATCGGCTGGAACAAGCTCACTGTCAACGGCAAAACCTACGATCGCTGGCACATGACCGGTGGCGAGCAGGTCGTAAAAGAGGCCAACGGAATTACAATAGCGGACTCAGCCGGATCGGGCGTCCTGATCACGGCCCC
>NZ_JANNYP010000107.1:0-18287 GCF_031410135.1 Armatimonas sp. | reverse complement strand
GATTGAGGATGCCCCCCTGCCCGAGATCCTCCACCGCGTCACGCCCAACCCCGCCCATGCTGCAACCTACGCCGCAGCCCGCATCCGCCACGAAGCGCTGCTCAGCACGCTGATGCCATGAAAGTGCTGCTCTGCCCGGACTCCTTCAAAGGCGCACTCGCCGCCCCCGACGTTGCGGCGGCAATGGCACAAGGCTGGCAGCGCGTCTTCCCACTGGAAAAACCTCTCAGTCTCCCTCTCGCCGATGGCGGTGAGGGAACGCTGGATGTCCTGCTCCGCGCCACCGGCGGTGAGCGTTTTACGGAGACGGTCACTGGGCCACTTGGGGAGCCTGTGAAGGCGGCTTGGGGGCTGCTTCCCGATGGAACGGCGATCGTGGAACTGGCTCAGGCGGCGGGACTGACACTCGTTCCTCCCGAAAAACGCGATCCCAAGCGCACCACCACGTATGGTGTTGGGGAGCTACTCCGCCACGCCACACGCCGAACTCAAAAGCTCATCATCACCCTCGGCGGCTCCGCGACTAACGACGGCGGCACAGGGATTTTAGAGACGTTTGACTACAACCAGCAGCTCGGCTACGTCGTGCGCATTGCCTGTGACGTAGACAACCCACTCACCGGCCCGCGTGGGGCAAGCGCAGTCTTCGGCCCACAAAAAGGCGCGACGCCCGAGGATGTGGCAATTCTCGATGCGCGCCTCAGCAAACTCCGTGACAGGCTCAAACTCCCCGAGCAACCTGGCGATGGGGCGGCGGGCGGGGCAGCGTATGGCCTCCGCTGGCTCTTTCCTGGTGCGCACCTCATGCCTGGCATTGATCTCGTTCTGGATGCCATCGAATTCGATACCCACCTCATGGATGCTGATCTTGTCCTCACCGGTGAAGGTAGGCTCGACAGCCAGACGCTGGGTGGAAAAGCCGTCGCCGGGGTTGCCCAACGCGCCAAAGCACGGGGCGTCCCCGTGATCGCACTTGTCGGGAGCCTTGGCAGTGATGTTACCGGTCAGCAGCTCGCGGACATCGGTATTACCGCCGCTTTCCCCCTCGCCCCCGGCCCCTGCACACTCGACGAGTCGCTACATAACACGGCAGCATGGCTAGCCAATGCAACCGAACGCGTCGCTAGGCTCTATGCACTCTCTTCGTGACATCACGACCGCCCTGCTCCCTCGATTAGAACGAGGGAGCAGGAGAGCGCTTCGCGCTACAAAGGCCGTTCCGGCCATACCGAATTCCATGGGAGGAACGCCCTTTACAGCCGTAGGCTCTCCCGTCCTGCCGTTCTAATCGGCGGGACGAGACAGTTTCTTCTGGTACTGCCGCACGCGTTGCTGCTCACGGCGATCCCAGACCTCTGCGAGGCGCTCTTCTTTAGCCCTCTGACGCTCGCGACGCTCGCTCTCGGCGGCTTGCTCGGCCACGGACAGTGCCCGTGCTTCGACAAAGGCTTCGACTTCATTGAGGCGCTGAGGCATCGGGCCGGGGCCGCCGCAGCCACAGGAGCTAAAGCGAATGCCGTTCTTGACAAGTGCTTCGGCTTTTGCCCACTGCTTTGTCGCGTCGCGTCGCGGGGCTTTGAAGTCCTTGCCCATGTCCGTGAGGGGCTGGTGGCAGTCCGGACAGAGAGGCGCAATAGCCTCATCAACTCGCTCCTGACGCCAGACCTTGCGGCAGGCAAAGCAAGCGAGATGTTGTTTATAGAGATGTTGAGCGTAGCGACACACTGGATTTAGCCTACCTTCTACAAACTTTATCGCATAAGCCTGCCCTCCAGCAAAGGCCAGGTGTCAAAATCACGATCGAGGGGCTTGCCGTTCTCGGTGACCAGTACCCACTGGTTCTTGGGACACGCTAAATCGTAGGTGAGGACGCGGCCCTCGGGGAAAGTAAAGGCGTGAGCGAGCGCGGCTTCGTCGGCGTTGGCGCGAAGGACTTGGTCGAGCGTGAGTTTGCTCCCGAGCACCAGAATCCCGAGAGTGGGTGTGGAGTAGACCACAATGTGGAGCCCCTTGCCCCCGTCAAAGAGCCGCCAGTTACCAAGCGCGGCGACGGGCTTATAGCTTACCGGCACCGAAACTGCCCCGGCGGCGACGGCGAAGCTCTCATGGACACCGGTGTTGTTCCAGAGCTTGTAGTCGCTCCCCGGCCCGGCGAGGTGAAACGTCTGAGAAAGCTCCGTGGCACTGTCCTCCAGCAAGAGTGTGATGGGGCGCGGCACGACGTAGGAGGCAGGTGAGGGGCGACTCCCCCCTGCACTCAGCAAGTAGTTTGGCCCGGCGGAGTAAATCTCGGGGCACGTCTCCTTCCCATGCCCCAGCCGCACAAAGTAGCCCTTGCCTTTGTCGGAGAGCAGCTTTACCGCACCATCCGCCGGGCGGTACGGCAGGCACGCGGCGATAATGGCGTGCGTCTCGCTTAGCGGCCCGGTTGGCTTGACGATGGGCTTGGGTGCAAAGCTCAGCCAGACGTTCATGTAGGTGGTCTGATAGCCTAGGCTCAGCTGCGTCGCCTTGGCGTACTCATCGCGGCGGCGAAACGGCGGGAAGTGGCGCAATTTGTAGCTCCCCAGCGAGTAGCAGAAGTTCAGAAAGTCCAGCACGCCCCGCGACGCCGTTCGCACCGGCTCGGAGCCAAACGCCTCTAGATTGAGCAGGCCCAGCAGCGTGTAGCCGATATACGGCTGTGAGTTGAACTCCCAGAGCCCCTCGGTGCGCAGGTGGACGAGTAGCGCGAGAATCTTGCCCTCCATCCCATTGGCGAGATTGTCGTAGCGCGGGTCGGAGTCGCCGTGCGTTGCCAGCCAGCGGTTCTTGAGGTAGCGCGAGCCCTCGGTCATGAGCAAGTGGTTCTCGGTCTCAGGGTAGCGCCCGCCGGTGTTGGGGGCCGTATCGCGGTAGGCGTTGCCGTCCTCGATCAGCAAGACTCGTAGCAGGTGCTCCTGGGTCTTGGCATAGAGCCGGGTCTCGTCGCCACCAAAGAGCCACAAAATCGTCGTCAGCACCGAGAGATCGAAGTCGTAGTCCCCCAGCAGGTTCACGGGCGACGATGTCCCGGAAACGCCCCAAGGCTTGTGCTCCAGAAGAAATTGATTGGCCTCGGCCACCTGCCGCCCTGTCACCAACCGCGCCAGTAGCGCCCGCGGCACATCCCCTTTTCGCTCTTTTGTCCACGTCGCCAGCGGTCGTCTCGCCCACGTCGCAGTGACCGACGATGCCAGCGCCGAGTCTTTCTTCCACTTAAGCTTCCGCTCTTGCGGGACGGTGAGGTTGCCAGAACCCACCCGGCCACTCGCGAACCCACCCGGCTCTCCGCTCATACTTCGCTCCAAGCCACCCTCCCTTGATTCAAGGGAGGGTCGGCTGAGTGAGGAACGAACGGAGCCGGGGTGGGTTCAGGTGGTGTGGACGTGAGGCGTTTCACCGAATTCCTACCGATAGACCGGGCCGTAGGTGGCGCAGGCGCGGTAGTCGGCAGATTGGGGCTCTAGGACACCGAAGCGGGTCCAGGCCGAGGGGCGGAAGATGCTGGCATCGGGGACGTTGTGCATGTCCACGGGGATACGTAACATCGAAGCCAGCGTGATGAGATCGGCGCCGATATGCCCCCGCGAGATCGCGCCGTGGTTGGCCCCCCAGGCGTTCATCACGGAGTAGACATCCACAAATGGCCCGGCTCCCGTGAGGTTCGGGGCAAACCAGGTGGTCGGCCAGGTTTGGTTCGTGCGGGCATCGAGAACATCGTGGACGCTGTCGGGGAGGGAGACAGTCCAGCCCTCCGCGATCTGCAAGACCGGGCCGAGGCCACGCACCAGGTTCAGGCGGAACATCGTGCAGGGAATATCGCCCAGGGTCGTGAAGTCCGTGCTCCAGCCCCCGCCGGGGAAGTACTCGACCACCGAGGCGCACCACTTGGTCGCGGCGAGCGCCTGCTTGGCCTCGTTGTCCTCGATCTCGTACCAGGGCTTGAGGCCATGCCCCGTCCAGTCTAAAGCCGCCGGGCCGGAGTTGATAAGGTGCAGCAGGCCGCCTGCCGCCTTGCCCGTAAGCATGTGTCCGGAGACGCGCTGGACGGCATCGGGCGACCAGTAGGTGCGTACATCGGCGAAGAGCTGTGCCTCGCCTTGAGTAAGCAAATGGCCCCAGAGCATGGACGCCCCATTCATAGCATCGTTCTCGGTGGCGACAAGGTAGGGCTGGCGAATCCCGTTCCAGTCGAAGCTGGTATTGAGGATCGCCTCGTGGAAATCGCCGTTGGGGAAGTGGTCGGTCCACTGGCGCTGGCCCTGGAAACCGCCCACACTGGCATTGTGCCCCCGCGACTCCTCAATATAGCCCATCGCGGCCAGCTTCGGGTTGCCTACCATCAGGTCCCGCGTAATCAGTGCCAGCTTGACACCCGTTGCCCAGTCGGCGTCTTTCTGCTCGCGGGTGCGCTGCTTGTGCGGCGGGTTGACGTCCTCGCCCTCGGGGCAGTTCTTCTTCACCCAGGCCAGCGCACGCTCGAACTCGTCGTGGTCAAAAATCCCCTTGTCTATCCGCCGCACGAACTCGGTCATGTCCACGAACTCGGGGCGCATCCCTAAGAAACTCTCGAAGAAGTCGCAGTCCACGATCGAGCCCGCGATTCCCATCGAGACGCCGCCCATCGCAAGATAGCTGGTGTTCTTCATCGAGGCCACCGCGAGGCCCGCCTTCACAAAGCGCAGGAGTTTCTCGGAGACATCGGCGGGAATGCTCGTATCGTCGCTCTCTTGAACCTCGTGGCCGTAGATGCCAAACGCGGGGATTCCCTTCTGCGTGTGCCCTGCCAGCACGGCGGCCAGATAGACCGCGCCGGGGCGCTCGGTGCCATTGAAGCCCCAGACCGCCGTTGGGATCGTCGCGTCCAGGCTCATGGTCTCCGCACCGTAGCACCAGCAGGGAGTCACGGTCAGCACGACACCCACGCCCTCCCGCGCAAACTTCTCCGCACACGCCGCCGCTTCCGCCGCGCCCCCAATGCACGTGTCGGCGATGACCACTTCAACGGGCAAGCCACAGGCGTGCTTGATATTTTCCACAATCAGCGCCGCCGTGCGCTGCGCCATGCCCATCGTCTGGTCTTCCAGGCTCTCACGAACACCGCCGTAGCGGCCATCAATCGTGGGACGAATCCCAACTTTGGGAAGGGAACCGTTCAGGCGGTTCACCGGTGCATTCTTCTTCATGAGGGTATTGTACCTGCACAAGAACCGGGTCGTGAACGGCCCGCCTTCACATTGCGCAGTTCTTCGAACCTACCCAGTCTCCAACGTCCGCAGGACGGCGCATCCTCAAGACGGCTCGTTCACGACCCGAGGACCCCATGCACAGAACAATAGGCAGGGCTATGGAACTCCCCGAGAATAATCGTGCCACCCTCGGGGCAGACGACCTTGCCAGGATCTTGAAAATACGTACGTAGCTCGCGCCACTGGGGTTGGTAGCCCGAGCGCAGACGGCTATCCATGCAGAGCTGTTCTTTGGCCGCATCTACCCAGCGCAAAACCGCAAGGCACTCTTGGCGCTGACGAGTCTGCAAACGACGCTCCTGCCAGCCAAGAACCAGAGTAACACCAACCGTCAGAGCTGCAAAGGCAAGAGGTGCGCGTCTACGTGTCATGGTGACGGCTTCCACCCCACAAGCAACCCATGCACAGAGCAGGAGGGGGACTCATCCCATTTTCCGATGAAGTAACGCCCTCCTGCCAAGCAACGTGGGGAGAAGTCATAATTCACCATGTATGTGATGTACTCCCAGGTGGGAGCTTTACACTTCTCAAGATCGGAGCGCCCTTGAGTACAAGCCGATTCTTTGTAAGAATCCAGCCTCCGCAGTGTATGTTGGCACTCGTCGTACGATACTGGCGCTCGATGCGCTCTTGCCGAGCTTGCAGGGCGATCAGCGCGACGGGTGTGACGAAACACAAGATAAGCGCGGCGCGGTAGAGAAGACGTTTCATTGTGAGATTTTCGGTGTTTGGTTCCCCTGCCTACAGAGGGAGTGTCACCAGTGAACAGAGCTTTCGCAGGGCAATCAAGAACGCAACGGTTGCGGGGAGCCCGAAGAGAAGCAGGAAGGTTCCGGCGCAGTCGCGGAGCCACTGCGGGAGCCAGTTCCGCCGCTCTAGGAGATAGGCAAGGAGGGCAGGCAGGGTGAGCCAGCCATAGGTCATCGCACCCCGGAGTGGTGGCAAGCTGTACAGCGCCTTGTGAAAAAGAATCGGCTTGCAGAGCGCCATGCTGAGGGCGATAAGAAGACAATAGACAAACAAATCCCCGGTGGGAATCCCAATAGCTCCGGATCGTCGCACTTGCCACCTCCTGATATCCTAAACGAAAAAACACGAGGAGCGGTTACGGTGAAACTCGACGAGTAACTGAAAAACACGCTACGCTGGCAAGAGTGGCGGGGCTAGTGCGCCAAACCGAAGATACCGCAGTGCTCCTTGCCTGGCTCGCCCACCGACGAGATCAGCGCCCTTGCCAAACCCTACTTCGACTCCTGGACAAGCTGAACTCCCTCTCCGTTCCAGAGAACTTTCAGTGACTCCACACTCCATTTTTCACGCCCTACTGATGGGTCACCCATGTCGAGCTTGCCATCCGGGAGAAAGCCAAAGACAACGACCGCGTGGCGCTTTCCTGGAGTCCAGCCCCACTCGGTGATGTAACGGGGGTCGTAGCCGCGCTGCCAGCGATCCAGCCCGACGGAGATCAAGACGGGGCTAGCGAGCGTCGCTGCCTGAAGCTGAGTAATGTTCGCACGGGAAAGAACGCGCACCTGCCACTTGGCCCCCTCCGTTTTGTGGCGTAGCCCCCGGTACACCCCCAGCATCGGGGTTCCTGCACTTCGTGTTAGACAAAGCGTAGCCATCTCCGTCTCAGTGGCAGGAAGCTGCGCGGCAGTGAGCAAGGTCGCCGCACTTGCAGCGGAGCAGGAGCTCTCAGATGTCTGATGAACGACTCCGTCCGTCCCATGAGGGAGCGTACTCGTTTCGGGTGGGCCTCCCATAAAGCCGCCAAGGGTCAGCCAGAGGGTCAAGCAGAGCAAGGGTAGCGCAAGACGGAGACGCTCCTTTCGGGTTCCAGAGAGGCGCGACCAGAGGAGTAGGAGAAAGAGTAAGATCAGCGGTAACGGAAGAGCCTGCACGACAAAAACCAGCCCACTCCAGGGGAACCACTGGGCCAAAAACAGACGGTCACTGAAGAAGAGCGTGTGCACGATAGCTGTCATTAGAGAAAAGAGTGCCAGAAGTGGCGCGAAGGATTTATTGGTCAGACGTGCTCCGATAAAGAAAGCCGCACCACTGGCCACCAGCACAAGCACCATACCCAGCACCATATCCACGCTACTTGTGCTCCGAGTCTCGGGTACCCCCAGCACGCTCGTACTCAGAGGAGTCGGAGCCGAAGTACCCAGTGATCCCGGCACGGGCAGCGACCACTTTCTTTCGGCCAGTAGTGAAAACAGCTAGAACCATCAGAGTCTCAAAGTTTGAAAACGCCCGTCGTTGTCTCATGCTTAAGAAACGTCGGGATAACGCTTCTGGTTATGGAGGATGGGTATACTTTTGTATCAGTCGTAAATCTCGTGACGGGCGTCGCCTTGGCGGAAATTTACCGACGAGGGACGAGTAGGAGGCCAAAGGCCCCAAAGCGGGACGTTTACCGTCCAGAGCTACCATTTTTTGGAAAATCGATGGACATTTTAGAACAGCTCTCCCAAGAGTCTCGCTGGCAACAGCGGCGCGAGCTGGTGCGAAGTAGCACCGATGCCGTGGCGCTTTTTGCCTGGCTTCCCCAGGAGACAGAGGGCTGGGTTCGTGCGGCGATGGCTAAAGCCTTTGGAGAGCTTGGAGGACCAGAGGCACATAAAGCGCTGGAGCAACTGGGACACGATGACTCGGGGTTTGTGCGCATTGCCGCCGTGAAGGCCCTGGATGCCATTCAAAACCTAGAGGCACGTTTCCAGCTCCGCGAGATCTACGCCCGTGACGAAGACCATATTGTGCGGCTAAGCGTGGTAGAAACCCACTTACCCCTTGGGGAAAGTGACTCACTTGGGACACTCTATGCCACCCTAGCCTACCAGACCGATCCCCAAAAGCGCATGCTAGCAATCTACAACGCCATACTGGAAGTAGGTCAGGCGATAGTCCCCCACCTCCGAAATCTCTGGATAACGGAGACCGCGCCGGAGGTTCGCCTGTTGCTGGTTCAGCAGCTCACAAGGTTCGGCGATGGCTCGGAGCCTGCTCTCTGGCGGACGGCACTACTTTGCGAGAAAGCACCCACGGTGCGAGCTGCGCTGATTAAAGCCCTCTCCGATGAAGAAGACCAGACGACACGCGCTGTCTTTCTCAAGGCCCTTGCCCAGGAAGAGATCGAACATCTCCGACTCCAGCTCCTGCAAGCCCTCAGGCACTGGCACGATTTTGCGATTTTCCAGGCATTTTCCGCACACTGGAACGCCTTTCGTAGCCCAGGAACGTACCCACAAGTACGGCTCCTCCTCGAAGACTTTCTGACACACATCCCCACGGATGAGCTGATCTCATGGCTCCTGGCAGACGAAAGCATCGTGCACCGGAATCAGCCCTTTCTGGCTATGGAAATTAGTAAACGTGGGGCCGAGGCACGAGCGATCCTTGCGGCGATTCTGAAAGTCAAAACACCTCCAAGTCCCAATAACTACGATGAACCTGCCTGGCTTCTTCATCTTCGTCTCTTGCTCAACCCAACTGCGGAGAACGACAAAAACTGAGAATTTGCTACGGTATTTGCCAACTCTCGGGCATTGGTGGAACGATACAGGTACAATGAGAACTGTGGGACGAAAGACCAGCACCAGTAGCATTAAAGCCTTTGTGATCACCGTCGCCTTCATCTTCCTCTTTACGGTAGCCCTCCTCTTAGACATTCAGTATCTCTACTTCATGGCCGTGATGGCCGCGCTGATCCAGCCGATTGCCTACGGAATCGTCGCACTGGCTCCCACCAGCTACGCGGGCCAGCGTCGGCATGTAGGGAGCGCTGTCGAGGGCAAGCCTCTGCGAATTACTTTGGAGCTCTCGGCCAAGGGACGATTTCCTGCCACAACTCTGGAGGTGGACGAGGTGCTTCCGGCCACACTCACGCGCACCGACGAGCCACTCGTGCGCAAGCCGGAGTCCTGGGACGGCTACTCGGGCACGCTCACATACACGGTAGAGCCGCTTCTGCGCGGGGTACACACACTAGGCCCGACCCGTGTCGAGACCACCGATCCGCTTGGGCTCTTCTCGTTCTCCGCCGACCTTGCGCCTGTCACGGAAATAATTGTGCATCCCTCGCCTCTCTCGGTTCGAGTGGCACAGTCCGGCGGTGAGGGTCGATTCGGGGTGCGGGAGCGTGAAGGCAAGGCACAACGCGGCGATGGCCTAGAGTTCCACGGCGTCCGCGAGTACCATCCCGGCGACTCTTTACGGCGTGTCCACTGGCGCACAACGGCGCGCACGGGGCGGCTCGCGGTCGTAGAGTTTGAGAAGGCCTTTGAGCAGGATCTGGTGATCGCGCTGGATCTTAAAAAAGGAACGCATGTTGGGAGTGGGCGCGAGTCAACACTAGAGTACGCCGTGAAGATCGCCGCCACGCTCGCGGATCGGACCATGACCCGTGGCGGTGGTGTGTTGCTCTTTACACAAAACGGCAAGGCCGCCATTGATGCCCGCTCCAGCGATCCTGAGGCCGCACGCTACCGCCTCTTTGACCAGCTTGCACGCGCACAGGCCACGGCAGAAACATCGCTAGTGACGATGCTTAGTGCGCAGCAACTTCGTCCGGGCACGCGCCTCGTGGTGCTAATGGCTGCCGGTGACCCTGCTCTGGATCAGTGGCTCACACGCCGCCTGAGCCTAGGTGATAGTCTCGAAGTCTACTACCTCGACCCCTTGAGCTTTGGAGGACTGGGGACACGCCTGCCTGGTGTCCCTCCCGCTCTCCTAAAGTTCGTCGAGAAGAAACACTCCCCTTGGGAAGAAGGAGGCAAACACCTTGAGCCAATCCTCCGTGAAAATCGCTAGTTCTGAAAATGCCACAAAGACTCCAGCGGGCTCCCTTCCGCTCCAGCTTACCGCTCTTCTGGGGCAGAGCCTTGCTCTTTATGCACTCGCCTCCCCCATCATCAGTATAGGCTACACGATTTTCTTGGTCTTCCTTAGCATCGTGGGGCTCTTCACCGCACGCGCGATTCAGCGCAAGCCAAGGGGAAGTGCCCTACTGCTGCCTGGCGCAGTTGGAATGATGGCGACATTTTTCGTAGTTCAGTTCTTTGTGCTGCGCTTTCGAAATATGCTTCCTCTAGACTTTGCCCTGACCAGCATCGACACCAGCCTGATCATGGCCCTGACCTTCACCGCCGCTATCTCGACGTTTTTCTGGCTCACCGACACGGCGACTCTCTTCTCCTGTGTCTGGTCTATGGCAATGTCGGGGCTTGCCGCCACGGTCAACCTGAATGTCATTACGATCGTCTGCTTTGGCGTCTACTTGCTCTGTGCACTCTTTCTGCTGGTGCACCACCACACTCTCACGCAAGCCGGTGCCATCGGACGGCGGCTGGTGGTCTCGGGCTCGCTCCTCGCACTGCAAGCACGAACTGCCATCTTGCTTTGGCTCCTGACTTTCTCACTGGGATGCCTGGTTGCTATTCCACTTCAGATGATCGGGCGCAATATGTCTCTGGCACGGGTGCTGGAGCGCTTGAAAGTCTCGCCGGATCAGAAGCGCCTTCAGAACAACAAGCTCCTGCGTAACTTTGAGAGCGCTCGGGAGTTTGCCGTCGGGCTAGGGCCGGTCACCGACGACGATACTCTGCTCTACCGGGTCAAAGTCGCCCGGCCCTACTACTGGCGCATCCGCACCTTCGCGACTCTGCAAGGGAACCTATGGGTTCCTTACAGCTCAGATCTGGAGGGTGAGGCACTTGTCCCCCAGAGCAAGGCGGGCAACCAGAGTGTCTTCTCTTTTCAGCCCGGTGTCGAAGGCGCACGGACGAAGACCGAGCTGGTTCAAGTCATGGTAGAGCCGATCGTGCCTGTGCGCGGCATCTGCCATATCGCCGAGCCACGCGAGCTTCGTACGGACTTGCCCACCGTTATCCACCGGGTAGATGGCACTCTGGGAATGGTACGTAATCAACTTGACATGGCTCCCCCGCTCACGGCGTACTCCCTCACCTGTGATGTCTCTATCGCCAGCTCGCAGGAGCTAAACAACTCCTCACGAAGCTATCCCAAAGAGATTCAGGATCGGTATCTCCAAGACCCAAATCCGACTCTCCTAGATGAACTGGCTCGCGAGGCGATTGGAACGACCAAAGGCCCCTTTGACCAAGCCGAGGCAATCCGACAGTTTGTGGCGAACCGGTGTATCTACTCACTAGATGCCCCCATCTGTCCTCTGGGACGTAACCCCGCGGAGTGGTTTCTTACTGAGTCCAAAGTTGGCTACTGTGATCTCTACGCCACCTCCGTGACCATGCTCTGCCGCGCGGCAGGTATCCCCGCGCGGATCGCGACAGGCTTCAATGCGGGTGAAGTAGACCCCGATCATTCGTCTTCCTACCACCTTCGGGAGCGTAATCGCCATGCCTGGTGCGAGGTATTTTTTACGGGCTACGGCTGGATTCCCTTCGATGCCACTGCCCTCACGGCGGAAGCGACTTCTATCCCGGTGGCGAGTCCTCCGAAAGCCAAAACGAAGACAGCGAGCCTCTCCCCCGGCCCCATCGCGCTGGCTGGTCTTGCCGTGCTCGGCTTGCTCGCGGTGGGAGGCAATGAGCTGTACCGACGACGCACCCCACGTCCGGGACAGAGCCAGATCTCGCCTGAAGAGATCTTTGCGCGACGCGTTCTGGCAACCTACCGTAGCGCACTGCACCAGCTCAAGCGCCACGGCGCAATGCGAGAGAGCACGATGACGGTAGGAGAGCACACGCTGCTCGTCCAGAAGCGACTTGGCAGCAGTGTGGGACGAACCTATGTGCGCCTGGCTGAGCTCAGTGAGCGCGCCCTCTTTGCCCAGCAGGTGCTCCGTGAAGGAGATGTCAGGCTTGCTCAAGAGGCTCTGCGTGAGATCCGTACGAACTTGAAAGAGAGAAAACACTAGATGGCCCGAGTTGCCGCCAAGCCAAAAACCCAGGAGCGCCCTGAAGGCCCACCACGGGTGATTTTACTGACCGGGCTGGAGTCAGATCGGAAGCACGCGGAGACATTGCTGCTCCTCAAGCAGGCCGACCCCGACTTCGCCGACTTCGACGCGGAGACCCTTGATGGCTCTCATGCCAAGGCGGATCAGGTACTGGGAGCCGTCGGGACGGTGCCCTTTGGGAGTGGCAAGAAAGTCGTGGTGCTCCGCGACACCCAGCAGCTTGATGCCGAGGATCAGAAACGCCTGGCTACCGGGCTAGATCGCATCCCCGAAAACGGGCTTTTGGTTCTCCATACCGGCTCCCCGATTGTGGAGGATGGCAAGACCAAGCGGGGCACGACGGTGAGTACAGAGCTTGTCAACGCCGTCAAAAAGCTGGGAGAGGTTCGAGACTTTGCCCTGCCCAAGGTCGAAGATCTCCGTGGACACTTGCTTCAGGAGGCCCGCCGTTTGGGCAAGACTCTGGATCAAGATGCCCTCTCGCTCCTCTCCCAGCTCCCCGCCGATGATGTGCGCCATATTGGCAGCGAGCTAGAGAAGGCGGCCCTCCATGCAGGAGACAGCCCGCGTATCTCCGCCGCCGATGTGGAGGCGACTCTCTCACGGGGGCCCGACGACGTGATCTTCAAGCTCTGTGATGCGGTTGGGATGCGCAAGTCCAAAGAGGCGCTTGCCCATGTGAATATGCTCTTTCGTGGCAGCAACCGCCCCGAGAGTGTCGCTCCGCGAACCCTGGTTCTGCTCGCACGACAGATTCGCCTCGTGATGCAGTTTCGGTATCTTGGCGAGAAGAAGATGGCCGGTCGAAACGCCCAGCCCGTCAGTGCACAAGTCGCGGCCCTGCTTCCTACCGATGGTGCGGCCTCGATTATCGGCAACCCGCGGACTTCTTGGATGGCGGATAAGTACGTCGGTCAAGCCCGCAACTTCACGCTTGCCGAGCTGGAAGAGCGCCTGGAGAAGCTCCTGCACGCCGACCTAACGCTCAAAGGCGTCTATCCCGGCGGCGATAGCCCCCAAGCCGTGCTCCAGCGCTTAGTCATAGAGCTTTGCTAGAGGGCCATCTCCCCCCGCGTTGCGGCCATCTCCCCGGCTTGTTCCTCGCCTCCCCTTGTATCTTGAAAATGTGCTACGGTAGTAGCCAATGGCGGGAGTAGATCGTTACCCCTCCGGTACCGCAATACCGTGGAAGAGCTAGATCGCTCCCGCCTTTCTCAGATCATCCCGAACAGTTGCCTGGGCAAGTCAAAAGGCATTTTATGTCTACGATCAAGCTCGTATCCACAAGGACGGGAGTCGAGAAGTCAAGGGAGTTTAAGGATTATGCAAGCACCGCAGGACATTTTTGTGGGAGTGGATATCAGCAAAGCCCAGCTAGATGTGGCTGTTTTTGGGCAGAAACGCCTGGCGCACTTTCCTCAAACACAGGGCGAGCGCATCTAAATTTCTACCTCTTCAGCCGCCCTTGAACCCTTAGCAATAGACACTCGGCTCCCCAAGGGGTCGGGTACCGGAAGCAACAAGAGGTCATAAAGAAAGTTAGGATTCCACCCTGCCCGCTTAATGCGAGAACGTAAACTTCCCTTAACATTAGGGGCAAGACGAACAAGATTTAGACAAATGCGACGCAGAAGAGCAAGATTCGCAGGCCCATGATCTTTACGAATACGACAGGAATCTTCCCCAAAAAGCACGTCCAGAACGTAGTGACCACGATTCTCCACTCCCCAACGCGCACGAACTTTACCTTGGAGAGCTTCTGCATCGGGGGCATGACTACTGATGTGGTAGGTCTGAGAATGACTCACCTTAACCACGCCCGCTTTTTTGTACTCACGCCGACGCTCCACACAGATGATACAGTTCAAATCCTTCCAACGACGCAGAGGATCCTCCGGTAGAAGCCAATCTTCCACCGCGATGACACGGCACTTGCGCCACTCAGTTCGCCCATGTTCTTTGCCAGACTGCTCATGTGTCGAGTGAACCACGTCCGGGTTATGGTCTGCATGGGTAAAAGCGGCTACGACTGCCTGGTGGAGTTTAGGCTGATTGTCCTTGAGAGTCAGCAGGTAGTGAGCCTGCTTTCTTCGGATGATTTCCACCGTCTCCGTTTGACAGTGAGCCGCATCGGTCGTAATGGTGCATCCAGCAATCTCTAAGCTCTCCAGAAAGGCAGGCATGGCCCCAATTTCGTTAGTGCCTTCTGGGATAGAGCCTTGCGCTATCATAATTTTGGAGTCATTGGCCCAAGCATTGAGTAAGGTTATGGCTTTGTGTCGCATAACTGCCGTGCCTCCCGTGCCTCCCGTATCTCCTGTACCTTGGACAACTTTAGAACCTTTCATGACTTTTCCATCTATGCCCACCACCTCGTGTTTCTGACGGAATCGAGCCAGAATGACACTGAGGCAGGGTTCTATCTGCTCCGGAGAGATTCGACTAATGGTTCTTCGGAAGGTGTCGTGGTGAGCGATTCCATTTGGCAGTTTGAGTCCGAGTTTGTCTTTGAGCCACTCTTGATCTTGTGCTAATGCCCACTCTGGCATATCTTCCCAGTCGGTGCCTCCTGCCAGAGTAGAACAAAGAGCGATGGTGATCAGATCACTCAGGGGGTGAAGTTTAGTTCGATCTATGCGCGGGTCTTCGATTTTCTCGAAGTGCTCCCGCAGGAGTTGAGCCAGAGTTTGAAAGTCTTCAAGAGTTGCCATGTATTAGTATGGCTCAACCGAAATTTAGATGCGCTCGCCCTGCTCCTATCCCTTACGAGCAAGTCAAAGCGGCGCTCCACCAGCTATAATAGAGGCTATGGCAGTTACCCTTTCCGACCTTGATTCGTGGCTCTTGGCACCCCAGGAAGACGAGCGGCTGGAGTTCAAAGAGGCGAAGGGGTCGTTCAACTCGGAGAAGCTTGCGCAGTACTGCGTTGCGATCGCCAATGAGGGCGGTGGCTATCTGATCTTTGGGGTCTCGGACAAGCTCCCGCGCCGGGTGGTGGGTACTTCGGTTATCCCGGATCTGCACCGACTCCACGAGCGAATCGCGCACATTACGGTTCGGGCTGAGGAGCTGGCGCATCCCGATGGGCGCGTTCTGGTCTTTGTGATCCCTTCGCGGCCTCTCGGGGTTCCGCTCCAGTTCGAGGGGAAGTATCTCCGGCGCGATGGGGAGAGCCTGGTGCCGATGCGCCCCGATGAGCTTCAGCGTATCTTCGCGGAGACGACGCCTGACTACTCCGCCGAGGTCTGCACGGGGGCGACGCTGGCCGACCTGGAGCCTGCGGCCATCGAGGAGTTCCGGCGACGCTGGATCGCGCGCTCGGGGAATGCGGCGCTGGCGGCTCTCTCGGCAGAGCGACTGCTGGAAGATGCGGAGCTGGTGGATCAGGGGCGAGTCACCTACGCGGCTCTCGTGCTCTTTGGGTCGCGGCGGGCGCTGGGGCGGCATCTGGCCCAGGCGGAGGTGGTCTTCGAGTACCGCTCGTCCGAGGCTCCCGGCCCGGCGCAGGAACGGGTGGAGCTGCGCGAGGGGCTGTTCTCAAGCTATGACACGCTCTGGGAGCTGGTGAACAAGCGCAACGATCAGCAGTCGTTTCAGGATGGGCTCTTTGTCCTGCCGCTTCCCACGTTCAACGAGCGGGCGGTTCGTGAGGCGATCCTCAATGCGGTGGCGCACCGGGACTACCGGCTCGGTGGCTCGATCTTCGTGCGGCAGTTCGCGCGGCGGCTGGAGGTGGTGAGTCCGGGGGGCTTCCCGGCAGGTATCACGGTCGAGAACATCACCCAGCGCCAGCTCCCTCGTAACCGGCGGATCGCGGAGGCGCTCTCGAAAGCGGGTCTGGTGGAGCGTGCGGGCCAGGGCATGGACTTGATCTGGCTGACGTGTCTGAGTGAGAGCAAGCCGCGCCCGGACTTCACGGGGACGGATGACTTCCAGGTTGCATTGACCCTGAACGGGGAGATTCAGGACGAGCGGTTCCTGCGGTTTCTGGAGAGGGTTCGCCGGGAGACGAGCTTCTCGCCGAGCCTCTCCGACCTGCTGGTTCTGGACAGCATCAACCACGGGCGGCGCGTTGCGACCGAGCTGCGGCCACACCTGAAGCCGCTTCAGGAGCACGGGATCATCGAGGCCGCTGGACACGGGAAGTGGATTCTCTCGGCGCGACTCTACGGCTTTCTGGGGCAGGCAGGCACCTACACTCGCAAGAAGGGGCTGGATCACGAGACCAAGAAAGCGCTGCTGCTCAAGCACATCACGGACAGCGGCACGACTGGCGCTCCGATGCAGGAGCTCGGCCAGGTGCTCCCCGAGCTAAGCCGTTTTCAGATCAACCACTTATTGAGTGAGCTTCGCAGTGAGGGCAAAGTGAAGCTTGTCGGTGGTGGGCGTATGAGCCGGTGGTTCACAGAGTAGCGATCCCCAATGTGCAGCAGATATTCTGAGAGCACAAAACCTCACTATCGGCACTTCCCAAAGTCAACCATTAGTTGACTTTTCTCACCGATGGTTGACAAAAATGCGGCAGGTTATGTGCAGACAGATATTCCCATAGGGCTTCCTTTGCACAAACAGCACTCGGTATAATGGGCCATGAGCAAAAATACGTTTGCCTCTCTTGCCCTGCCCTCCTCTGCATTCGGGGAGTGGCGAAGCGCGGGAGAAGACAGCTGGATCGAGCCAGCGGTCGCGCCGTGGCACGGGCTCTTTTCCCCCAGCAACGGAAGATGCGGCGAAACCCGCGAACTATCTGGTGGTCGAGAGTGAGATCAAGCCACAAGTAGTGGATGATGCTGCCGTGCCAGGTGGGTATACCGTCGTAGAAAGTGAAGCGGCAGATGCCAAGAAACCAGGTTACACCGTCATAGAGAGCGACAGCACAGAGCCAGCAGTGCCTCCTTCCTCACCAAGCGTGCCAGCGGTCATGATTCCTATGGGCCAGGCCATGGAGGAGATCTCAAGCATTCAGATTGGCGACGTGCTCATCATCGCGGTCAAGGTGCAGCCAAAGCAGGAGCCAGAAGCCACAGGGTAGGCAAACTGCCGGGAGCCGTGGAGCAGTTCCTACAGCTCGGCGAGGAGCGGCTCCACACGGCGGGCTATCGCATGACGAAGCAGCGCGCAGTCCGGGTTACCGGCGAGCGCAACCTTCGCCGCACTGTAGCAAGCGCCTGCAACCCACTCATGCATCAGGTGGTGCGCCAGCTCGTGCACGAACACGCGCCACTTTCGGTGAGGGGCGAGCTTGGGCGAGATCAAGATTGTTCCCTCACCACCATCGTTCAGAGGAGGCAAGTACCCACCAGGCTCCTCGCCAGACCGCTCCCAGCAGAGTTTAACATTGAAAACCTTGGCGATATGCTTTAGAGTACGGGACTTCTTGCCCAAGGAGAGCACACCCTCACGAATCCGCGAGACGATCTCCCAGGCAATCCGGTCGGACTCCCCCCATGAGAAGCGCCACAGCACCAGCGTCTCCCCGACGCGAAAGCTCTCAGCGGCCCGAGCCATAGCCCCTCCTGCGGCGCTTGGGCTCCGGCTCACGCGGAGTCACCATCTCATCGGTCACGTAGATCTCGGCAGACTCCGCGATGCGAGCCTGCTCAGCCTCGGCGTCCTCAATCTCCTCATAGCTGAACCGGCTCCCCACGATGCCGCGGCTATCGAGCTTCCGGAGAGTCTCGGCCATGTTCTTGGCGGCCACCAGTGCGGCCTCACGGATCAGCTCACGGGATGGGCCATCGAAGTCGTTGAAGCCTTCCATACGGCCCAGGAGCGTGTCAATGTCGGGCACGTACTGGAGCTCTGGCTTGTCGTAGCCCGCTACCGCAAGAACCGGCTCGACCTCGATTTCCAGAGCGCCAGCGAGCTTGGTCAGGATCTCCTCACTCGGCAAGAGATACTGCCCATCCGACTTGATACAGCCGTTCTCGATCAGGTTCACATAGCTTGCCGAGATGCCCGCACGTTCCGCAAGAGACACACGGCTCCAGTTCCGGTCGGCGCGCTGAAGCCGAAGCCAGCGAGCGAAGCGCTGGCCCTGAGCGAGCTGCTCGGGGGTGGGCGGTTTAAGTGCCATG
>NZ_JANNYP010000106.1:0-8974 GCF_031410135.1 Armatimonas sp. | reverse complement strand
CCCGTGTGGCTTGATTGGCCGTGGCCTTGAAGAAAACCTCACGGCTGAGCTTTTTCTCCTCCCACGCCGCTCGGTTCTGCACCGTTCGCGCCGCAAGCCCCGTGGCAGACTCGATAAAGACCAGGGTTGCCATGGGATTTTGCACCGCAGGCAGGCTCGCCTTTGTCTCCTTGATCGCATCTTCGAGCGCGCCACGCGCACTCAGAAGCCGTACAAGCCCCTGACCGGCCTCAACACTACCAGGATCACGGTCGCGGATCAGCCGAAACTGGATCTCTGCCGCTTCGTTCTGGCCCTTACTCAAGAGTAGCTCGGCCAGCCCCAGACGCGCCTCGGTGTTGTTGGGATTCTCCATAAGAAGCTGATTGAAGAGCTGGGTCGCGCCCTCTTGGTCACCATCCTCCAGAAGAATCCGCGCCAACATACGTGTTAGCTCACTTTTCTGCTCAGGCGTTGCCCCCGTGATAAGCTTCATTGCCCGCCGAATCTCCCCGGTCGCCTCAGACGAGCGCTTAGCTTTCTGGTATGCCTCGGCAAGCAAGAGGCGAGGGGCCATGATGCGCGGCTGGTAGTTCACCACCTGACGTAGCAGAGCGATCGCGGCAATTGGCTGGTCGCGGTGGAGCTGCTCCTGTGCCTCCAGCATCATCTTCCCCGCTTCCGCATCGAAGTCCAGCGGCGGTGCTTCGACAACGGCAGGCCTTGGCTTCACGGGCGGCGGAAGGAGGGTGGGGTCTAGGGCGGTGCGGCTGAACTCGCGGAGTGGCCCGCCTAAAAATCGCAGAACCAGGGTTCGCGCCGCCGACTCAACTCCTGCGGGGATCGCGCCGATCGGGCGCCGTCCACTGTCATTGCTTGCCGCCACCATGATCTTGTCTTGCCAGCGCACTCCGGGTTTCCCACCAGACTTAATCGCAATAGACTCGACTTCTAGTGTGGGTGAGGTCAGCGGTGTGATCGCGGATGTCACGATCTGATCCACTGCAAGCCGAGAGAAAACAGTGAGGATATAGTGTGCCCCCACCGCGGCTCCCAGCTTCAGCCGCGCCGCTTCATCAATCTCTGTGCCCGCAGGGAGATTGACTTTCGCGCCCGCAAGTGCTTTCTGAAAAAAGGTGTCGCTCGCATCATAGAGAAGCGTGGTGACCACATTCTCTGCCTCAAGCTGCTCTCGAACCGCACGAGCAGCTAGGTTTATTCGGTCACCATCAGTGAGACCATCAATCCCTGGTTTTTGCTCAGTTGCGACAGCGAGCCGCCCCAGGGTCGTGGGAAAAATCAGCACACGGGGCCGGGTCTGGGCGGCAACCGTAGAGACAGGCAACACTGCCAAACCTAGCCCGGCTTGTAAAAAAATTCGTCGGTTCAATTAACTTCCTAACACATCTAGCGCGGCCCGGCAGACAGAGATTCCGCGTTGTGCCTGCTCGACACTCCGTCCACCACGAACCTGCGCTTCAAATGCCACAATGGCCTGCTGGTACGCCGAGCGCGCCGGGGCTTTCTCCCCAAGGCGCTGATGGCACAGGGCAATCCCCTGCTGGACATCTCCCGCAATGGCACCTGCGGCCAGTGCCTCACGAAACGCGGTGATCGCCTCGCGGTATCTTCCTGAGGCTTGCAAGGTCTGTGCCCGCAGCAGAGGATCGCCCCCCAGCGACGAAGAACGTAGCTCACCATTGGAGTTAGAACCGGAGCCAGTCCCCGAGTTGTGTTCACGAACCCGAATAAATCCCGAGCTATCCGCCGCAGGTGGCGGATCTCCTGTGGGGCTACTGTTGTTCGTATTCGCAGAGGGATTTTGCGCGGGTGGTGCGGCGGGAATAGAGTCCGGGCTACGCTGAGCCCCTCCCAGCGGGGGAAGCTGATTTCCAACGGGGCCACTAGAGCTTGAGAACGTCACCGGCGGCACATTCCCCGACCCACTGTTGGCCTGTGCATCGCGCGGATTGGGGAGGACAGGACTGCCACTGCTTAGAGGGCGCTCACTACGCTCCGGCCGTTCCCGAAAGCTACGGCGCGGCTCTGGGGTGGCTCCCATGGGGCGACTCCCGACGGGGGCAAACGGGTCACTACGCGCCTGCATTTGCGGAGCGGACAGCGGGCCGCCCATCATACCGCCGGGTGTGGCAACCTGCCCTCCAAAGAAGTTGGGGCCTTTTGTTTTATCCACTTCGGTGATAGCAAGGGGAAGGGGCTTGTCTTTTTTTGCCGCCAACTTCAGCACCGCAAAGATCCCCAAAGAGAGCACCACCCCGCCTGCCACAACCGCTGCCACAACCGGAACCCAGCGGCGCGGTGACTCTTCATCTGGGACTTCCGCAAGCGTGGGGCGGTTGGGGAGCACGTGGACTCCTCGCTTGAGCCGGGCGAGCTTGTCGGCATCCACCGCCGAGTCCGGGTTCGATGCCACGACGCGCTCCATCATGGTGATGGCTTTATCGTTCTGCCCGAGACGCTCGTAGAGAGTGGAGCAGAGAGTCAGCGCAGACGTAGACTCGGGTAGAAGCTCTGCCGCCTCTTCCGCGAGAGGAAGCGCCTCAGCGGGCTTGCCGTGCTGTGAGAGCGTGAAGGCCCGGGTGAGAAGCTGAGCCGCACGCTCACGGGCACGCTCTGCCTCTGCCTTCTGGGCCTCTTCTTGCACCAGAATATTTTCTTCCAGAGGAATCTTCTGGCCACACTCTCGGCAGAATTTATTGCCGATTGGATTGCGCGCTTTACATCCCGGACAGTTCATGCTTATTGTCTCCGTCTACACGTCAAAAAGCACCGGCCCCTTTCCATAGGGAATCTTCAAGTGCTCATAGGCCCCACGCATTGCGACACGGCCACGCGGTGTTCGGTTCAAAAACCCCAGCATCATCAAGTAAGGTTCGACGACATCCTCTATAGTATCGCGTTCTTCTCTCAGTGTCGCGGCCAAGGTCTCCGCACCCGCCGGTCCGCCATCAAATTTCTCGATCAGCGTCCTCAAGAAACGCCGATCAAACTCATCAAGCCCCAGCTCATCCACTTCGTACATCCGCAGGGCGGCATCTGCCATCTCCGCGGTGATCGTCCCATCACCTCGCACGAGAGCATAGTCACGGGCGCGACGCAGCAGTCTATTGGCAATACGCGGCGTCCCTCTCGAGCGGCTGGCAATCTGCTCCGAGCCACTCGGGTCAATCACGGCTCCTAGAATCCCTGCTGATCGTGTGACGATCTTGGCGAGGTCATCGGTTCCATAAAACTCGAAGGTCTCGTGAATTCCGAAGCGATCCCGTAGCGGGTTGGTCAAGAGCCCCGGCCGCGTGGTCGCCCCGATCAGGGTGAAACGCGGGAGCTGGATCTTGACGGTACGCGCCGACGGCCCCTGACCGATCATCATGTCCATCTCGTAGTCCTCCATCGCGGGATAGAGAAACTCCTCTGCCAGACGATTGAGCCGGTGGATCTCATCAATAAAGAGCACCGAACCTTCTTCGAGGTTGGAGAGGATCGCAACGAGATCTCCAGGCTTTTCGATCGCCGGTCCGCTGGTTGCCTTCAAATTTGCGCCAATTTCATTGGAAATCACATTGGCGAGACTGGTCTTGCCCAGTCCAGGAGGACCGCTGAGGAGCACATGATCGAGCACCTGCCCCAGCATCTTCGAGGCGGTGAGGGAAAGCCCGAGGCGCTCTTTGATCTTGGGCTGCCCAATATACTCCGCCAGCCGCTTGGGCCGTAGCGAAAGCTCCCCGTCATCGTCGCCACCACTGCCACCGCCCTGGAATCCACCACCGACGAGGCGCTCCGGGGCCACTTTCGCACCACTATCGGCTGTTTTCAAGTCACTTGATTGGATTGGCATCTTTTACCTCGTTAGTCGGTTGAGCCCGGCGCGGAGCACGGTAGCAAAGGGCGGGCTGCTGTCAGTTTGTAGGGCTTCATTGAGTGCTAGTTCTGCCGCGCGGAGGGCATCGTTTTTGTTGTAGCCCAGGTTGAGAAGCGCGGAGCTAACATCGTCTAAGAGCTGGTCGTTGGCACTTCGGACTTTCACCGTATGGGTTGCGGCAAGCTGCTCGACGCGTCGGGAGAAGCCCATCCCCGCGAGCTTGTCCTTGAGCTCCAGCACGAGCCGCTGTGCCAGTTTCGGCCCGATCCCGGGTGTCTTCGTGATGGACTTGACATCCTCCGAGCTCACCACCCGCGCTAGGCCATCGCCGCCCAGTGCCGAGAGCAGCGCCAGAGCGGCTTTAGGGCCAACCCCACTGACCGTGATCAGAAGCTCAAAGACCTGCTGGTCGCTCTCATCCCAGAACCCGTAGAGGCTAAGATCATCCTCGCGGACAATCATGTGGGTCACCAGAGTGATCGGCGAACCATCGGCAGGCAGACGCTCAATCACCGAAAGCGGCACCGAGACCCGATACCCCACCCCATTGACGTCGAGGACGACCACCGGAGTGGCGACTCGAACAACTTTTCCCGTAAGCTGCGCTATCATTGCTTGAATTATACTCGCTGCAAGACGGATAACCCGGAAAGCCGTACCCTAAAACAAACTGGGCTGCTCGCTCTCGAAGGCGAGGAGACGGGATTTTACGCCCGTGCCGTAGGCGAAGCCGCCTAGGCCACCATCGGCGGCGATGACGCGGTGGCAGGGGACAATGATAGGAATCGGGTTGGCTCCGCTGGCGGCCCCCACCGCGCGGGCGGCGTCTTTGTTGCCCACCGCAGACGCGATCTGGCCATAGGTACGAGTGTGACCAAAGGGGATTTTGGCGACCTCAGCCCAGACCTGGTTCTGAAACTCCGTGCCCCCTGGAGCGAGAGGGAGATCGAACTCCGTGCGCTCCCCATCACAGTACTCCTGGATCTGGCGCTTGGCCTGCCGGGTAATGAGCGGATCATGGGAGCTTCCCTCCGGCGCTCTCTCGCTGAACTCCAGCGATACCACGGCACCATCGGCGGCTACTGCCACGGTCATCACACCGAAGCGCGTCTCGAAGGTCTCTGCATAGATCATGGAACCATTGTAGCGCAAGTCAGGTATATTTTTCTGGAGGATTGGATTCAACTATGGCATCTATCTACGATTTTACGATGAAGAACATTGACGGCAAAAACGTGCCGCTCAAGGGCTACAAGGGCAAGGTTGTCCTGGTAGTAAACGTCGCCAGCAAGTGCGGCCTGACCCCGCAGTACGAGCAGCTTGAGGCTCTCAACAAGAAGTACAAGACCAAGGGTCTGCGGATTCTGGGCTTCCCAGCCAACAACTTCGGCGCACAAGAGCCCGGCACGGAGACCGAGATCAAGCAGTTCTGCTCGTTGAACTACAAAGTCAGCTTCGACATGTTCAGCAAGATCAGTGTCAAGGGCAACGACCAGCACCCGCTCTACAAGTACCTCACGGGCCTGCCAAAGCCTAACGGCGGCGATATTGAGTGGAACTTCGGTAAGTTTCTGATCGGCAAGAACGGCGAGGTTATCGCCCGCTTCCCCGCCCCAATGAAGCCCGACGATCCGAAAATTCTCGCCGCGATTGAAGCCGCGCTGAAGTAAGTCCCCCCTAGCCCACCCCTACCCCCCGCTCGGCGGGGGTTAGGGGGCGGGGCTCAGCATCAGCAGTGCAAGCAGCGCCTCTTCGGCGGGGGGATCCTCGTCACGACGGGCCAGCGTGGGGAGGCGTTTGGTGAGTTCCAGATAGTTCCCCAGGCTGTAGGTTTCGAGTAGCGATTTGTCCGTGATCAGCTTATGAAGCGCCTCGTCGCGGGCCATCCCCTTCAGTGCCAGTAGCGGATAGAGCGTGCCGGGTGGCAAAACCGTGTCGGCGGCGGCGTAGAGGGCCTGGAGGTAGCACAGCCCACTGCCCTCCAAGCGACGGGCGGTCTTGAGCAAGAACGGAAAGTGGGTTTCTGGTTTGGGCGCGTGGGCCAGCACCAGCCGCGAGAGGGCGACGGCAAGCCGGGCAAGAACCGCCGGATCGGTCTCTTCGGTGAGCTTCACAGTGAGAGGCCAGAGCGTGTCAGGGAGCGCAGGGGCGAGTTTCTCCATCGCGCGAGCCGCAGCCAGGCGCATTCCCTGATCCACGTCGGGCGTGAGCAAGGCCAGCAGGCGTCTCTCCGCCTCGGCGCTGTCTTCGGGGCGCAGGTTCTCCCCGATAGCGGCTAGAGCAGAGCAGGCGGCCTCACAGCGCGTGGGGCGATCCGGGTTGAGCGCGGCGATGAGCGTTGGCGCGGAAGACGGGTCGGCGAGGCGGCCTAGAGCACGCAGGGCGGCCACACGCACGGTTGCATTGGGGCCACGGGACGCGGCTTCGAGAGCGGGCGTCGCAGACCAGTCACCGAGAAACCCGAGCGAGTGCGCCGCCTCCTCCCCGATAGCCGCGGCGGGGTCAAGCAGCTTGGCCGAGAGCGCCGGAATGGCCCGCGTGTCTCCAATCTCCCCCAGTGCCCGCGCCGCCGTCCCCCGCACGGCATGGGCAACGTCGTCCAGCGCCTCCACCAGCTCCTCCACCACCAGCGACGACTTGCGCTCCCCCAGCTCACGCACCGTCTCTTCTCGCGCCTCGGCATCGGTCGTCTTAGCGAGCTTCTGTGCCCGTCGGAAGCCGCCCATCGTGCCCGTGCCCACGAGCTGCCCCAGCACAAAGCGCGTGGACTGGCTGTCCTCTACTTTAAGCTGATGGAGCAGCACCAGCGCCGCCACACGAACCACATCGGTGATCAGAAACATCACCTTGTAGTTATTCAGTGCAAAGGGGAGACGGACATCGGCAAACACGGTCATCAGTGCGCCACCGACAATCGGGGAGATACCTCCGATAATTCCGGTGAACGCCGAGAAAACCGCGACATAGGTGCCACGCTTGTCATCGGGTGTCATCGAGAGCAGTAAATTGAACTGTGTCAGTCCCACGGCAGCCCAGCCCGCACCGGAGACGATATTCATCGTGACCATGAGCGGGTAGTTGAGCCAGTTCTGCCCCGGAAAGGTGAAGCACCAGAGGATCGGGCTAATCAGCACCAACCAGCTCCCGATCATCAGCACGGGCCGCCCGCCGTACTTATCGGCCAGATAGCCCCAGAGGGGCATGGTGGCTAGGCTTGCCGCCGAGGCAACCGCGCCGATCAGCTGCACTACCACATACGGTAGCTCCAGTCCCGCTTTATCCACCTGCCAGGCCATGAAAAACTGCCCCGCCAGCGACTGCCCCACTACCACCATTCCTGCAAAGGCTAGAAAGCGCCGGAAGCTCGGATCCGCAAACGGAGCTTTCAGCGACTTGAGAGGGTTCGTCTTCTCTACTTGTCGCACCATCGGCGGCTCGGGCTGGCGCAGGATCAGCACAAAACACACCACGGCGGGAATCGCGGCAAGGCCAAAGAGCAAGGGAAATCCCGTGTCGGGCCTCAGCCTATCGAGCAGCCAGGCCGCAGGCAGAGGAGCCAGCATCGCCACAATGCTCGCCAGCCGGTTACGCCCCGCAAAGTAGCGCCCCCGCGCGTCATTGGGCACGAGGTCGCTCATCCAGCTCGTCCACGCGGGAACGGTGATCGTCAGTAGCGCCGACGAGAGAATCAGCAGGATCAAAAAGAGAGTCAGCTTGAGAGGCAGTGGCAGCGGCGCGAGTGCCACCAGGGCAAGCGCCGCCAGTGCAAGCCGTCCCGCCCCTGCCGAGAACGCCACAAAGCGTCGCCGCTCGCCGCGCCGCTCAATGTAGAGCGAGGCCGGAATCTGCAAGAGCCCCACGGCGGCAGGCAGCCCCGCCAGCAGCCCCAGCACAAAGTCATTTGCCCCCAGATACCGCGCAAACCCAATCTGAAATGCCCCACCCGTAAAGACCACAAAAACCGTCGCCCACAGCGCCTCCTGCGTCGAGATACGCAGGCCACGGAGCGCGACCATGGGGGAGATGGGTTCAGGTTCGTCAGCCATAAAACAAAAAAGCCAGGGCAAAGATGCCCCGGCCTACTATAGCATGTCTAGCGACGCCTTAGTCGGCGGGGCGCTCGCCCGCGCTGTCGAAGACCTTGCCGTCGGTGAAGAACGCGCCTTTTGCTTCTTTACCGACCTCGCCCCAGACCGCGACTTTCATGTCGCCTTGGACGCGTAGCTGGCAGGAGAGCCGGTGGGTGGCGATCAGCTCAGGATCTTCTAAAGCCGACTCTTCCTCATCGGACATGGGCGTCACGTCGCCCTCTAGCACTTGGACGCGACACGTGGTGCAGGCAGGGACGCCGCCACAGCGGTGCAGGATCGGAATTCCCGCATCTTCAATACAGAGAACAAGCTTCTTGCCTTCGGGCACCTCAAAAGTGCCATGGCCTTCAACAGTTAATTGGGGCATGTGTTTACGATTTTCTCCCAGGTGGAATGCCTCTCTATTCGGGAAGGGACACAGTTTTTCCTGCTTGACTAAAAGAGTTTCCCCGTCACCCAGCCCGGTGACTGTACGGCATGCCAGGAGCGATGATCAGTGTTTCGATAGCGACTGAGCCGTAGCTGCGGGTGTTGAACTTCTAAACACTCCCCGGCATCGTAGGCCAGCAAGTGGCGACCAATCACCTCACCAAAGCGCACGGGCACAGCATTGCCAATCTGCCGGTAGCGGCTCGCTAAGTTCCCCTCGAACTTCCAGCTATCGGGAAACGTCTGAATGCGAGCGTACTCTTGAACGGACAACGGCCGATTTTCTTCAGGATGGGCAAGGTCGGTCGCCGGCATTGTGGGACAAGTAACGACGGTTGGCGCGGGACGATCCCAGGCAAGTCGCCGATAAAAACCGACTTTACCGCCCCCGGCCTCATACGCCTTGCCCATCGCAGCGCGTTGTAGATGCTCTGGTAAGTCCCGCCAGTTCTGTCCCGCTTTTAGTAGGCGGTAGTATTGCAAGCGCCGCTCGGGAAACTTCGCCGCCTCAGGCGTTCCTTCCAAGCCCTCGACAGCATCTCGAAATGTCCGCCAGCGCGGGAGACCAAACCGCGCCTCTTCGTCGTGAGTAGGG
>NZ_JANNYP010000105.1:0-2759 GCF_031410135.1 Armatimonas sp. | reverse complement strand
TGGGTCGCGGAGCGTGTTCCAGGCGAAGTTTCCGCAGGCTTCTGCGCGAGCGTGGAGATACGTGGCGCTGGTCTCACGGTGTAGCTCTAAAAACGCCTCGACTAGGAGGTGTGAGAAGTTGGCCTCGTCGCGGAAGGCTTTGGTGCTAGGCTCGACGAACTCTTTTTCACACGCCAGCGCGATTCGGTTGGCCTCGGTGAGGTAGGTGCGCTCGCCGGTGGCTTTCCAGAGGGCGAGATTGGAGCGGAGCATGAGCGCGGCGTTGTAAGTCCACTTGGTGCGCTCGGGCTTGCCGCTGAGGTCACAGTTATCGAGAAAGAGGCCGTCGCTGTCTTGGAGCTTGGCGTTGGTCCAGGCGACAATGCGCTTTGCCCAGCCGACGTAGTAGTTGGCGTTGAGATGCCGCGCGACTGCAAGCGCCGCCATGGCACTAGGGCCGTTGGAGCAGGTGTTCTTTGTCTCCCGATTCTCGCGCCAGTAGATTCCGCCACCGAGTTTCTCGTCCCAGCCGGAGAGTACAAAGCGCAGCGCCTCGACGGCGCGTAGCAGATACTTCCGCTCGCTGGTTTTCTCGTAGGCTTCGATAAAGGTCAGCACCATCCACGCGTTGTCGTCGTAGTACTTGTCGGAGTTCCCCGGCGACGAGAAATAAGCATCGTAGCCGGGGATGGGAGCGTTGGTGTCCCAGTAGCCCTGGAGGCCATCGAAGAATGCCGCTATTCTGGGAGTATCGCCTGCGCCGACCAGCATCGAGAATGCGACCCCGTTACCCCATATGAACTCCCACGGGAGCACTTTGGGGTCGGTGGGAGTGGCGGGGCGAAACTTCCTCGCCTTTTCGTCCCAGAAGCGATCCAAACAGTAATTCGTGGTGGTGACGGCACGCTCGCGCCAGAATTTAGATTGCATGGTGTAGAAACTAACCTCTCCTCCCCAGCCCTCCTCTCCTGGGCGCTCATTCTTCGCTCGGAAAGGAGGGAGCCCGAGGGGGATTAGCCCCTTTCCCAAGGAGGAACGACTGCCCGGGAGAGGGGTTGGGGAGAGGTTCGTACCCAGTCGCTTAGATTGCATCATGAAGTTTTCTGAGCTGCACCAGCGCGTCGGCGAGCAGTTTTTGGTTGTGCGTGGAGTTGAGCCAGGTGCTCGCCCCCGACGAGTGGGGGAGGGGCAGGTAGAGCCGTCCGTCGTCTTTCTCAAACACCTGCCCGATGAGTTCCTCTAAGGGCGCTTTGGAGAGAAACGTCTTGATGGCGAGGCCTCCAAAGAGCACGAGCGCCTTGGGCTGGACGAGCTCTAGTTCGGCATCCAGCCAGGTGCGACAGAGTTTTTGCTCGGCGGGTGACGGCACCCGGTCTTTCGAGCTGCCGGGGTTGCGCCCGGGGAAGCACTTGGTGATCGCGGCGGCGTAGATGCGCGTCCCGAAGTCCGACTCCTCAAAGCCTGCCTCCAGAAACCAGCCGCGCAGCTTGCGCCCCGCCGGGCCTTCATAAAACCGCCCCGACTCATTGTCCGTGCGTGAGGGTGCCTGACCGATCAGGAAAATATCGGCACCGGGCTGGCCTAGCACCAGCGGATTGGCACTGGGGATAAAACCCGCCGCGGCGCACTTCTGGCAGCCACGAATCTCCTGCTGGAGAACTGAGAGAGGAATCGTCACTTCTTTTCCGAGATTTGGCGTAGGGTTTCTCGGTCACTTGTGCGCGAGCCCGGATCAAAATCAAAGCGTGCCTCGTCTGCGATTAGCTCCTGCCGACGACGCTCTAAGCGCTCGGCGAGGCCTTTTTGCGCGGACGTGACATAGACCGCCACTTTGCTCTGGGTGTCCTTGATCTCAATCCCGGTCTTGGTGGCTCTCCAGCGCACCGTTGTCGCTCCATCCGCATCTACCCGAACCACCTCGGCAGGTTTTTTGAGGTAGTCGGGGAGCGGGAAGGTAAACGTGCTGGCGCGGGGTGTGCCAAAGACGAACACTCTCTTCTCTACCTCAGGCGTGTAGGCGAGGTCACAGGCAAAACAGACCGCGCCGCCGGGCGCGGCGATCACGGAGAGCTCCCACTTGTCTTTAGTCGCGGCAAAGTGCGTTGCCGCGCCTTCGAGATAGTATTTCTCAAGCAGGCGAATCTCCCGCCCGATGCGCTGCATCTCGGCGTAGGTGTCGGGGAAGAGCACCCAAGAGCTGGGCTTGAGGTTGAACCAGTAGAGGCTGGTGATGCGGCTCGCGAGGGCATGGTAGGCTTGCAGGCGCAGCTCCTCGGGCGTCGGTGCACCACGGGGCCGCCAGCCCTTCCAGTCGTCGTGCGGGCCTTGTGACCAGTAGGCTGTGGGGGCGGGCTTGTAGCACTCCCGCAGGCTCCGACACATGTCTCCGATAGTCTCCAGCGGTGCCCCCCAGGAGAGCTTGATGCCACCAGGCCACTCGTAGCTGCGCCAGGAGTCCGTGGCGGGGGCGCAGACACGATAGGCATCATAGTGAGGAAAGTCGGAGATTCCCGCGTAGCGGCACCAGCCTCGTGGATCGCTCCAGGTGACGGTCGTGGCGAGGCGACTCGTGGCAAAGGGCGCAAGCTTTCCCCAGACTTCCTGCGGCGGTGTCGGGCCTTTTCGTCCCCCGTACTGTGGCTCGCCCAAAAACTCCACAGCGTGAACTTTGGGAAGCACGCGCTCGTTATCGTAGAGGGCGACGGGCTGGCAGCCATGAAAGTGCTTGAGCGGGTACTTCTCGCTGAGCTCTGTGTCCGAGTAGCCAGGCACCAGCGGGA
>NZ_JANNYP010000104.1:0-1463 GCF_031410135.1 Armatimonas sp. | reverse complement strand
TGGTATGTCTTGGAAGTGCTCTATGAGAGAATATCGCGTTGTTTTCGGGGTATCCGTGGCTTCCATCAATGGGGTGAGGCCCTCCTGAGCCAAGTGCATTTTGGCTCAGAATACCTCGGATTTTATATGCAATCGCCCTTGCTCCAAGGCTTCCCGGTGTGTCGAGCGAAGCGCCCCGAGCCGCCGCGTGGCATGGTCGAAATCGAGCAACGTGGCATGTGCGGCCCGGTCAAAGAGCGGATCGAGGGCGAAGAAATCGGGTGCGAGTGCTTCCCAGGAGAGCATCTCGGGGCGTGTGGCACGGAGTGCAGGCGGCAGGTCATAGAGGATATGGGGGATCATGGCCCGCTCCAAAAGAGCCTGCAAAAGCGCCCCCGGATCGGTGCTGCGCTTCAAACGTCGTGTGCCAGCTAGCTCCAGATAAGGCCGCCAGTGTGCCAAACTTTCCCGCTGCGTGTAGGCAGCATAGAAGCCGCGTATCTGCGCTGCCGTGACTTCCGGGTAGCGCAGAGGCAGCTCGCTGATACGCTTGGTCAGGTGAAAGTACGCCACCGCAAAGACATCAGCGAGCGTCCCCTCACGCAAGAAACGTTCGCGCTCTGTGGCAAGTGCCGCTAGCTCGCGAGAAAAATCAGCGGCGCTGGCCGGTTCGCTGGAAGAGGACCTGTGAGTCACGACGTTTCCTATCGGTGGGTTTCAGGCGCTCGTAGCTACCGTCGGGCTGGAGCTCGCGGGCCTGAACATTGTCCGCCAAGAGCGTGGCGAGGATCTTCTTCACCACATGCGCCTTGAGCTTCGGGCTCTCGATCGGGAAGACGACCTCCACTCGCCGATCCAAGTTGCGCTGCATCAGATCTGCGCTTCCAGCATAGAGCTCGGACTCGCCGTCGTTCTCGAAGTAGAAGATACGTGCGTGCTCTAAAAATCGTCCGACAATCGAGATCACCCGGATATTCTCCGACCAGCCGGGGAGCTTGGGGAGCAAGCAACAAATCCCACGGATAATCAGCTCGATCTTGACCCCGGCTCGCGAGGCTTCGTAGAGAAGGCCAATCATCTCCGGGTCGACAAGCGCGTTCATCTGGAAGATCAGCTTAGCAGAGCGGCCTGCCTTGGCGTGCTCGGTTTCGCGCTGGATGCGGTGTGCAATCTCCTGGCGCAGGTTGATGGGCGCAACAAGAATCTTGCGGAACTTGGTCTGCCGTGAGTAGCCGGTGAGGTAGTTAAAGAGATCGGTAACATCGGCACCCAGCTCTTCGTCGCAGGTGAGCAGCCCCAGATCGGTGTAGAAACGGGCCGTGGTCGCGTTGTAGTTACCCGTCCCAAAGTGCACGTAGCGCTTGATCCCATCGGCCTCTTTTCGGACAATCAAGAGGCACTTGGAGTGGGTCTTGAGCCCGATCAGGCCATAGACCACATGGACACCCGCTTGTTCTAGCTGGCGTGCCCAGGCGATATTGTTC
>NZ_JANNYP010000103.1:0-17654 GCF_031410135.1 Armatimonas sp. | reverse complement strand
TGGCCCTCTGATGGCGTATAATCTTTTTTAGGAGATCGTTTCAATGGGTATTACGTCATCTTGGCAACTGCAGCAGGCCAAGCTCCTGACGCAGGCACAGCAGGCTCTGGAGCGCTATGACTTAGAGCTTGCGCAAAAGCTCTACCAACAGCAGCAGCAAGAGGCAAGCAAGCCGGGCAGCCTTCCTCTTAAGATCCGTGCACAGATCGGGCTGGCGCGGGTGCAGCGCTACCGTCGTGCGGAGAAGCGAGGACTCGCTCTGGCCGATGAGGCTCTCGCGCAGGCGCGGCGCTCCGCGGAGCCACAGGCGCTGGCAGATGCCTTGCTGGAGCGGGGTATCCACCACTACTACCACGATGAAGACCCAGCGGCTCTGGCGCTCTTGAAAGAGGGACTGGCGCTACTGACCAAGGCTCCCGAGCCGTTTCTAGAGGCGCGTATCCTAGCATTTGTGGCCGCGGTGCAGGGCCATATCGGCGATAAGCTCACGGCGGGTAAGACTCTCACACGGATGCTGGCACTCACGCAGAAAAGTGGCGATGGCGTGGGGGATATCTACGGCTTGCTGGAGCAAGGGCGGCTCAGTGAGAGCCTGAATAATACGGCTCAGGCACAGAAAAGCTGGTTGAGTGCTCTTGAAAAAGCGCGAGGGCTGAGCAATGGATGGCTAGAGCTACTGGCACTCTACCGGGTTGCGAATAGCTTTATGGGCTTGGAGGACTACCCCGCCGCGCTCCGCAATATAGAGCAGGCCAAGGGACTCCTAGAGAAGCTCCCTGACCCCTACTACCGAGCGCGTTTTTTGCTGCTGCGTGCCACGGCGGCGGGTAGCCAAGGTAAGACTGCCGATGCTTACCCGTATCTTAACCAGGCACTCGTGCTTGCCGAGCCACTGGACAACAAGCGCATGCAGGCGGAGGTGCTCTACTGGCTTGCCAATAGCTACTACCAGGAGACAAAGCTTGCTGAGGCGCAAAAAGTGGCGACTCAGGGGGGCGAGCTAAGTAAGGCCGAGGGGTACTGGCAGCAGGAGATCTCTTTTTTGTTGCTGCGTGCTGGGATCGCGACTACAGAAAAGAAAAACGATGAGGCGCTGGCCCGGTGCGGTGAGGCACTGGCACTAGCGCAGAAGCGGCAGGGAGCTGATGCTATAGAAAACCAGGTTCGGGTCTACACCACTCGCGCCAGCATTCATGTCAGTCTCCAGCAGCTCCCAGCAGCACATGCCGACTACGCTGAGGGGCTCGCCGTCGCGGAAAAAGGGGCTTCCTACGGGAGCCGAATAGACCTTCTCACGGGAGAGGCAGCACTCTTCTACCAAGAGCAGCAGCTCGATAAGACAGCGGCTCACTACGAGCGTGCACTCCCTCTGGCGCAGAGCGCGGGCATGACGGAAAAAGAGGCGGAGACGCTGGCACAGCTGGGTAAGACCTACTCGGATCAGAACCAGGAGCCAAAGGCGCGGGAGATCCTTCAGAAGGCGCTGGCGCTCTACACACGCCTGAACAAGCCTCTACCCTGTGCCCAAGTCGAGACCAGTATCGGCTTCACCTACATGGGCGAGCAGAACTTCCCGGAGGCGCGGGCCATCCTAACACGTAGCCAGGGGCGCTACCAGAAGCTAGACAAGCCCGTGGAAGCGGCTAGTGTCCAGGTGCAGATTGCCCGGTGCCTCGCGATTGAGGATAGCTTCGCGGCGGCCCGTGTGGAGCTAGATACGGCGCTTGGGGTCTTTCGCCAGAGTAATAATAAATCTGCGGAGGCGCAGGCACTCTCGGACATGGGCCAGATCGCGCTCCAGAAAAAGAAGCTGGATATCGCAATTCCCTGGCTGGAGTCCTCGATAAGCCTCGTCAAAGAGCTGAAGCTCAAGGTGCAAGAAGCGGGCCTCGTCTACCTACTTTCTAGTGCCTACGGTACGATGGATCCGCCGCAGTTTGACAAGGCGATCTCGCTTCTGGAGCAGGCACAGATACTCTACCAGGAGCTAGGAAACCGCCAGGGTGAGGGGCAGTGTTGGTATGTCCTAGGGCAGATCTATGCATCCCGTGGCGAGGAAGCGCGTAGCAAGCAGTGCCTAGAGAAGGCACAAGCGCTGGGCTACGACCCCGGCAAGTAAGACGAAAATGCCGTACACTTAGAGCATGTTACGTCTCTCTGTGATTACCGATGAGATTGCACAGGACCTCTCCCACGCCCTCGCCGTGATGCGCGAGTACGGCCTGACGGAGGCGGAGCTGCGCAATGTCTACGGAAAGTATATTGTGGATGCCGATGAAGAGCTACTCGTGCGTGTCGAGCAGGATCTAGCGGCGGCGGGCTTTACGGTTCCCTGTATTGATACCCCTCTGTACAAGTGTGCTCTGGGAGGAGCGGAGGAGGCCACCGGGGCTACGCACAATGCCCAGGAGCGCACCCTGGCCGATCAGCTCCCTCTGCTGGAGAAGAGTATCGCGCTGGCCAAGCGCTTTAACGCTCCCTACATCCGTATCTTCGCCTTCTGGAAGCGTGGGCCACTCACCCCACAAATCGAGGATCAGATCGCGGAGGCACTTGCGCCCGCTTGTAAAGTGGCAGAAGCGGCGGGCGTCACGTTGCTCCTAGAGAATGAGCACGCCTGCTACCTAGGCACGGGGGCGGAGACTGCACGCATGGTGGCGCGGCTGAACTCTCCCGCCCTCAAGATGCTCTGGGATCCGGGCAATGCCCTCTGTGCAGGCGAGCTCCCCTTCCCCGATGGCTGGGAGGCCGCTAAGCCCTACACGGCTCATATCCATATCAAAGATGCTAAGCAGCTCGAAGGCAACCAGCAGCAGTGGGTGGTGGTGGGCGAGGGCGATATTAACTACACGGGGCAGTTCGAGGCTCTAAAGACCAGTGGCTACTCAGGCGTGATTGCGCTAGAGACACACTACAAGCACCCCGATGGCCCCGAGGCATCATCGCGGCCCTGTCTGGAAGGAATGATCAAGCTATGTCGTTGATGGGAATGAAACAGCGGATTCAGAAGTTCGCGATCCCGGTGAGTATTGTGATTGCTGTCAGTATGCTGGCAGGCACCTTCATGAGTATGGGGCGCACCCCCGCGACCTCGCGGGCTCGTCAGGCCGCTCAGGCAGAAGTCAGTGTCGCCAAAGTCGGTAGTGTGGACGTCAGCCAGCGCATGTTGGATCGTTTGGTAGACCAGCAAGTACAGCAGTTTGCCATGTTCGGCATGCCCAAGCCCCCCGCCGAAGCACTCGATAGCTACCGGCTCCAGGCCATTGAGGGAATCAAATCCCAACAGGCCCTCGTCGCGGCAGCCCAGAAAGCCGGGCTAAGTGTCAGCGATGACGAGCTGAAAAAAGGCATTGAGGATGTCTGGGATAAGCAGGGACGAGCAAGTATCGCTCAGCAGCTCAATCTTGATCCTAAAGCGAGTGACAAAGAGATCTCCGCCGAGCTTTCCAAGCAGGGAGCCGAGGTGAGTGTCGAGAGTCTCAAGCAGCAGCTTATTGTGCCTGAGGCGGTCAAGATCAAGCTCTACAACGATAAGCTCACCAAGCTTCAAGCCGATAAAGTGACACTGCAAACCTACAAAGTGCGCCATATCTTGATTAAATGGGATGGCAAGGCCACTACAGAGGCTGCTGCTAAGACTAAGGCCGAGAAACTCCTCGCCGATGTCAAGGCAACCCCCACCAAGTTCGCCGACATTGCCAAGGCCAGTAGCGACGATCCCGGCTCCAAAGACAAGGGCGGGCTCTACGAGTGGAAAAAAGAAGAGCTTGCCGGTCTGGTTCCTGAGTTCAAGGCCGCCGTGGAGAAGCTCAAGGTCGGAGAGACTACGCCTGCGCTAGTGCGCCATGCTGGTGCCAAGGGGCAGGGCTACAACGGCTTCCATATCATCCATCTGGATGCGATAGATCAGGCCAGCCCCGAAAAACGCGAGGAGGCCGCCAAGGGCGAGATAACCAAGCTCGTGGATGCAGCGGCGCCTGGCATTAAAGTCGATCTTCTCGCTCCCGGCCTGCTTGCCGCTAAACTGGTTCAGGATGGCTCCAAAGACCGCAAGAACCCGGATCAAAAGCTCCTGACACAGGCACTAGCCGAGCTGGATAAGATCAAGCCAGAGGACGATACCACAGGAACGGTGCTCCTGCGAAAAGCGACGGTTTTCGAGACGCTCAAGCAGCCCGAGAAAGCCATTGCAGCTCTGGAAGAAGCGGTTAAGAACAACGATAAAGTCGAGACCCGGATTCGCGTGGCGACGCTTCTCGTAGACAAAGCCAACAAGTCCGAAGCGATCAAGCAGCTTGCTGCCGCAGAGAAGCTAGCACTTCCTGAGCCTCAGATCTGGATGCAGCTCAGCCAGCTCTATACCAAAGCAGGCGATAAAGAGGCGGCAACCCGCACCATGCTGAAGAACCAGGAGTACGCTCTGCGCCAGCAGCAGCTTATGGCCAAGGAGCAAGCCGCTAAGTCCGGGGGGATCAAGCTTCCCGGCGCTGAGCCTGAGAAAAAGTGAGTGCCGGAGTCCTCTATCTGATCGCTACCCCGATTGGGAACCTAGAGGACATCACGGCTCGCGCACTTCGGCTCCTGCGTGAGGTGGATGTTATTGCAGCGGAGGACACGCGGGTCACCCGTAAGCTCCTAGCGCACTTTGACATCCACACCCCGCTGATTTCCTACCATGCCCATTCTTCAGCAGGCCGTCAAGACGCTCTCGTAAGCCGCCTGCTCGCGGGAGAGTCCGTGGCCGTAGTCTCGGACGCGGGCACGCCCTGCATCTCCGACCCCGGTGCAGAGCTCGTCGCCGAGGTGGCTGCCGCCGGAATTCGTATTGACCCCATCCCCGGAGCCAGCGCCCCGCTCTGTGCTCTGATTGGTTCGGGGCTTCCCACGGGCCGCTTTGTCTTCGAGGGGTTTCTGCCGCGCACCAAGCCGGACTTTCGTGAGCGTGTCAAACAACTCGCTCGCGAAGAGCGCACGACGGTTCTCTTTGAAGCCCCGCCCCGCCTGATCGAGACACTCAAAGCGCTGGCAAGTGCGTGTGGCGACGACCGCCCCGCCTCCGTGGGCCGAGAACTCACCAAGAAGTTCGAGGAGCACGTGCGCGGCTCCCTCGCCGAGATCATTACCCACTTTCAAGAGACGCCGCCGCGTGGCGAGTGTGTGATCGTGGTGGGCGGTGCGACGCCGCAGCCCGAAGAAGCCCCCAACCCGGATGCTCTACTCCTCAAAGCCCTCGCCGACGGCAGCTCCCCCAAAGACGCCGCCCGAAGCGTCGCAGCCGCCACCGGGCTGGCTAAGAATGCCCTCTATCAGCGCGTGCTAGAGCTAAAAACTCCTTAACCTCTCCCCTGCCCCTCTCCCGGGCGTTCGTCCCTCACTAGGAAAGGGGAATGACGTAGATTGGGTTGGTGAAGGCCCACGGACGCGCCCCGACAAAGAGCGGCCCGCGCTGTGCCCCGACGAGGTAGGCTTCGATCCGGTACGCGCCGGGCTTGTCGGCAACATAGCTCAGGCTCCCTTTGCCTGCCGCCACAATGCCCTCTCCGGCCCTGTAGAGCCGCAGGAGCGCTGTCTTCGGCCCGGTGGCGGTCAGCGTCGAGCCTAGTGGGGCATCGTCGCCTAGGATGGCCCTCTCTCCCCCCTTCCCCCTCTCTCCCAATAACAAGCCCTTCGGGTGGGAGAGAGGGGGGGGACTGGCGGAGAAGTCTAGGCCTATTTCCCCGAGGCAGTCGTAGGCGAAGTAGCAGTGTCCGGCGCGGATGGCCTCGTGCACCGCACGAATCTGCTCCCCCTCTCTCTTCCCGTTATCGGGAGAGAGGGGGAAGGGGGGAGAGAGGGTAAGAACATGTGTGGTGACGGCGCGGAAGGAGTTTTCGTAGCTGGGGATCGGGTGCTTCTTCTTGCCGATCTTCATCAGCGCGTGGGCATCAAGCGCACCGAGGCCGATCTGCTTCTTGCCCTGCGCCAGCAAGCGATCCCAGCTCGCCAGAGATGCGTCGGGGCGGGTGCAGATCGCACGTAAGACCGCCAGCTCGCCCTTGAGCTTCCAGAGCGGCAGGAGCCACGCGAGCGAGAGCAGGTTGATGTGCTCCCGCGCGACGGTCGAGAGATTCAGCGCCTCCAGCCCCGCACAGCCCGTGGCGTCCCAGGCATCCCACGGGTGCTTCATGTCATCGGGGAGGGAGACCAGCGGCAGGCCCCCGGCGGCCAGAATCGCGTCGATGGCGACTTGTGGGTCTTGTCCCGGCGCGAACTCAAAGTCAGCGGGCATGTCTAGTGCGAGGAGAAACGCCCCGCCCTTCACCGTGATCTCATCGCCGACGATCAGAAATGGCGTCTGTCCCGCGTAGCGCTCCTCCAGGCCATCGGTTTTGGGGCGCATGGTGTTGTGGTCGGTGAGGAGCACAAAGTCCACGCCTGCGGCCTTTGCGGCGTCCATGACTTCTTCAATGGTGCCCGCGCCGTCGGAGTAGGTGCAGGTGTGGACATGGAGGGCGCCGCGGAGGCGTTGAGAGCCATCTCCCCGGCTTCGCCGACCCTCTTCCCCCGTCGCTCGTTCCTCGCTGGGAAGAGGGTTAAGGACTGGTTGCCAGAGCACTCGCCCGGCGAGCGCGTCCCAGAACCCGCGTGCACCCAGCACGGTGGTGGCGATTCGGAACTTAGTACGAAGAGAAGATGCCATAAACGACACAAAACCGTGACGATAAAACGTCCGGCTAGAGGGCCTTTGGCCGCCTCGCTCCGCTCGGAAATTCCGCCGAAGGCGCGGCGCGGAGCGCCCCCTAGCCGGACGTTTACCGTCCGTGCGTAGAAATTAGAACGTCACCGTCTGGCCGGTCTCGCTGGACTTGTAGATCGCTTCCAGAACCTCAGAAACAACGCAGGCTTGCTCGGGGGTGACGATCAGCTTGCCGTTGCCGCGAACCGCCTCAATCCAGACACGGGCCTCGACATCCTCGGCCTTGGACGAGGCGCCGTCGTAGAACGCGACGCCGCCTGCCTCGGTCTGGACTTTGGTATCGTAGAGGCGCGAGTTGTGCTCGCCGTTGATCCAGAGTCCGCCGTTCATGTCCGAGCCCGCCTCGGTGCCAAAGAGGGTACACTTGGCCTCGCCCGCCTCGCGGACATTGAGCGCCCAGCTGGACTCCAGGTAGATGGTCGCGCCGTTCTTGAGCTTGATAAAGCCAAACGCACTGTCCTCGACCGTGTACTCCTTGGGATCCCACGGCCCCCACGCGTTGGCGGAGTTCGGTCGGTCGGCCAGCTTGCGGAAGACCGAGCCGGTGACGCTGGCCACTTCGTAGTTGCCCATCAGCCAGAGCGTGAGGTCGAGTGCGTGGGTGCCGATATCAATCAGCGGGCCGCCGCCCTGCTTCTCTTCGTCCAAAAAGACGCCCCAGGTTGGGACGGCACGGCGACGAACCGCGTGGGCTTTGGCCATGTAGATCTCGCCCAGCTCACCGGCATCAATGCGCTGCTTGAGGGCCTGGCTGTCGGCGCGGTAGCGGGACTGGTAGCCAATGGTGAGCAGCTTGCCGGATTTTTTCGCCGCCGCCACCATTGCGCGAGCACCATCGGCAGTCTTGGCCATGGGCTTCTCGCACATCACGTTCAGGCCGGACTCCAGCGCCGCGATTGCGATCTCATGGTGCGAGCTATTGGGCGTGCAGACATGCACGGCATCCAGGCCGCCCGCATTGATCAGCTCCGTGTAGCTGGTGTAGGTCTTAGCACCTGCCGCACCATACTCTTTGGCGGCTTTCTCCGCCTTCTCCCCCACGATGTCGCAGAACGCGACCATCTCAACACCCGGCACCGTCTTGAGGCTAGGCATGTGCTTGCCATTGGCGATCCCGCCGCAGCCGATGATTCCAACTTTGGTAGTGGACATAGATTCTCCCCGATTTATCTGTGTTTCCACGCGACGGCAACGCCACGCAGGTTATCGTCTATGGTACCCAGAAAAAAATCGCTTGGCTACCCAGAAAACAAACTTTCCAAGACACCCCCAATCGGTTGGAGAGTTCAGGTGCCATCGGATTTCACCGTGGCGATCCAGTCCCAGGTGGGAAGCGTGCTGCCATCGCGCATGCGTAGCCCCGCGGCGTTGCGCGGCGAGCCTGACTCCTCGCTGGTGGCCGTTGTTGCCAGGCCCGCTACGGGCGTTTGTGCAATCGGAACCACCTCGCCGGGATTGCTCACGCCGTTTTGATTTCTATCGAACCAGAGCGCCAACCCCGAAAGCTCGCGCCCCGTCAGCCAGCCGTCGTGATTGTCGTCGAGCGCCGCCATCGCCGCGTAGCCATCTCGCCAGAACATCCACCAGGTCACCGAGCCAAAGAGCTGCTTGCCCGACGTGATCTTCCCCGTCCCCGCCGGATCCCAGCACAGAATCGCCGTCTCAGGACTCACCCACGAAAGCTGCTGTCGTCGCCCGGTGCCATCGAGATTGAAGCGCACCTGTTGGTGAGGGGCGACCATATTTGAAAATGTGGCTTGTGGTTTCAGGGAGAAGATTACGGGGGTGACATACGTGAGGATACTTTGCATTTTCTTCACGGCTATGGTGATGCGTCCCATACGGAAAATCTCTGTTGCAGACAGTCTCCCGCGTTGCTTGATCAAGCGAATGTAGGCCTCACCCGCCTCCTCAGCAACCAGCTTTCCCGTAGACCGAGTTTGTTCTTTCAAGTCACTGGCTTCTGTGCGCTCATAAGCGAGCCAGTAGTTCTGGATCGCCGCATCGCGCCAGGCTGTCGCTGTCGCACTCAGTCCAGGAAGCGGCCCGACCTTGGGAGCATACTTTGCGCCCTCTTCCAGAGCACAGGCCAGGCACAACTCGTAGAGACCGGGCTCACTCCCGAAGCTCCAGACTTTATCTCCGCGTAGGCGCAGTCCTTGCTGAAGCCTGGTCACGGCGGCCCGCACATGGACGATCTGTTGCTTGGGTGTACGCGTGTAGCCCCTCGGGCCGGGAGCCTTGCTCTTACCAGGATCGTCGCTGCCGGAGTTGCTGGCAAAAGAGAAACCCCCTGAGAACTGATGGACACGAAGGGTCTCAGGTTTGGTCGAGGTGTCTTTGGGCGGGGCCATGAAGGCGAAGTAGTGCACGCGTCCCAGCAGATAGTAGCTCTCCGTGTCTTTGGGGTTCTTCTGAATCGCGTTATTTAGGTTCTGGATCAGGCGGGCGATGGGAACGTACTCCGGGCCAGGGCCATGTGCTTGCGCGGACATGGCCCCGACGAGAGCGACGGCGATCGTTAAATTTCCAAGCGGCTTTCTCATCGGAAAACCCTCCTGGAGCATTTTACCGGGTTTTGAGCCTGAGAATACTCACGGAGTAGGCGGGCGCGGGGTAGGTGAAGCTCTCGGAGACGCCACTAAGCGGCTTGGTGACGGGGACAATCTTATTGGGCTGTGCGAAGGAGTTCTCTTCGTTGGGGCCACTGCCTGTTAACACGGTCGCGGTTCCCTGGCCGGTGAGCTTACCGACATTCTTCAGCGTGATTGCGGCCACTCGGGCGCTCTTGCCACCATTGACGAGCTTCACTAAGACATCGCCGGTCTTCTCGTCGCGGGTGCTCACGGCGTGGACATTAGACGGCGGCGGTGGGAGCGTGACATCGTGCAGGAGCTCGCCATCTAAATAACACTTGATACGTGTGCCTTGGCACTCGATCTTGATATCGTACCAGCGACCCGTCTCGATCTTGCCCTGTACTTGAGGCCGCAGAAGAGGACTCTTGCCACCGCCCACCGAGCGCTCGATCTCATGGCGGGTGTTGCCCCAGCCGCCTAAGTTCCACCAGAGGAAGTCTCCGGCGCTCCGGTTGTAGAACATCACCAGAAAGCCCTCATCGCCGCCGTTTTTCTTGGCCTTGAGCGTGAGTGTGTAGTTGCTCGCGTTCGGGTCGCCGCCCGTGGCACGGAAGTCCTCGCCTTTAGCATTGGTCTGGCGTAGGCCACCACCATCGGTTTTTACCCAGCTTCCCTTCTCGGGGGTGAGGCTGACGGGCGTGCCATCCACCGCAATGTCTTTGTACTCCGCATCGGTGAGCCAGGTGCCCACTCCCACGCCGCCACGGGTTTCTGTGGAGGCTGTCTCGCGAACGATAGGTTGGGTGAGGGCTGTCGGGAGCACGATGTCGCCGCGGTTGGTGGAGAAGAGCTGCTGCACCCAGTACGAAGGTGTGCCAAATGCCTGGCTGGCGTTGAAGACAATGGCATCAGGGTTCCAAGCGCGGTTGTTCGCATTGACAAAGAGCGGGGCATAGCTGGCCATGACCACTACATCCGAGTTGCGCTCCATGCCGGTGATAAACGCGGCCTCGCCCAGCGCTGCGATGAGATTTCCCTCCCCACAGCCCTGCGTCACCGCGTACTCGCCCACGTAGACTTTATGCTTGCTTCTATCGTAGCTATCGTAGCGGTTGGCCTGCTCAAAGAAGAACTGCGGGTTGTTGTAGTAGTGCTCGTCCACGATTTCTATAGGCGCAGATGTTGGCAGTCCTCCCCAGTCGTTGGCAATCGTGCGCACATACGGATGTTTTACTTTAATCGCATCAAAGAGCAATTTATAGCGCTCGTTGTAGCGCGGGCCGCCGTTCTCATTGCCGATCTCGATAAGCTTTAGCCCGAACGGCTTGGGGTGACCGTTTTTTGCCCGCTCTGCGCCCCACTTGGTCGTGCGTGGGTCGCCATTGGCGTACTCTAGCGCGTCCATTGCGTCTTGGATCACGGCGTCCATCTCGCTCAGTGGCGTGACATCTTTGTGGCTCATGCCGCAGTTGATCACAAAGAGCGGCTCGGCCTTGAGATCATCGCACCACAAAAGATACTCATGAAAGCCGAGGCCGTTGGTAGCCTTGTAGCCCCAGATACACTGGGTGCCGCCGCGCTGGTTCACCTCACCGAGCGATGTTTTCCAGATAAACCGATCTCCGATACGGTCGCCTTCGACATAGCAGCCACCAGGGAAGCGCACAAAGCTGGGCTTCATCCCTGCCACTAAACCCGCCAAGTCTTTGCGTAGCTTGGCCTGGCCGTGCGTGTCCGTGGGCATCAGAGAGGGGGTCTTGAGAACGGTGGGAAACGCGACGGGCCGCAGCTCCAGACGAGCATCAGGACACGCGGCGCTGGGGTTTAGTGTGGCGCTACTCTTGCCTGCTTTGAGTGTCGCCTTCGCCAGTACCGCACCGCTTGTTGTTACCAGAGTCGCGACAACCGGGGTGCTTGCCTCAAGAGAGAGCACCAGCTTCTTGCCGCGCTCAATGCCAATGCCCCAGTAGCCTTCGGTGCGAACCCCACCCGAGCCGGTGAGTATCAGCGCCCCACTTTCCGTGCTCACTTTCGCACCCCCGAACGCCTCCCAGTACTTTGTGCCCTCGGCAAAGTTCCGATTGCGTAGCTTCTCAGGGTAGAGGCCGCCGTCGCCTGCGTGGTTGATCTCCTCAAAGAAAATCCCATGTAAGAGCGGAGAGAGACGAGGGCCGGGACGTGCGCCGTCCACGGTAAGAGTCAAGTCAGGTTGCATGCCTCTAGTATAATCTGACTTTCTAAAGAATGCTTACCATAGAGCCTTTTTAGCGATGAACCGAGTTTAGTCGCGGAGCGACTTTGTGGCCGACGGCCCTGAGACGCCTACTTCAGTGGGCGGCAACGATTAAGGGTAGAATGTCAAGATGGAAACCCCTACAACTCCTCGGCCTCTCACGCGAGGTGGCTTTCTGATCGCACTGGCGCTCTCGGTGACAAGTGCACTGGGCATCTTGCAAGGCTGTGGGAGCAGTGGGAATGCTTCCGAACCGACACCGACGCCCGGCACAGGCCCTACTCCAACACCCTCTCCTGTCCCCACCGCCACTCCCAGACCCGCCGCATCGCCCACTCCGACACCGCGTCCGACGATCAAGAAAGTCTTCAGCTATACCGGGAGCAACCAGAGCTTTGTCGTGCCCGCCGGTGTCACCTCGATTACGGTGAAGCTCTGGGGCGCAGGCGGCGGCTACGCTGGGGGCGCGGGGGCTTTTGTCACGGGGAGCCTTGCGGTCACGCCACTGAGCACCCTCACGATTGTTGTCGGGGGGGGCAACACGAGTAGCGGTGTGAACGGCGGCGGTGGGTTTGGCGGCGGAGGTGCGGGCTACAGCGGGGGTGGCGGGCGGTCCGCGATCCGTCTGAGCACGAAGCTGACCGTGGTGACCGATGAGCGCGTAACGGCTGCAGGCGGTGGCGGTGGCCCCCGTGGCGGCGGCGGTGGCCTTACCTCTGGTATCGCTGGGAGCGCGACTGGAAGCTTCGGCGGTGGCGGCGGTGGCACGCAAACCACGGGTGGTGTCAATGGCATAGGTGGCTTCGTCGGTACCTCCGGAACCCAGTTCGAAGGCGGCGATGGCACGAGCGGCGGCGGTGGCGGCGGTTACTGGGGTGGGGGCAGTGGCAGTGGAAACGGCTTTAACGGTGGCGGTGGTGGCGGTGGCTCCTCACTGACAACCAATCTCACCACATCCACGGGCAGCGCGGCAGGGGCCTCGGGGAACCTGACCAACGCAACCGGCGCACTTCCCGGTGGCAGCACCGACTCAGACTATGTTGCGGGAGTCGGGGTAGGCGGAACCAAGAGCACTAATGGCGGCAACGGCCTGATTGTGATCTCGTACCTGGGGCCATAGCATGATCCAACAGCGCACCGAGCCGCTCGCGGCCTTCACACCCGACTCCCGCATCCTCTTCCAGGGCGACTCCATCACTGATGGCAACCGGGGCCGGAGCGCCGACCCGAACCATATCTTGGGCCACGGCTACGCCTTTATTATCGCGGCCAAGCACGGCGCGGCCTTTTCGGAGCGCAAGCTGGTCTTTCTGAACCGGGGCATTAGTGGCAATAAAGTGACGGATTTGGAGGCCCGCTGGCAACGCGACACGCTGGAGCTTAAGCCCGACTTACTGAGCATCTTAATTGGCGTCAACGACACGGGCCGTGCGCCGCTAGAGATCTTCGAGCCTACCTATGATAAGCTCCTCACCGAGACAAAAACAGCCAATACCAGCGTCCGCTTTGTGCTCCTAGAGCCGTTCTGCCTACCCGTTGGGCACACTCTAGAGCGCGGCGAGGCGTGGGTTGCTGAGCTGACGGAGCGACGGAAAATTACGGCGCGGCTGGCGAAGAAACACAGCGCGGTGCTGGTTCCCTGCCAGAAGGTCTTCACCGATGCCTGCAAGCGCGCTCCCGCCGACTACTGGATCTGGGACGGCATCCACCCTACCTACTCCGGCCACCAGCTCCTTGCCGATGCCTGGGTCGAGGCGGTGCGGAAGGCTAAGTAGGACTACTCTCTGGGAGTGCGGGTCGCAAATGCTCGGAGTGGGTTGTCCTCGGGCGCGAAGCGCACGACCTGCTCCCAGAAGCCCCGGCTGTCGCGGAGAAAGACCGGCAGGTGCATCGCCAAGCCGCCCTGTCTGGCTGTAATCCGCAGGAAGCGCAGCCCCAGGAAGTTGAACTTGCTCACCCGCTCCAGCTCGTCCCAGCAGAACCGGCAGGCTCCTCCCCAGCAGTTCTGCCCCTGGAGCCCGCTCTCGCTCACCTTCACCGGGAAGGCTCCCACCAGAAGCACCGAGAAGAGGGCAAACCAGAGCAAGCACCCCCAAAAGATCGGCCAAAACACCCCTTGCGGGATGCCGCTGAGCAGGCCATAGACCACCAGAAGCGCGGTCGTGCCCAGACAGAAAGCAAACAACCACAGAAACGAGAAACGGAAGCTGCGGGTCTGTGTGTCCGTCTTCCACCAGCGTGTCTCCCCCAACTTCTGCTGCTGCATGTCCTATTTTACCGTAGTCGGTATACTGGTGAGGGATGAGCAAGGCAATCTGTGTATACTGTGGGTCGTCGTCGAAGGCCAAGCCGGTGTACTTCGAGGCGGCCCATGCGCTTGGCACAGCGCTAGCGGCGCGGGGCTGGAGCCTGGTCTACGGCGGGGCGAGCTGCGGGCTGATGGGAGCCGTAGCCGATGCGACTCTGGCGGCGGGCGGAAACGTGATCGGGGTGCTTCCGGATTTTATGGAAGACCGCGAGCTGGCCCACACGGGCATCACGGAGCTACACATTGTCAGCTCCATGCACGAGCGCAAGGCGAAGATGGCCGCGCTCGCTGATGGCTTTATCGCGCTCCCTGGCGGCTTTGGGACGCTGGATGAGATGTTCGAGGTGCTCACTTGGGCGCAGATCAACATCCACACCAAGCCCTGTGCGTTCTACAATGTCGCGGGCTTCTACAACGGACTTTTCACCTTCCTCGACCACATGGCAAGCGAGGGCCTGCTACGACCCCACCACCGGGAGCTGCCGCTCGTGGACTCTGAGCTGGAGCCACTTCTGAACTTAATCGCCACCCACCAAGGCCAGCACGACGACAAGTGGGAGCAGGTATAACGGCTCTACTACGACAAAGGCAAGCCCGCCGTGTTCCGCACCGGCAAGCGGAGCGCGCCCGGTGATGTGAAGCACCTGAAGGTCGAGAGCAAAGACGCCCCGCTCACCGACCCGCGCTGCAAAGAGCTCATCGACGACGTCGCGGCTCTCCTCAAGGGGCGGCTGGGCTAGCCAATCGACTCCAGCAAGCGCTCCGTGCCCTCCCAAAGCAGCCAGACACGCCCCTCACGGCGCTCCAGAGCTAGCCCAGGGGCATCGTACTCTTCCATGCCGCAGAAGTGCGGCGCACCCGCGGCGTAGACATAGCCACGGATCACTTTGTTCGTCTGGATCTCCAGCTCCTCTTGTTTCTTACAACAGGGGGACGTCGATATCATCACATTGAGTGCGCTCCAGTGCTGGCTTGCCGCCTCAAGAAGCGCCCGAATCGTAAAAGTCCCGTCGCAGAGTCGGCAGGTCTGAGGGGTATCAATCGTCATGGAGGCACAGATTCCTTGGCTTGGTAGGGCAAAGCCTCCTTTAGCGTGGGTCGCCAATCAGCACAAAGGGTGCCCAGTAGTAAGGGTGGGCATACTTTCCGCTCGTGCGCACCGAGAGCGCGGCCTGTCTTAGTGCAGCACTCTTGCCCTTCCCTTTGGCGAGGCCCTCGTAGAAATAGGTCATCAGAGTCGCGGTGCTGGAGTCGTCCACCGCCCACTGGGAGAGCACTTGTGTGGGACAGCCCGCCGCAAAGAGCGCCCAGGTCAGCCCCATCACACCCTCCCCGCCTTGTTTTGCACCGCGTGCTGTATTGCACGCTGAGAGCACCACCAGCTCGACGCCCGATAAGTCCAAGTCGAAGATCTCCCGTGCGGTGAGAAAGCCATCATCACCACTGCCAGGGGTTGGGTTTGCCAGCACCACCGACGAGAGGAGTGGGGCGGCATCGTTGACAAAGGCATGTGAGGCAAGATGAATCCTCTGGAACTGGCTGGCGCTCTGCTTGACCGTACTCTCTTGCGCCTTGCCACGGGTGTAGACTGTTGTGCTGGGAAAGCGCTTGGCGAGAGCATCGGCCTCACGCTGGGTTCCGGGCAAGTCCACCAGCCGCGTCCCACGCGGCACGTAGAGGTCACGATCCGGCACCGTAAGCGGCCTATCTGGCACGGTAATGGGCCTGTCGGGAACGGTGATAGGGCGGTCAGGGACAGTTATCGGTCTATCTGGCACGGTAATCGGACGCTGGCCGGGGACAACCGGCCCGCTCTCAAAGCGCTTCTCGGCATCGAACTGCGGGTTGGCAACCACGAGGAGCTTTGGGGAAGCACGGGGCGTGCGTGGTGCGGTCTGAGCGGCGTGCCAGGTGGTGGCAGAGTTCGCGTACGAGAGAGCGAAGCGCTCTAGAAGCGGCGTGCCTGTCTTGTTGGTCAGCACCGCGAAGGGGACATCCCAGAGAGCGCGATCTGGGCAGATAATGAGTTGGCTCTTGCCCCGAAGCCGTGCCTCGATGGGAGCAATAAGTGTCTGATAGAGCCACTTGGCCTCGCCTTGCCACGGCTTCTTAGGGGTGGTGCAGGCGGCATGAAGTGCGGCAATGTGTCCCGTAAGCGTCTTTTGAGAGATGGCTGGGCGTACTGCAGTAACCTCTGCTTTGCCTCCCGCGCTACGTGTCACGACAAAGAGCACCAGACGCCCATCGTCAAGTGGTGCAAACTCCAGCAGGGCTGCATTGGCGGGCAGTGTCTTTGCCACCTGCGCCAAGTTTACCGTGGTCGCCCCGCGGCGCTGTCCGAGTCCGGCGTGTTTGACGTAGAGGGTATCTTGGAAGAGCACCAGCTCCCGCTCTGCCTTGGCTAATTCTAGTTTTATTGTCTCGAAGCGTTTCTTGCTCCCTGACTGGTTGAGTGTCGCCTCGCGAACCATGGCCGCCGAGAGTGCGTCAGACTTTTGCCGTCGCCGCTGTTCTTCCTCTCGCTCGGTCTCGGTGAGCTGGCGGTTCAGGTCGATCTTGCCACCGGCCATGAGATCGAGCAGCCCGCGCGCCTTGGTCTTCTGAACCAGCGTGAAAGCCTCGGCAGCCCGCCCCTGCTCTGTCAGAAGGCTCAGGTAGCCGATGTAGGGATTCTGGAGCTGGTCAAAGAGAGTCCTCTGCCCCGAGATTCCACTGCCAGCGTCGTTGCGAAGCTGCTCAGAGAGAACGATGGCTTGTTTGTAGAGACCCTCTGCTTTTGCTCGCTGCCCCATGCTTCGCTCAAGATCACCGAGCTGTGCCAGCGAGTGTGCCTCGCCGAGACGATCCGCAAGGTTGCGATACAGGCCGATTGCCTGCAAGAGATAGCCTCGTGCGATAGCAGGCTTTTGAAGCGAGACCCCAGCAAGGGCAAGCAGGCTGTAGATCTCGCGCTCGCTATCTCCGGTCTCGCGTCGCATCTTCAGGGATCTCTGGTACCACTCCCGCGCGACCTCGGGCTGCTGAAGATTCTGGTAGAGCGCCCCGAGCTGCCACATCGTATCCGCTTCAAGCTTCGGACTCTTCATGGCTTGGGAGAGCTGGAGCGCCCGCTGAAGCGTGGCCAAGGCTTGTTTGGGCTGGCCCATTGCCGTTAAAATCGAGGCCTGTATGCACAAGAGAGAGATCTGTTTTCCCCTGTCACTGATCTTTTCATAGTCTCTCAGTGACTGCTGAATGTAGTCGAGAGCCAGCGCATGATTGCCTAGGTTGCTGTAGATACGGCTTAGCTCCATCAACAGATGCCCAATGATAAGATCGCTTTGTATGCTCCCCCGGCGCAGACCTTCCTGAAGATAGCCAACTGCCTTTTCAGGCTCCCTTAGCTCCTCATAGAGCAAGGCAATATTGTAATAATCCACCAATTCTTTTTGGAGTTCACCAAGTTTTTGATGCAAAACCAAGGTTTCCAGAGATGCCTCCAGCGCCTTGGCTATCTGGTTGGTTTTTCGATACAGAAAGCAACGAAGCTCGATAGATGCTGCAAGCGCACTGAGATTGTTAAGCTCTCTCCAAAGACGATTGGACTGATCTAGACACGTCTGTGCTTGGTTGATCTCTCCTACATTGATGGCATGAAACCCGGCATCGTCGAAAGCACAAGGGCGATTGCATATAAAATCCGAGGTATTCTGAGCCAAAATGCACTTGGCTCAGGAGGGCCTCACCCCATTGATGGAAGCCACGGATACCCCGAAAACAACGCGATATTCTCTCATAGAGCACTTCCAAGACATACCA
>NZ_JANNYP010000102.1:0-7432 GCF_031410135.1 Armatimonas sp. | reverse complement strand
CCCGCTCCCCCACCCATACAGGTGATCAGCTACGCCCAGCTCCGGGCGACGGCAGGGGAGGGAGTGGATCCCTACGGCTCGGTGCGGCGGTTCCGCGTGAACCTGCTCACCGAGCCGACCCCCAGCGAGCGCTGGTTTGTCCAGTTTTTCAGCAAGGAAAACAACCGGAGCGCCACCGACGGTCAGCTCTGGCTCCACGATGTGAGCTGGCGCAAACGAACCTCACAGGGCACCTGGACACTCGGGCAGTTCCGTCCACCGTTTAGCCTACAGCGCCTCACTATAGATCGCCAGCTTCTCGTCCCTGACCGTGCCACAGCCTCCGACCTCCTCTCTCCAGCGGGTGGGATGGGACGCTCGTTTGGGCGCGATCTTGGCGTACAGTTCGAGGGCAGAGGCTATAGCCTAGGACTTTTCCGTGGCTCGGGTGCCCTCCAGCAGGTGGGGCTAGGGAAGGGAGGGCCGCTCCTCGTCGGACGTGCCACGCGGCAGCTCGGCCCGCTCCAGTGGGGTGGCTCGCTTGCCCTCCGCCACAGCAGTGGGCTAAACCTCAGCCGGGTCTTTCCCGGTGCGAAGAGCTTTGCTGGCTGGGATACCCGCGCAGAGCTCGATGTAGTCACCCACCACGGCCCTTGGCGTATGAGTGCGGAGTACCTGATCGGACACCTTAATGGTAATCTCAACCAGCGCGCCGAGGGAGGCTATGTGGATGTCGCCCGTCAGCTCACCCCAAGCCTTGCGGCTGTCGCTCAGATGCAGACCTACTCCCCGAGCACGGGAACCAACGGGCTGACTCTGGGAGTAAACCTCATCCCTCAAGACAAGCGCAACCGCCTTCAGATGGCCTATCTGCTGCACCGTGAGCGGCAAGTCCAGGTGCAGTACCAGTATTTTCTACTCGGGAAGTAAGGCTTTGAACCCTTTCCCTTCCGTCCTACCTCTGTCTTGTTAGGAGAAAAAGAAAATGCAACACTACGCACGGTTACTGCTGGCTTCTGCTGGCCTGCTGGCGCTCTCGGCTCTAGTGCCAGGCGGCTCTTCCTCGTGTGCGACAGGCTTCTGCACGCCCGTTTATGCACAGGGCGGCCCGAACCAGCCGGACATGCAGACCATTCATAAGCTCTTTGCGGAGAATAAGAAGATCAAGCGCACGGTGAAAAATATTCCCGGCGGCATTGAGGCTCTCACAGAAGCGAGCGATCCGAAGACGGTTAAGCTGCTGCAAGAGCACGTCGCGGCGATGAAAGTCCGGCTGGAGAACAAGCAGCCGATGCGCATGTGGGACCCGCTCTTTGCCGTGCTCTTCCAGCACGCCGAGAAAGTCAAGATGACGATCACGAACACCAAGGCCGGCGTAAAAATTGTCGAGACTAGTGATGATGCCTACGTCGTGCAACTCCTTCAGGAGCACGCCAAAGCCATCAGCGGCTTCGTCAAAGACGGCATGGCGGGGATGCATGTCAGCCACCCCGCACCGCCTAAAGGCAAAACTACCGCGTCTGCAAAAACCAAAGAGCCCGCGTTTGTGGGCAAAGGCGATGGCGAGAAGACCTGCCCCGTCACCGGCGAGCCTGTGGATGCGGCGCAGTTCGTCACTTGGAAGGGCAAGACCGTCAAGTTCTGCTGCGTGAGCTGCAAAGCAGCCTTTGAGAAAGCCCCCGAGAAGTTTCTCAAAAAGTAAACCATGCTCAATGTCGGCTCACCCGCCCCCAAGCTCACCCTACAGACTCTTGCGGGTGAGCCCCAGCCCCTCAGCGCCCTCTATGAGCATAACCCGAAGACGCTCCTAGTCTTTCTGCGGCATCTGGGCTGACTGCCTTGCCGTGAGCATGTCGCGCAGTTGCGGGATAGGAAAGCCGAGTTTGATGCACGAGAGATCTCTATTGTGCTGGTAAGCTTTGCCTCGCCGGAGCTTGCAGCGCACTGGCAAGAGGCCACCCACTTCCCCTTCCCCCTGCTCCTCGATCCCGAGCGCCGCGCCTACGCCGCCTTTGGTCTCGGCTCGTCCGTGCTAGCGGCGTGGCACCCCAAGATGTTTCTCTACTACTTCCGCCTGCTGGCCAAAGGCCGCAAGCTCATGCCGGTCAAGGGCGATCCCTACCAGCTCGGCGGCGACTTTCTCATCGATCAGCAAGGCATGATCCTCCTCGCCCATCCCAGCGACGATCCCGCAGATCGTCCCTTGGTTTCGGAGATTTTATCCGACCTGAATCCTTTCCGAGTCCAGCAGCCTCTGTCTTTATAGGAGGATTTCACAAAGATGAAAAGAGCGCGAGTAACGAAGTTTCGGAGTGATCGTCAGGTTAGCGAAGGGAGTTTCAGAATGACTATTCGACATAAGATGCGGGTCTTCCCCGCAGGCTTGTTTACCGTAGCAACGCTTCTCGTTGCCAGTGGAGCCGCGTTCGCCCAGCAAGGCAACATGGGCTGTCCTATGATGGGCATGATGGGCCGCATGGGTGGAGGCATGGGGATGATGGGCCGCATGGGGATGAACCAGATGGGCCGTGGCATGGGAATGCAGGGTGATATGGGAATGCAGGGTGGTATGGGAATGATGGGGCGTATGCACCAGATGGGAGGTATGGGCGGTGGCATGGGGATGATGAATGGAATGGGTTCAATGATGGGGAGCGGTATGGCGGATATGGGAACCATTCACTCTCTCTTTGCCCAGTCCGGCACCATCAGCAGAACAGTGAAGATCCTGCCCAATGGGATTGAAGCCCTCACCGAGTCAAGCGACCCCAAGACCGTGGGACTGCTACAAGAGCATGTGGCAGCGATGAAGACGCGGCTGGAGAAGAACCAGCCTATCCGTCAGGGCGATCCGCTCTTTGCCGCGCTGTTTCAAAACGCGGACAAGGTCGTGATCACTGTGACAGCCACGGAGCGTGGGGTGAAGGTCGTCGAGACCTCGGAGGATGCCTACACGGTGAAGCTGCTACAAAGCCACGCACAGGCCGTCAGCGACTTCATCAAGAACGGAATGGCGGGGATGCACACCTTACATCCCCTTCCCCCACACCAGTAGTCGCTTGAGTTAAGACGAGCGGGCAGGGATTTTCCCTGCCCGTTTTTTGGTTTCGGGTAGTATAGGGAGCATGGAATTTGATCAGCTTATGGCGCGGCATAAAGATGCGGTCTACCGGCAGATGGTGCGGATGTGCGGCAACCCCGACGATGCCGAGGACGTGCTGGTGGAGTCGCTGCTGAGTGCCTACCGAGCGCTGGGCCAGCTTCAAGACGAGGCGGCGTTCCAGAGCTGGCTGGCCATCATTGCGAGGCGTACGTGTGGCCGTCTCAAGCGTCGCGAGGCGCTCGCCCCGGTGTTTCGACTGGCGGAGCTGGAGGAGCAAGGCATCGAGCCGATCTCCGAGGCAGCCTCACCCGAGACGCTGGCCATTGAGGCGGAGACAAAAGCCTGCCTGCTCAGCGTGATGCACAGCCTTCCTCCTCTCTACCGCGAGGTCTACGAGCTGCGCGATGTGCAAGAGCGTCCCGCCAGCGAGGTCGCGGAGCAGCTAGGAATCACCATCGCCGCCGTCAAGTCTCGCCTGCACCGTGCGCGTGCTCTGGTGCGCGCCGGAATAGACACGGGCCTTCGCGCCAACTAATCCCGCCTCTCGTGCCGATTAAGGCTTGAGATGCTTGTCCAAAAAGCTAATCGTGCGGCTGGCCATGTCAAAAAGGCTCGTGGTGTGTCCCCCCGGCAGGATCACGCGCTCCTTGGGATCGCGTGCCGCCGCAAAGAGCGCATCGCTACTGGCCTTGGGCACCACATCATCGGTGGCCCCGTTGAGAAAGAGCAAAGGGCGTGGGGCGGCGCGGCTGATGGCGGGCACCGGGTCCACATCGGCGAGGGCCAGACGAATCTTGGTCGCATCCGTGTCACCCGTGTCGCGGAAGCGCTTGGCGAAGGGATGGGCACTGGTGGTGATCAGAGTCCCCCAGTCGCCGCCTGCCACCCAGAGCGAGGCCGCCGCAACCCGAGGCTCCTCCGCGAGAAAGCGTGCCCCCAAGACGCCCCCCAGCGAGACGCCCACAAAGCCGATGCGCTTGGGATCAATCTCCGTGCGCGACAGGAGATAATCCACGGTGCGGCGCAGGTCCTGCACGGTCTGGGCAGCCACGGTGCGCATCCCCGTCAGATCCTGCTCCCCAATGGACTTTCCATTCACTTTAGGGCGATCTCCGTGTCCCGCCACATCAATTGCAATCGTGGTATAGCCCTTGCCACTGAGCATCATCGCCAACAATTGGAGCTGATTCTTATCGCCACCCAAGCCATGCAGCAAGATAATTGCGGGCTGCTTTCCCGGCTTCGGGCTTGCAGGCACCGAGACAATAGCGGGGACACGAGCCTCACTGCCGCCCACAAAGCTCAAGTTATAGAGCGAGAGCGGCTTGCCCTCGGCATCCTTGCGCTGAGTCAGCTTCGCCTGAAGTGGTACGGCGGAGTCGTAGGTGATTCCTGCCAGAGTGCTCGTCTGTGCCCAAGCCAGAGATACGGGCAAGGTAAAAAGAAAAAATACAATAAAGCGACTATACTTCATGCGGTAGTATATTCCAAAGCGCAAAGCCTAAAGCAAAGATGTACAACACTCTGAAAACAAGGATACTTCCCTATGGGGCATTGCTTGCCATCAGCATGTCGCTGGTAGGTTGTCGCATTTTACGCGAAGAAAGCCAAGAGCTAGCAGCTCCCCTCCCTGCGCTTCCCGCTTCCCCAAAACAGCATGGCGTGTTCTTGCTTGGGGAGACCCAGAAACGACTGGAGCAGACAAACTTTGGGGTAACCGCCTCAATTTGGCGACGGCTTGCCTGGGTGTACCAAAAGAGCGGTGATACGGCAGGTGCGATCCGTGCACTCGATAAAGCTTTAGAGCTTATCAATGCCGAGATCATGTCTCCTAGCCAAGAAACCCAGGAGCGCTCTCTCCTTGCCGATCAGTACTTTCTCCTAGGGCAGACCGAGCGTGCTCGCAAGGCACTCAAGGATTTTCGCTACCAGGGCACCTCACCACAGGCACAAGTGGCCCTCAAGCGCACTAGCCTCACTCCCTTGGAAGAGAAACGCCTTGCAAGTCCGGATCCTTTACTGGCTCCCCGGCTGGTTCTGGCACTCTGCGACCAAGGGGCACGGGAGGCGGTTCGGAAAGCGCTCTTACCTCGGTTGGAGTTCTCTCTCATGCGGGGGCCACTGGGGGGACGCGAGGAGTACTACCACGGGACACTGATCTTACTGTTTCATCTGGGGAAGCCGAAAGAGGTCCTCGCCGCCATTGAGCACCAGGCCCCTCCCGACCAGCTCCGCAGCCTGAGCTGTCTCCTCTGGGGCGGTACGGTGCGTGCCAGTACCATTCTTTTTGTTGGGGATGTCAACCCCGCCTGGCAAGCGCCCGAGCCACTACGGCCTCCGCTACGGAAACAGCTCTTCCAGGCTCTGGGAGATCTCTCAGCAACCCCCACCACCGACACCGATGTGAGTGCGGGCATGATCCTGGCAGCACGAGAGGGAGATTTTGCCCTGGCAGAGTGTTTTGCGCAGAAATTAACCGAGCCCATGTACCGTCAAGAGTCACTCCTAGCCCTCTCCCAACGTCAAGTCCCACGACTCTCCTATGTACCAGAGCCATCCAACAGCTTTGAGCATCGTAGCCTAATGGGGAGGAACCTGGGATGCCTACTGGGCGTGCGCGATTCAAAGTACCAGCAGCGCTTGTTAGAGCAGTTTTTAGAGCAAATGCAGGGCGCAGAAGACGGTAAAATATTTGCTTCGATTGTGAGTGGTGCGATCTGGAAACACAAGCGCATGGATCTGCTCGAGAAGCTCAAGACCCAACACCCCGATCCCGCTTACCTGGTGCACCAGCAGATTCGGCAAGCGGATGTCGCTCTCGATCTTGGAGATACCCAAACCGCAAAGGCCAACTTAGAGCAAGTCGCGGACGGCCTAGCCCGCATTGCCAAGCCGAGTCATCGCTTCCAGGAAGGACTTGCCGCCCAGGAGCTTGCCCGTCGCTTGGACAGCCCAGAGCTACTAGAGAGGCTACGTGTCCCCTTACTTGAGACACTGCCCCTGGTTTCCATCATGACCCTTAAAAATGAGGGAACCATCCAGCTGGCCGGACTGAGCTATCTCTGCCACCAAGCAGACAGCTACCAGCAGTTGATCACCAAGATCGAGTCGCACAATAGTGGCTCCCCGAATGAGAAGCTTCTCAAAGGGGATCTCATGGAGCGCCTTGCTCGTGAGCAAGCCCGACTGGGGGAGACAGAAGCGGCGTTGCTGAGTGTGGAGAAAATCCCGTTTCGTCTCCCCCAGATTCTCGGCCTGCTTACCGTGACCGAGCAACAGCTCAAGACCCCCCCCATGCCCAACTTCGTCGTGGTAACCAGCCTCCAAGCGGGCTTGAATCCCAATGCACGGGGTGGGCTTCGGCTTTAGTTAGACCAAGCGCAGAGCTTTGCGGACGTGCTGGAGAGTCTCTTCCGCCACCACCGCCGCTTTTTCTGCGCCCCGTTTGAGCAGACGATCCAGCTCCGCAGGGTCGCTCTCATAGAGTGCGCGGCGCTGACGGATCGGCTCTAGCATGGCATTGAGCACCTCAGCGGTCTCGCGCTTGCTCTGCACACAGCCACGTGCGCCGGAACGGCACTCGTCCCACTGTGGTGCAAAACCCTCGGGGTCGTAGAGCTTACGGAGCTGACAGACCGCACAGCCCTCAGGAATACCGGGATCGTCCTTGCGGATCTTGGTGGGCGTGGTATAGGCCGTCTTGAGCCGCCCGGCCACTTGATCCGCGCTATCGGTAAGATAGATACAGTTGCCGTAGCTCTTGCTCATCTTGCGAAGCTGGCCGGTTTCATCGGCATCCAGCCCTGGCAGAACACCCGTCTCTTCCGAGATCAGGGCATCGGGCACGGGAAAGACTTCCTCCCCGACTAAGTGATTGAAACGCCGTGCGATCTCCCGGCTGATCTCTAGGTGCGGAGCCTGGTCTTTTCCCACCGGCACCACGTGAGCGCGGTAGACAATAATATCGGCGGTCTGCAACACAGGGTAGCCCAGCAGTCCAAAGCTCGGGCCCGAGTCGCCGCCGCCCTCGCTGACAAACTCACGCTTCTCTTTGTAGGTAGGAACGCGCTCCAGCCAGGAGACTGGCGTGAGCATCCCCAGAAGCACAGCCAGCTCGGCATGCTGGGGGACTTGGCTCTGGCGGAAAATGGCGCACTTGTCGGGATCGAGCCCCGCGGAGAGATAGTCTAGCGCGACTTCACGGCTCGCTGCCGCAATATCGGAGGGGGGGCCGTTGAGAGTTGTGAAGGCGTGCCAGTCCGCTACGAAGCAGAACATCTCGTAGCTGTCTTGCAGCTTCGTCCAGGGCTTGAGCGCCCCTTCATAGTTACCCAGGTGCAGCCGACCGCC
>NZ_JANNYP010000101.1:0-1462 GCF_031410135.1 Armatimonas sp. | reverse complement strand
GGGTCTCTCGCTCATTCACGAATGTGGGAGCGCATCACCTCGAAGGATGCCGACGACAGAATGCCGCCCCAAGACCCGGCGATTCGCCCCCTTACTCCAGAGAAAATCGCGATTCTGAAACAGTGGATCGAAGAGGGTGCTGGATTCAAAGGTCACTGGGCCTTCATCCCACCCGTACCGCCCGCGATTCCAAAGATCAAAAATCCGACCTGGGCAAAGAATCCGATCGACAACTTTATTGCCGAAAAATTAGCCGCGAGCGGCTTCAAGCCAGAGGGCCAGGCCGACAAACCCACGCTCATTCGCCGTGTTTCGCTCGCCCTTACGGGCTTGCCGCCCAAGACAGAGGAGGTCGAAGCGTTCTTAAAAGACTCCAGCCCACTAGCCTATGAGAAGATGGTGGATCGGTTCTTGAGTAGCTCTGGGTACGGTGAGCACCAAGCCCGCTACTGGCTCGATGCGGTGCGCTACGGCGACACTCACGGACTTCACCTTGACAACGAACGAGGCATCTGGCCGTATCGAGACTGGGTGGTGAGTGCGCTCAACCGCGATGTCCCGTTTGACAAAATGACCGTCTGGCAACTGGCAGGTGACCTTCTGCCGAATCCGACTCAGGAGCAGAGACTCGCTACTGGCTTTGTGCGGATGAACCCAACGACCGCCGAGGGCGGAGCAATCGTAGAGGAGTTCTTGGTCAAGAATACGGTCGATCGCGTGGACACGACTACAACCGTTTATCTTGGCATCACCATGGCTTGCGCTCGATGCCACGACCACAAGTACGACCCATTCACCGCGAAGGACTACTACAGCATGTTCGCGTTCTTGAACAATACGACGGATGATCCGATGGACGGAAACTCAAAAGTCCATCCGCCCGTGCTGAAAGTTCCGACAAAACTCCAGTCCATGAGGCTGCTCCAGCTCAAGAACACCGAAGATTCCCTCTTCAAAGGCTTGGACTTGTCGACGGCGAGGGCCTGGGCTTCGAAGGGTGTTCGACTCCCCAAAGTTGGAAATTGGGAAATTTCTACCGTTTATTCTGCCGCTAACTACAAGGCTGCATACGACCAAGTTTTTGCTCCGGAAACCGAACAGAGTGGGACTTGGAAACCGACCAAAGTTGCAAATTCATTGGCCCTCAACGGGATTGTCAAGAAAGACAATGCGGCGGTTTATCTTCGAACAACTTTCACCCCGGAAAAAGCCGGTGACTTCACCATTCGAGTCCAGAGTGACGACGGTCTGAAAGTTTGGCAAGACGGAAAACTGGTACACGGATTTTCCGGCGAACGCTCTGTCTCTGAGGCTGGAGGCACCGTAACACTCACTTTGCACGAAGGGCCGAACAAGCTCCTTTTCAAGATCGTCAACGCCACAGGTTCGGACGGATTCAACATCGGCTACGGCACCCCAGCGGATGTTCGGATCATGAAACTTGGGCCTATCGCCGCCAAAC
>NZ_JANNYP010000100.1:0-9302 GCF_031410135.1 Armatimonas sp. | reverse complement strand
CAGCGAATCACGCCCGGCAGAGACCGCTTCTTAAAGGAGCCTGTACTCACCACCGAGGCTCTTGTTGAGGCACTAAAGACCGAGCCCTCGTTCCGTCGCAATATTGCCAAGCACTTTAATCTCCCCGAAGATCGTGTGGTTGAGTTTGTTGAGGATGCACTGGTTCCTTATATCTTGCCGACAGATACAAGCGTGATGAACTATGGAGTGACCAAATCGGGCCTTATCTACGGTAAGAAGATGAGCCTGAAGAAAGGCACTCGAGTCTGGGCGACTCGTGATGGTAAGCCGATTCTCAAGTGGATCTGCTCCAACCCCTTGCTGCCCAAAGCCCCGGTGTTGAAAGAGAAGCCAAAGATAACTCCGGTGGCGAGCACGGCTCGTCCTCTTGGTCTTCAGCAAGTTGCCGCCAATCTCACCGCTCCGGCAGGTCTGGATGCCTTGGAGGGAGGGGATCTTTCCCCCTTCGGCCCCGATATGCCTGTTGCCCCGCCGATTAGAGTTACACCGCCGATTAAAGTGGTCGAAATCCCCAATACTCCCGATCCCATCAAGCCTGTCGCTCCTCCTGTGCTTCCCCGGTTTATTCGGACCGGATTGCCGCTTCTGCCTCTGGCGGGAGTTGCGGGTGCGGTAGTGCGCTCCGTGAAGATTCCTAAGTCTACGGAGGAGGAAGTACCGGTCGTACTTGCTCCCGCGACGACTACCGCAATGGCGGCCAGCAGACGGACTACCCACAGTGCAGTACCAGAGCCTGGTACCCTTGTCTTTGCCGCTCTCGGACTTGCAGGACTGCCTCTGCTGCGTCGCAAGAAGTAGTCTCTTAGCTCTCCTGAACCGGCTCGCTTTCTCGTAAGGCGAGCCGGTTTTGTTTTTCATGGAAGAGCTGCTCGCGCCACTGGCTTAGAATCGTCCCTAGCGAGACACCAAACGAGTCGTAGACAACATCGGCGGCAACTCCCCAGCGTGAGGGGATAAAGCTCTGGTGCCACTCGTCACTGGCGGCGTATAGAATCCCCAAGATCATGGTAAACAGCACATGGCGACTTCGAAAGCGCGGGTGATCTGCCCGGATGGCTCGGTAGGCTAAGAGTGCCAGAATCAGATACTCCATCACATGGCTGGTCTTACGAATATTGAAGTCCACGCGCTCCAGCTGGCTTGGAGTGAGCTGCGCGGCAAGGCCCGGTAAAATTTTTCGTAAGACACTCTGGACGATGGGACGGGTATTAGCCGCAGAACCATTATCCGTTGACATAGCGAAAATCATACTTAACCAAAGAACTAAAGGAAGGGTATAACGGAAGAAGCGGCGCATAAGGAACTTAGTATAAACTAAAAGAGTTTGGAGTCGCAAACTTGAGGGCATACTCCTAAGTTAAGGAATGAATCTCTTTACCACAGACGAAACGATCACGGAGAAACTGGACTCTGCCCCACTCGCCGCACGGATGCGTCCCTGTACTCTCGACGAGCTGGCGGGCCAGCAACATCTGCTTTCCGTAGGGAAGTCACTTCGACAGGCAATTGAGCAGGATGAGCTTCGTTCCGCGATTTTTTGGGGGCCGCCTGGCTGCGGGAAGTCTACCCTCGCATCGCTCATTGCCCGCACGACTCGCTGTCACTTTGAGAACTTCTCTGCAGTCACGGGTGGGGTTGCCGATGTTCGTAAGCTGATTGAGCTGGCCAAAGAGCGGCGCAAAGCCTATAACCAGCGCACGCTGTTGTTTGTGGATGAGATCCATCGGTTTAATAAAGCCCAGCAGGATGCGTTCCTACCCCATGTCGAAGATGGGACGATTGTTCTCATTGGAGCCACCACGGAGAACCCCTATTTTTCCGTCAATGCGCCCCTGCTTTCCCGCGCCAGAGTCTATCCCTTTCAGGCACTGAGTGATGATGAGATCGCGGAACTACTCACGCGGGCACTGACCGATACAGAGCGCGGGCTTGGGGAGCGTGCGCTGGTACTGGAACCCCAAGCGCGTGGGTATCTTGCGGCGGCGGCAAACGGCGATGCACGGACGGCCTTGGGAGCGCTTGAGCTAGCGGCATCGCTCACGAAGGGGACAAGTATCACGCTCGCCGTAGCGGAGGAAGCCGTCGGTCAGCGTGCTATTGGCTACGACAAGTCCGGCGATACACACTACGACATGGTCTCCGCCTTGATCAAGAGCATCCGAGGCTCCGACCCGGATGCCGCGATCTACTATCTCACGCGGATGCTGGAGGCGGGAGAAGACCCCCGGTTTCTTGCCCGTCGCCTGGTGATTCTGGCCTCTGAAGACATTGGCTGTGCCGACCCGAGTGCTCTGCCTTTGGCAATGGCAGGCTTTCAGGCGACCGAGAGCATTGGGATGCCGGAGTGCGCGTTGAACTTGGCCCACGTCACGCTCTATCTTGCCGCAGCTCCCAAGTCCAATGCCTGCACCAAGGCGCTGGGACGGGCGCGGGAAGAGGTGCGGAATGCGGCATTTCCAGGGATTCCCAAACCCCTACGTGATAGTCATGCAAAAGGGGTTCGGGCGCTGGGACACGGTGAGGGCTATCTCTATCCCCACGACTATCCGGGGGGATTTGTCAAGCAGCGCTACCTACCCGAGGGACTTCCTTCACAGGGCGAGCCCTACTACCAGCCCACCGAGAATGGGGTTGAGGCAAAACTGAAGGCGCGACTGATACGCCTCTGGTATGGTGATACTGATGAAAACACTTGAGTCGCTGGAGGCGACTCTGAAAGCCGCACAAGAGCCCCATGCGCAAGTAGATGCTGCCAATACACTGGCGGAGTACTTGGCTCGCGCGGATCTGGTGCGGTGTGGGTTGCTCGTTGAAGAGACTCTCGCGAAGGCACAGCAGCTCGGCTATCGTCTGGGGGAGGCAACCGCTCTGCGACAACGCGCGGTCTGCAGCTTGATCCAGGCAGATCTTGAGGCCGCCGACACCGACTATCAAGCCGCGTTGGCACTGAGCCGCCAAGAGGGCTTTGGCGAGATTGAGGCCTCTTGCCTTCTCGGGCTGAGCACGCTTCGCCGTAAGGAGACCAACTACCCGGAGGCAATGAGTCTTCTGCTGGAGGCACATCGTCTGCGCCAGCAACAGGCCGATGTGCGTGGCGAGGTGGCGACCCTTAATAACCTGGGAGCGCTCTGTGTGGAGCTCGGAAGCTACGATCAGGCAACCGTTTTTTTGTTGGAGGGATTGAGGCTCGCACGCGAGCATGTGCTTCCCGAGTATGAGATCTTCTGTCTTTCCAATCTGGCGGGGATTAAGCGTGAGGCGGGAGAGCTCGATGGGGCCGTTATGGACTTGCTGGCTTGTTTGGAACGGGCACAGGAGCTGGAAAACCACTATGTTCGTCCGCATCTGCTCGCATCGTTGTGTGAGACGTATCTAAAGCAAGGTCAGATTGAAGATGCGCTCCGAGTCAATGAAGAGGCACTCGCTCTGGCCAGCGCCGGAACGGATCGTCAAGTAGAACTTTCCCTCTTAGTCCATCTGGGAATTATCTGTGATGAGCTGGGGATGCCCGAAGCCGCTGAGGCTGCCTTTACGCGGGCTCTGGACCGGACAAAGCGTCTGGGCGATCGTGAACGCCACTTGGAGACACTCTGCCAAGCCGCCGCGTTCTACCAGCGCCATCAGCGTAATGCGGAGGCGCGGCAGGCGTTTCATGAAGCACTGGATCAGGCCCAGTTCGCTGGTGCACGACGGCATCTGGCTCGGATTCTACGGGGTCTTGCGAGTCTGGAGCCTGAGAGCCTTGTTCACTACGAAAGCCAGGCGGAGGCAATTGAGATAGAACTCAAGCAACAGGCCCTGAAAAGCAACCAGCTCGCTCAGGCGGCACAGGGACTTTAGCCGTGTTATAATGCCCTGTGCTAGCGCTACTTCAACGACCCGGCATCAGACAACTTATAAAGTTTTGCCTTGTTGGGATATCTTCATTTGTGATTGATGCAGGCTTACTAAGTCTGTTACATTATCGTGTGGGACTACCTGTAGCGGTGGCCGGAACTCTCTCATTTCTGTGTGCGGTAACCAATGGATATATCTGGAACAGCCGCTGGACATTCCGCGATCGTCAGGGAGATTCTAAGAAACAGTACCCCAAGTTTCTTGCCACCAACGTGGTCGGCTGGGTGCTGAACCTGACTGTGATGACTCTGGCAATTGTGATGGCGATGCGACTTGGTTTGATGCACACAGAACGCTCCACAAATGAAATTATCCAAATTATTGTCACAGGAAAAGGCAAGAGTGAGTTTAGCCCAGTCGTCTTGATTGGAGCAAAGGTTGTGGCTGCAGTTGTTGTAGTCGCGTGGAACTTTACGGCGGCACGGCTGTGGACGTTTAAAGCGTCCGAGACCAGTGTGGCCGAGCCAGTCTGAAGAGATTCAGACATTTTTAGAAATTTGAGTCAGGAACGAGGCAGTGTCGCCGTTGAGCCTGGCAGGAGACTGTTTTGAAGGAAATCATCGTCAATAGTGACGCACGAGAGACGCGCGTTGCTGTCCGCGAAGACGGACAACTGATTGAGTTGCATATTGAGCGCGATGAGCGCGTGGTGGGAAGTATCTACAAGGGCCGGGTAGACAATATCGTGGCCGGTATTGATGCCGCTTTTGTGGACATTGGGCTGGATCGGAATGCCTTTCTCTATGCCGGGGATATTATTCCGGGTGGTGGTGGCGACGATCTTGAAGAAGAGGGCGGCTTTGATCGGCGGGGTCGTCGCCCCCGCTCCCACACTCCCATTCGCGATCTGGTGCGCCGGGGCCAAGAAGTGCTCGTGCAGGTTACCAAGGGCGCACGAAGCACGAAGGGAAGTCGGGTCAGCACCCGTATCTCTCTGCCGGGGCGCTATCTCGTGTTTATGCCCGAAGAGAACTCTACGGGAGTCTCTCGCAAGATAGACGATCCCCGAGAGCGAGATCGCCTGAAGAAGATTATCGAGAGCATCCGCAAGCCGGGCTATGGCCTGATTGTCCGTACCGAGGCTGAGGGCAAGACCGAGCGTGAGCTACGCCAGGATCTGGAGTTTCTGGAGCGCTCGTGGGCGGAGATTAAGGCGAAGGCGACGGCGATGCCCGCTCCAAACCTCATCCACGCCGACCTGACCCTGCTGCTACGGATCTTGCGCGATACTTTTGGCTCCGATGTCGAGAAGATGTATCTGGACTCCGCGGCAGAGTATCGTAAGGCCCATGAGCTCCTCGACTTCTTTGGTCCGACACTTAAAGACCGCGTCGTGCTCTATGATGGCGACAAGGCGATCTTTGAGAACTTTGGGATCGAGACCGAGATTGAGCGCTATATCAAGCGGCGTGTCCCACTCAAGTCGGGTGGTTATTTGGTGATTGATCAGGCCGAGGCTCTGACTGCGATTGATGTCAACTCCGGAAAGTTTGGCGGTAAGACCGATGGCCTTAATGACACGATTGTTCAGACCAACCTAGAGGCGGTCAATGAGATCGCGCGCCAGCTTCGTCTGCGAGACATGGGCGGCATTATTGTCCTTGATTTGATTGACATGAATAATGCCAGTGACCGCCGCAAGGTTGAGCAGGCCTTTGAAAGTGCCCTTAAGACCGACAAAAATCGCTGTAAGGTCAGCCATATCTCCCCACTAGGGCTGATTGAGATGACTCGCAAGCGCACCGGTGAGACGGTCAATGAGCAGATGGACGAGGTCTGTCCCTACTGCGCTGGAACCGGCCAGGTTTCATCGCCGCAGAGTGTGGCAATGGTCATTGAGCGCGATCTACGGCGACGGGCACGGAGCGAGAAGGGCGAGGCGTTTTTGGTAAGCTGTCACCCCTTAGTGGCCGCTGCGCTCGTCGGCGAAGATGGCGCAGAGCTGGAAGAGCTGGAGCACGCGCTGGAGCGGGGGATCTACATCCGCGCCACCGATGTGGGCCACCATGAAAAGTACGAGCTGACCACGGGCCGTCTCGACGATTTTGACCGTCGCTATGGAGCGCTCAAGCGGGGACAGATGGTAGAAGCGCGTGTCTTGACCATCAGCGACAGCATTCCGCCGGTTGCTGCCGGGCTTGCAGAGGGGGGCATGATTGTCTTCGTGCCCCCGACTGGGCGTCAACCCGGCCATGGTGTGCGCGTTCGTCTGGCCGCTGTCAGCCGCTCGTTTGCTGTGGGGGAAGTGCAGGGCAAGGGCAACAATAACGGCGGCGGGGGCAGTGAGCCCCCCGTCTCTCCAAAGCCCGAACCGCCCCGCGCTGCCAAAGAAGCGCCCCGTGAGCCTGCCAGGGGAGATGCCTCCAGTGATGAAGTCCGCAACCGCCGCCGCCGGCGCCGTGGTGGGGGACAGCGCACCGGCACGACGGCTTCGTCTTAGCGCTTAAGCTGGGCCTGCTCCCATGCCAGTGTCTCGGGGAGTCCTTCTTCGAGGCTACGGGGAACATAGCCCAGCTCTCGCCTTGCTTTTTGGTTATCACCCAGGTAGGTAACACCTGCAGAGACGCGCAGAAACTCGGAGGAGTATTTTTCTGGCAGGGGAATACGGATGCTCTCCAGAAGTGCCATCGCGCTGGCGAGACCTCTGAGGAGTCCTGGGGAAGCACGGCGCTTCGTGACCGGGATTCCCGTGAGTTTCTCCGCAACTTCTAGTGCCTCAACCAAAGTATAGGGCGGCCCGGCGATGATATAGCTCTCGCCGGGCTTTCCTTTTTCCATCGCCAGCCAGTGCCCTAAGACAATGTCGTCCACGTGTGCCCAGCAGTAGGCCGCGCCTTGCGGGATCAGGGGGAGCTTGCGGGTGAGAAACTGCTGGAGGGTCTGGTGGGCTGCACTGGTGTCGCCGGGGCCGTAGACAAGGCCAGGCTGGACAACGACCAGAGGAAGCCCTTGCGCGATAAACTCGTCTGCGATGTCATGAGCAGCGGCCTTGGTGCGGTCGTACTCCGAGAGATGTGGGCCGTCGTAGCGATAGTCTTCGTCGGGGAGCTCGCCGTGGGTATCTGAGAAAACGGCCAGCGTGGACGTGTACACACCCTTGGGAATCGCCAGCTCCCGCATCGCCTCTAACACATTTCGGGTTCCCTCCACATTGACTGCCACTCCCTCATGAGACTTTGCCCCTGGCCCGATCTTGTACCAGCCCGCCACGTGACAGACACCATCGCAGCCTGACATCGCTGCTTTGAGAGACTGAGGATCGGTAATATCGCCCTTGGCCAGTGTTACACCAAGCTCGGCGAGGTTTTTTGCCTTTTCCGGAGAGCGTACCAGCGCCACCACCTCGTGGCCCTGTGCTCGTAGAAACGCCGCCAAGCGCCCGCCAATAAAGCCGGTTGCCCCGGTTAGAAAGTATCTCATGCGGGGATTCTACCTGATGGGCGAGTGGCACTCTTTCTGCTTTAGTACATTGCATCATGGATATAACACGACGATCTTTTCTGCTTGGCCTTGGCCTCAGTGGCGCGGCGCTCACGGCAGGTTGTGGCGGCGGTGGGATGGTGGCTCCGAACCGCTATAGCCGAAGTGTGGCGATGCAGTGGAATGATGAGCTGCTGCTCTCCCTCCGAGGGGGGAAGCTTGGACCTCCGATGACCGCACGGGCGATTGGGATTGTCCATACCTGCCTCTATGACGCCTGGGCCTGCTACGATACGGTTGCAAAACCGACCCAGCTAGGGATCACCCGTCGGCCTGTTGCGGAGCGAACGCAAGCCAACCAGGAGTGTGCCCTGAGCTACGCCGCCTTTCGTGCGCTGAGCAATCTCTTCCCAGACGATGTCACACGCCTGAGTCAGCGCATGGTGGCTCTGGGCTACGTGGCCAGTGACACGACGGAGCAAGCAGACTTGCCCATCGGTGTGGGAAACCACTGTGCTCGCCTGATTATCGAGGGACGAGTGGTGGACGGAGCAAACCAGCCGGGCGGCTATGCAGACACGACGGGCTACAAGCCGATAAACACTCCCGATGTGATCAACGATCCGAGCCAGTGGCAGCAGCTACGCTTCGCTAATGGGAAGGCACCTGGCTATATCGCGCCCCACTGGGGCAACGTGCGCCCCTTCTCACTCTCGTCGGGGAGTGCGCTTCGTCCCAGTGCCCCTCCGGCGTACGGCTCACCCGAGTATCTGCGTCAGGTAGAGCAGCTTTTGGGAGTCTATGCCAATCTGACGGACACCCAAAAGGCCATTGCCGAGTACTGGGCAGATGGGCCAAGCTCCGTTCTGCCGCCGGGCCACTGGTGCCTGTTTGCCGACTGGATCTCCATGCGTGACCGGCACACGCTTGATGAAGACGTGAAGCTCTTATTTCTTATTGGAAATGCCGTGATGGATGCCGGCATTGTCGCCTGGGACGCCAAGCGTACCTACAACACGTCACGCCCGATCACGGCGATTCGTAGCCTGCTCGTGGGCCAAGAAGTCATGGGCTATGCAGGGCCAGACAGTGGGCTACAGCGCATGGACGGTCGGCTGTGGATGCCCTACCAGTCACCGAATTTTGTCACGCCTCCGTTCCCTGAGTTTGTGAGTGGGCACTCGACATTTAGCGCCGCCGCTGCGGAGATCCTCAAGCGCTTCACGGGAAGCAATATCTTTGGTAACTACGCCACTATTGCCGCGGGGACGCTCGCCTTTGAGAAAAATACCCCCGCGGAGCCCATTAACCTAGGTTGGGAGACTTTTAGTGATGCCGCAGACCAAGCGGGAATCTCGCGGCTCTATGGTGGGATTCACTTTGAGAGTGGGGATCGCATCGGACGTCAGCTGGGACGGCTCGTCGGGGAAGCGGTCTGGCAAAAGGGGATGGCCTACATCACCGGAGCCGCCTAGCGCTTCTTCTTGACGCTCATGGGCTTGAGAGGCTTGCTGGCCTGATCGTGCTCCCGCAGGAACTTTTCCACAAAGCGGGGGCCACGGTCTTCGACGAGTTTCTCCAGCACAAGACGCGTTCGTGCTTCTTCCAGCGTGATTTTGTTGGCCTCGGCGGAGTCAATGAGAGCTTTCTCTAAAAAGGCGATAGAGGACTCGGTCTGTGTGGCCATCCACTGCTCCCAGAGGCGGGCAATGCGCTCGGGGGTGCCATAGAGCTGGGCAAAGCGCTCCCAGATATTGGTGTGTAACGAATCGGTTTCGGGCATGTCGCTATTCTATCGGCTAGCGCTGTAGTTAGCCGTGCGAAAGGGGTGCAGGACAAAAAAGTGGTGAGGCAAGCCGATTTGCCTTCTGCTCCTAAAGTCGTCATCATAGGGGGATGACAGAAGAAACGAAACAGCGACTTCGCCAACGCTTTGAACAGATCCTTGCCGCCCAAGATGCACC
>NZ_JANNYP010000099.1:0-3671 GCF_031410135.1 Armatimonas sp. | reverse complement strand
CTCAAGATTAGAGACCAACTCCGGGGCGTGGCAGTACTCGCAGTGATGCAGAGCCCGGGAAGCAACTGTAGGATGAAGAGGGTTCACAGAGCAACTTTACTTGCGTGTCGCGTCAAGTAGAGCCTGAGAGCGTGCCAGGGTCGCCTCCTCTTCGGCTTGAATCAGAGCCTCAAGCTCTGCCTGAAGCGCTGGTGGTAGTGCTTTCCCACTCTCCTGGGCCGTGCGCCACTGCGCCATAAGTGCCTGAAGTTGTGCTCGCTGGGGGGCTGGGAAAAAACGATCTGGCTGAAATCGCCGCAAGAGAAGATAGGGCTCTTCGTCACTGTCCCAGGCTTCGGCGGTGAGCTGGAGCGCGTCAAGTGCCGCGCCCAGAGTCTCTCCAGATGCCTCTTTGCTCTGTGTAAAGACACGTATTCGCCTGCCTCCCCTCTCAGGGATTTCGGAAACCACCGCGATTGTCATATTGGCCTACCTCCCTCACGATTGTACCATCCGTGCTCCGTGCTCCGTGCTTAGTGCTCAGGGGGACGAAGCGTGAAGTGCTGATACGCGTGGCTAGCTGAGCGCGTGTTCTAGCTCATAGACGGCTTCTAGTGCGTGCTGGAGGTTCAAGGGAGCAATTATCCGTTTGCTCTCTTCCAGGCAGGCGCGGGCCTCGGCTCTGGCATTCATCTTGGCCAAGCCCCGGGCCATGTTGAGCTGGTTCAAACCCGCCCGGTACGTATCGGGTGGCTCTAGATTGGCGATAAAGGCGACGGACTCCGCGTAACGGCCACACTCACGCAGGAGGCTCCCTTTATCCCGTAGGCGGCACGGGTACTCATCGGCATTGTCGGTCACGAGGGCGCAGTAGGTGTCGGAGAGGCGCAAGGCTTCGTCGGGGTCATCTTGGGCGATGTCACGGGCGACGAACGAAAGCAGATACGCCCGCCCGGCCTTGTCTGGGAAGCGGTGCTGCCACTTGAGTGCGGCGCGTGGGCTGGCCTCCAGCGCAGGAATCAGATGGAAGTGGAGCGGCTGGTAGGAGCGGGCCGCGAGCGCAAGCGCACGCTGGTGGTAGAAATCGCGCAGGGGAATATTGTCGTACCAGAGCTCGGCGCAGCTGCCAAACTTCGCGACGATCATCGCCAGATCGCCAATATCGGCACTGTTCGTGCGAACCAGCTGCCCGATGTTTGCTAGGAGCGAGAAGAGAAAGAGCTTGTAGGATTCCTGAGGGACGTCCCACTCCATCGTCTCCATGTAAGTACGTAGCAGTGCCTCTCGGCTCTTCTCCACGGGCTGCTGGGCAAAAGCACTCGTGCTGAGGGCCGCGATCTCTTCTGCGGAAGCGCCTAGTGCAAAGCCAATGGTGTGGAGCTGACTGGTGGTCGGGCGTGCCTGATCATGTTTCCACTGGCGGTAGAGCGAGCGAGATACCCCGGCCTCCCGCGCGACTTCGTCCTGTGTTTTTCCGGAACGCTGGCGCAGGCCGTACAAATAATCCCCCAGGGAGAGGCGTGTGGCCGCCCCCGGCCTGTTGCGCTCGGCGAGGAGAGCACGTGGGGTTTCAAGAAGACTCAAGCAGTGTGCTCGCTCCGACGCCGACACGCTGAGTGCCTCCAGAACCGACGAGAGCTCCGGGAGGCGCGGGCTGTAGGTTCCCGACTCCCAGCGCGAGAGGGTGGCCTTGTTCACCCCAGACTTCAGCGCCAGTTGTCCGAGCGTCAGCCGCCGTCTTTGGCGGAGCTGACGCAGAAAACCATCAAACGTCGTCATTGCTTTCAGTATACCGTGGCCCCTCCCCGCAACAAAGTGTTGCACTTTTCCTGCCATCGCTTGTATTGCCCTAAGGCTTAGGGCATACTGGTGGCACTGTGATGCAACTCTTGCATCTAAAGATAGAGAAAGAGATTTTTCAAAATGGTAAAGAAATATGCCCGCAAGGGTTTACTAGCAGCGACGCTGATGCTGGGACTGGTTCCGGCAGCACAGGCATTTGACACCGGGCCGCATCAGGATCTGACGGATGAGGCACTACGGGAACTTGGGTTCAGCGGCGATGCGAACCGTACCGCACAGCTCCAGAACTGGCTTGTGGATTACTACTCTAACAGCCCGACTACCAAGTTTGCACCGGGGGGACAGCACAGCCTGGAGCAGCTTCACTTTGATGGCTTGGCCTCGTCAAGCCGTGTGTCGCACTACTGGGATCGGCTGACCATCAATACGAAGATATCTGTCCAAGAGGCCGCCAAGGAAAAAGACGCTTTTAAGCTGATCGTACTGATCGGGATGAGCTTGCACGCGGTTCAAGACTTCTACACCCACTCCAATTGGGTCGAGACTCATCCTGCTCCCCAGGGAATAGACTACGCCACGGTTACCTGGTTTGATAGCAAAAAACGCGATGGTGTGCGTACGGGAAACTACCCCAACAAGGGCAACAAGGACCCGAACGATCACGGTGACTACGACTATGGCATGAACCACGACTCGCAGTCCCGCCCGGACTACCACCGTGCCTATACCTTCGCTTATGCCGCATCGCGCCAGTGGGTACACCAGATTCGGGAGTGGGTCAATGAGATCGATCCGGAGGTTTGGAACCAGGCTAAGGGGCTTGAGCTTAGCACGGCGGAGCGGATCCAGCTCGACATGGGGATGCGTTCCGCCTATCGTATCTCCGAGTGGGTGACCCAGAAAAACAACAACGGCCACTGGAAGGGCAAGGGCAGTGGAAGCGGTGCCGAGTGGCTTGCTGCCGCCGCCGCCTGGGTCGTCTTCCCGATGGGACGTTTCACGGATCCCTTCCTGACCCTTGACATTAGTATCAGCGAGGCGGTTCGCAGGAACTGCCTCTTCAAGCTCACGACTGCCGATGCGAGTGGGCGGCAGGATCTCAGCAAGGACGAGCCCGCGACGGGAGATGTCCCCAAGGTCGCGCACATTCCGATTAAGAAGCAAATGATTGTGGTGCGCGGCACCGAGATCAAGGAGCTTGAGGTCGGATTCTTTGAGTTCAAGATCGACATTGGGGGCATTGCCGATTTCTACGCTAAGATCACCATTGATGGTCAGCTCTTTGTTGAGAACTGCTACCAGAACAAGGCGAATGTCAGCAATCCCTGGGATACCTTTAAGTTCGTGGATGACACGAAGGATCGTGTCGATATTCATATCGAGGTCTGGGACGAAGACCTGGGGCCGAAAGATGATCACTGCGACATTAACCCGGCAGATAATAAGCAAGATCTAGACATGACTCTCAACACTCGAAACCAGGAGCTGAGTGGGGATGTTCGAGGGATCTTTGACAACCACGATAAGCCTTGGGGGGAGGGCGGCAAGGCAAAAGATCGTGCCTTTATGCGTGCCTACTGCTGCTCCCGCAAGCTTGCGGATCTCCCGCCGGATAACGACGAGCAGGCTGCCCTCACCGTTGCCAAAGCGTCCGCGGGGCCGGGCATCCTCTCTTTGCTCGCTCTTGGGCTCGTTGGAGGCGTGGTCGTGAAGCGGCGCTAAAAATAGCCTTCTGTTGATTAAAAAAACTACGTCAGCAAAACAGCCTTGATGGTTACCGGGTAAAATCCTCGTGAGGAAATCACCGATTTTTCACCCGAGGAGCAATAGAAGATGGGACGAACACAACCTATCTCCAACCCAGAGCAACACCGTCGCTTAGAACCCGC
>NZ_JANNYP010000098.1:0-2817 GCF_031410135.1 Armatimonas sp. | reverse complement strand
TTCTCCACCACATACGGCGAGACGGGCTTGAGGAACTGATGCTTGTCACGGATCTGGTAGCCATTAAGCGTCTCCCCATAGACTTTATTGCTCTCCCGACCCACGGTGTAGCTCACGCCCGCCTTGGCCATCAGATCGCCTTCGTAGGTGGCATCTATGAACACCGCCGCTTCAATCGTCAGCCCCTCTTCGGTGGTGACGGAGACGAGCTGCCCCCGGTTTTTCTTGACGGATGCGAGGAACTGCCCAAAATATGGCACCACGCGCACCTCAGCCAGTAGCTCCGTGAGCACTTCTTCGGCGATATGGGGCTCGAAGTTCCACTCCTCGGTCTTCCCGTACTTGGCCCCGATGCGCTTGTAGACCTCCCGTGCCAGCCCGCCAATCGCCTCCTTGCGCCCAGTGTCTGTAAACGAGAGCCCGCCTGTCGTAAGTCCGCCAATGTGCCGCTCCGGTGCGAGTAAGACCACATGCAGCCCCAGTCGCGCTGCCTGCACCGCCGCGATCACCCCGCTAGCTGTGCCCCCGTAGACACAGAGATCGGCATGGCGTGTGTGCGGCTTCTGTGCCAGCGTGGGAGGCTTCCAATAAAGAAGGGACATCATGTCTTGAGTTGTCATAACGTCCCCAATATACCAAAGGTTTATGCTTTAGAAAGCACCAGTGAACCCAAGGCTGTTCTGTGGGCAGGCATTTGCTGCCACGGAGCAACCTAGTGCCTCGTCGGTAAAGGTGAGGTTCGGGTTGGGCTGTGCGCTCATATCGGCTCCAAAATCACTGAACCGAATGGCAGACTTACGTTTGAACTTCGCATGGCCATCGCAGTAGAGCAAGATGCCCCCCCCGGCATGCTGGTAGTCGTAAAACTGATGGTTGAACTGGTTATAGACCGTTGTGGAGTTGTTTGCCAGACAGGGGCGTACATGCGAGACACGGGTCTTGTACTTGTACTCTTGGAGAAAAATAATGTCCGCAGGTGCGGGGATCGCGGCAAGGGACTTGCTGGCCGCAATGCCATTGAGCAGGTAGCTGAGGTTGCCTCCTCCCGGTGTGTTGGTCTCACGGTAGCCTGAGGTTGCCCCGCCTGCTCCTCCTGAGCGTGGTGTCGCATTAGGGCAGAGATAGACTTGCAGGTTCTTGACATAGGGGTAGATGTCGCGTGCCCAGTTACGCAGTACGAGTGAGCCCACTCCCGTCTCGGGAGTCATGAAGCCAAGAGGGTTTTGGGTGCCTGCGGCATTGGTAGAGCCGGAATCCCCAGGCCAACCATGCGGGGCACCATTGTTACCGTTGAGGCCGTTATGATTGCCCGGCAGAGTTTCATCATAGTCTTGGGTGTACATCATCAGGCCAATACCAATCTGCTTGGTATTGGAGAGGCAGCTTGTCTGGCGGGCTTTCTCTCTTGCTTGGGCGAAGACGGGAAATAAAATAGCGGCGAGAATCGCGATAATGGCGATCACGACAAGAAGTTCGATTAAGGTAAAGCCCGCAGTGCGGGTAAAACCACGTTGATTTTTCATTGCTTGGGTTCCTTTTGTGGAGAAAAGCCCGACGGTGCCGCTGTACTTTGGCGGTGGATCAGGCGGGTGGCGAGCGGGGCCATTGTGGGCGACTCCTTGCCCTGGAGCAGACATTGGAGCACTTTAAGCGCCCTTTCTGCCTGTGCGTCAAGAGGGTTCTCGATCGTGGTGAGTGGCGGGACGGCAGTCTCCGCCAGTACGGTGTTGTCAAAACCAATGACCGAGAGATCGTCGGGGATGCGGAGGCCCACCTGACGAGCAGCCACCGTGAGCTGCCAGGCAAAGTCATCGTTGTAAGTGACAAAAGCCGTCGGACGTTCCGCTTGGGTGAGACAAGCTTGCGCCTCATGGTTGGTGTAGCACTGTGGCGCAAGCCCCGCCGCCTGCATCGCTTCCATGTAGCCTGCACGACGCTCTTCGACAGCACGAATCCCAGGATTGCTGCCCAAAACATAGCCGATTTTTGTATGCCCCAGCGCCAGAAGGTGCTCCGTCGCCTCTCGTACCCCACCTCGCTGGTCTATATCTACCAGGCGCTCGGCGTAGCCCGAGCCAATGCTAACCGTCGGAAAGCCTGAGGCATAGATCTGTCGGGCGAAAGCATCGGCGCTGTGGGAAACGAGGATCAGGCCATCTACCCGCTGGTCTGCCACATCGTCTACCGAGAGCATGGCATCGCTGGAAAAGGGAATGAGTGTCAGCCGGAGCCGCGCTTTATGGCAGGCCCGCGCCATCGCGGCCAGAACATCTTTCGAGTAGACCCAGTCCTGAGGACGCCCACTATCTATACGCAGCACCACGCCCACGGTGTAGATGCGCCCGGTGGAAAGTGCTCGCGCCAGCCCACTGCGCCTATAGCCGAGCTTCTGTGCCGCTTCCCGGACACGGATGCGCGTGCCCTCAGCCGCGCTGAAGCCAGGTCGGTTGTTTAGTACAAACACCGCCGTGGTTTTTGAGACGCCCGCTTCGCGCGCCACATCGTTAATGGTAACTGCTTTGCCCATTGACTTCTTTGTAACCCGAGTTACTAACCCAGGTTACCAAAGGTTTAATACATTGTCAAGAAAACAAAAAGGATGCCAGAGAGCCTGGCATCCTTGAGAGAGCGAAAGTAGACGTTAGAACGCGCCGGGAAGCACCACTCCGTTGTCGGGGCATGTAACGGCTCCCGCAGCATTGACACTACAGCCGTTCTTGCTGTCCTGGAAGGTCTGATTTACGTTGGTTAGGCGGCCATTGGCAACTCCCCAGACAACATCGGCACCATAGTCAGCAAACCTCACACCGGTCTTCT
>NZ_JANNYP010000097.1:0-1986 GCF_031410135.1 Armatimonas sp. | reverse complement strand
GTTGGTCTTTATATCCTAATGATCCTGTAGCTAGATATGATTGTCAAAAGGGTGCGCAGACTAAATGGTGCAACTGTATGCAGAAAAATAATTGCCCTGGTAAACCTGCGGGTAATTGTAGTAACTGTACAGCTACTGGATGTTGAAAACTATTAGATTTCAGTGTGTGAGAAGAAATCGTTTTTTCTCACACATCGGAATTTATTTTGGGGGATTTTAAAAAATGTTAAAACATATAAACTTTGTATCTAGTCTTTTTCTGGTTGCATTGTTGTGTGGATGTAGCGGTAAAACAAAAACTGAAAAAATAGAAGAGAAAGCAGTAGTTCACAGAAAAGAAATTGCCGAAGTGAAAAAAATGAATATATCTAGTGAGGAAAAAGAAAAGAGAATTCATCTTATTGAAGAGCAGATGGCTCGTGATATAAGTGAAATTAGACATGACAGGTAGAAGAATATGAATGCGTTTTTCGTTTCTTTATTTTGGTAAATATGAGAAGAAGATAATAATTTTTTGTAGGTAATAGATTGTATGAATTAATAATTTACAAATCTTACAAGATTATGTATTTCTGGTCTAAGTCATGCCCGTCCTGCCATGCAAATATGCCGCACTTGCAAAAACTTCGAGACGAGTATGGGCCGAAAGGCTTGGAAGTGGTTTCGGTACATCGGCCTATGGGGGAGTTTGACCTTGACGAGGCCAAAGTGCTGGAAGTTGCCAAAGAGCTTGGCATTACCGAGAAGCTGATCTTCGACAACGACCACTCTATCGGCGATGAGCTGAAGGTGGACGCGTGGCCGACGTACTTTCTCTTCGACAAGGACGGGAAGGTGCGCCGCCACGCCAAAGGGCAGTTCGGAGTGAAGATGATCGAGCAGGCGCTGATCCGGCTCTTTGACGAAGAGGGGAATGTAGACGAAGCGCGGGAAAAAGAAAAAGAAAAAAGCCCTGAGGCCGTAACAGAATCCTTCCCACTATCGTTTTAGTAGATATGAACACACGCCACTCTCACCGTGGATTGAAATCCCGGCTACAAAAGATAAGTCCGCCTGCGCAGACTGCCGAGTCCACAGTCCACGAAGGTGGACTTCTCCTCACTAGCCGCGAATTCATTCGACGGTGCGACACACGCCGTGCCTTTACCCTCATCGAGCTTCTCGTTGTCATCGCCATTATCGCGATTCTGGCCGCGATTCTCTTCCCGGTCTTTGCACAGGTGCGGGGCAATGCGCGCAAGATCACGTGCCTCTCGAACTTGCGGCAGATCGGAACGGCGAACCTGATGTACTCCCAGGACTACGATGACCTTCCCGTGTGGGGCGGCGATCCACCGGACTTGAACGCCAATGCCTGGGGCGGCAACACGGATATTGCCAACATGCGGCCTCAGCACGAGGTGCTCATGCCCTATCTCAAAAACAAAGAGGTCTGGCGCTGCCCCTCCGACACCGGACTCGACTACAGCGGGCCGTTTGAGGGCACCTACATTCCCTCGCACCCGACCAGCTACACCAAGTGGGGCTCTAGCTACATTACCCGCACCGAGATCATCTTACTTAAGCGCCCGATCTCCACGCTAGAAGCGACGGACTTCAGCACCAACCAGGCCGTCGGGACAGCGGGAATCGGGCTGTTCTTCGATGCGGTGGGCTACTGGCACGGGAGCAAGGGGCTGTTTTCCAGCAGCCGCGAGGGCTACCGCAACAATGCGATGTACCTTGATGGCCACGCCAAGAGCCTTAGCAACACCGACTACCTCAAGCTCTGGAGCCTCAGCATCCGCTAGCCCTCGGTGAGGGTTGCGGGGAAACCGGCGTGGTCGAGGCGTGTGAGAATCGCGGCGACGGAGACCAGAATTGGGTCGTGGGCTACGATGACCGTCTTTTCTTCCACATTGACCTGCACTGCACCTTTGCCCACCATTTTGGTACGCGCCCGATAATTCGCGGGGGCGCAGCCGCCACACTCAATCTCGGGGACAG
>NZ_JANNYP010000096.1:0-1129 GCF_031410135.1 Armatimonas sp. | reverse complement strand
CACGGCAAGAGTGGGCGCTGGGTGAGCGAGCTGCTGCCGCATATTGCAGAGCGAGTGGATGACATCACGTTTCTGTGCTCAATGAAGGCCAAGTCCGCCAACCACACCCCCGCGACGTTCCAGATGAACTCCGGCTTTACCCTCAATGGCTTTCCATGTCTGGGCGCGTGGCTGAGCTATGGCCTGGGAACGATAAACCAGGATCTGCCCGCTTTTGTGGTGCTTCCCGACCCCCGTGGACTCCCGGCGGGCGGTGCGATCAACTGGACATCGGGGTTTCTGCCTGCGACGCACCAAGGGACGGCCTTTAATCCCAAAGGCAACCCCGTGGACAATCTTTTTCCGTCAAGTGACGTGAAAGCGACGGATCGGCAGGCGGCGCTGGGGCTGCTGAGCACGATGAACCGTGAGTTCGGCGCGGCCAACCCCGGCGACTCGGCGCTGGCGGCACGGATCAAGGCCTACGAGCTGGCGGCGCGGATGCAAGTCAGCATTCCCCAAGTGGTGAGCTTCGAGGGCGAGCCCGAGCACATCAAGAAGCTCTACGGCATCGACGATCCGATCGCTGGTGGGTTTGCCCGAAACTGCCTGCTCGCCCGGCGCTTGCTCGAAAAAGGCGTGCGCTTTGTCCAGCTGTATCATGGCGGCGCGTTTGGCTCGCCGCGCATCAACTGGGACGGCCACGAGGACCTGCGCGACAACCACCTGACCCAGGCCAAGAGTATGGACCAGCCCGTCGCCGCCCTGCTTGCGGATTTAAAACAGCGTGGGATGCTCGACGATACCCTGATCCTCTGGACCACGGAGTTTGGCCGCACCCCGATCACTCAGGGCATCGGCAAGCCTGGTCGCGACCACCATCCCTTTGCCTACACCTGCTGGATGGCGGGCGCGGGCCTCAAACCAGGCTTTTCCTATGGCAGCACCGACGAACTGGGCTACGACACCGCCGAGAACCCGGTCAGCGTCTATGATTTCCACGCCACGGTCTTGCACCTGCTGGGAATAGACCACACCAAGCTCACTTACTACCACAACGGCACCCGCCGCCGCCTCACCGATGTGCACGGCGAGGTGATCCAAGGAATTCTCCGCTAGCCGCCCCGTGAACGGGGTGTCTCCCTCCGGG
>NZ_JANNYP010000095.1:0-7882 GCF_031410135.1 Armatimonas sp. | reverse complement strand
TCTCCCTATTTCTGATGGCTTTATATCCACTTACTAGCTATATAAATACTTTTAAGGAAAATAGTGCTAGGTATATAGGGTTTAGTAGTCGGTTAAATGATGATAGTAACTATTATGTAATTGTACTAGATGCATATGCTCGTTCTGATAAACTTTGTAGTACGTATGGGTATGATAATTCTGATTTTTTAGATGAATTACGGAATAATAAATTTTATATACCCACCAAGAGTATGTCGAATCATGAAAGGACTATGTACTCACTTCCATCGTTTTTTAATATGGAATATATTGGGAAATTAGGTTCGCCATCATTCACACCTAGATACAGCTCCTTATGGTCTAAGGAATTGATCAATAATAGCAAATTTTTTAAAATAATGAGGAATTCAGGTTATAAGATATTGACTATAAATACGGGGGTCACATTTACGCATGTTGACGACTCTGAGATTTTATACTCTCCATTCTATAAAAATAATAACCTTGATACTGTGATTTTATATCCCCATATTACTGACATGGAATATGCTGTATTTAGTCATACATTACTAACTTTGTATTTTAAATACCATTCTTCGTTTGAAAATAAAGTTATCCGCCGGTCTGATATACGTAGTGGTTTGAAAACATTGCGTTCATCAGTGGATATTAAAGGTCCTAAAGTTGTATTTGCCCATTTTTTATCTCCTCATCATCCATTTGTATTTGATGAGAACGGAAAAGATGTTGATTCTGCTGATACTTTAGTAGGCACTAATAGGCTTAATGTTAAAGCATATGCAGCGCAAGCTCGATTTATTTCATCGGAAATTGGGATTTTTATTAATGATCTAGTTTCTGAAGATCCAAACTGTATCGTCGTTATTGTGGGAGATCATGGGGGGAGAGCTATGATAGATTATGACGACATTGAAAAAACTGACTTGGAAGACGCGTTTGCCAATTTGATTGCGATCAGGCTGCCTGGAGTGAATATCAGTAGTGCTTATGATGATCTGACGTTAGTTAATGTGTTTCGTATGATATTTCGTGAGAAATACCACGAAGATATTCCCTTACTGGAAAATCGTCAGATATTTAATTTTAGAGCTAACTCAAAGCCTAACGATGTTACAGATCGCATCAAAGCTACAGCCAGTGCCCGCGAGTGAAGTCGGGGAACTCTACGGGTATGTTGCCGAGGCGTACCGATTCTTCCGAAAGAGGACCAGGGGCACTCCAGGCGGCGGCATCGTAGACGTCCATATCAGGGACTAGGCCTTCCCGTAGGCACTGTACAAGGCGGTAGTTCATCATGAAGTCCATTCCTCCATGACCGCCGGTCTCTAGGGCTTTTGCACCCAGCTCCTTCCACATCGGGGAGCCAAACTCTTCTTTAATCGTTTCTAGGCCTGCCCAATCGCCATGGTGTGGGGTCTTCGGGTCGGCTTCCAGAAAGACGCCTGCAGGGTAGTCGCGGATAGTGCCTTTGGAACCCTGGAGCAGTGTTCCTCGGCTATAGGGCCGGGGCGTGACCACATCATGCTGGAGCAGGATGGTTCGGCCTTTGGCGGTCTGGATCAGGCTGGTGTTCATGTCGCCCGCTTTATAGACCTCGCTTCTCTTCACGTTGCCCTCCTCGATAATCACATCGCGCGTCTCAGAGAGGCTGGCCTCGTTGCTACTCATCGAGATCAGGCGTGTGAACCGGTCGCCCCGGTGGATTCCCATCGCCTGTGCCACCGGACCGAGGCCGTGGGTGGGGTAGAAGTTACCATCGCTGGTCTTGTGGGGCTCGCGCCGCCAGAGTCCCTCACTCTGGTCGGAGAGGAGTAGGTGGCGCAGGTCGTGGATATAGGCCGCCTCGCCGTGGGTGAGTGTCCCGAATTTTCCTAGCTCGGCTAGGTGGATCATCATCAGCTCCAGCTCTCCATAGCAGCAGTTCTCTAGCTGGACGCAGTGCCGTCGCGTCTTCTCACTTGTCTCCACCATCGCCCAGCAGTCGTCAATGGTGACGGCGGCAGGTACTTCCACGGCGGCGTGAAGCCCCGCCTCCATCGCGGCGACAGCGTAGAGGACATGCTGCTGCCAAGGGGTGGCGATATAGGCCAGATCGGTTGTATCGGGATTCAGCACCTGACGCACATCGCCGCCCACGACAATCCTTGGCTCCGGTTTCTCTCTCTTGACGACCGCAGCCGCCGCTTTCTGTGCCGCTTCCTCGCTCACATCAAAGACGGCGACAATCTCCACGCCCACAACGGCCAGGAGCTCACCCAGCATCCCGCGTCCGCGCCCACCACAGCCCAACAACGCTACCCGCACGGTCTCGCGCGGGGAAAAGGCCACACCACGCATGGTTTGAATCGAAGACATGTGAGGATTTTACCTGAAATTTTTCCTCACGGACGGAGTTGAATGTACTCTTGTGGAACTTGCCAGGTGGACTGAACAGAATCCCACCAGTGCAGCCAGGCTTTCTGGTTATAGCCAAATTTCTGATCCGTGATGGTCTCTAGTTCTCGAACAAGAAATCCACTGTTGAATCTCGCTAAATCTGGAGAAACCCGCGCGATACCTAGAGGCACGGCCTGCCGATCACCCAGAGCGACGAGAGCACGAAAGGTCTCGGGGAGTGCAGCGAAATCCACTCGCTGAAGGCAATCTCTCAGTACCAGAATTGCTGAGGGGGCACCGATACGGCTGAGCGCTAGGGCAGCTTCCGCATCGTACCAGTAGTCGTGTGGAGGAGGCTGGAGAACGGCAAAAAGATAGGGAAGAGCAGCAGGGTTGCGTATCCATCCCAGGGCAATAATTGCCAGCGTCATCTCGGCTTGACTAGGATCGGTTTGAACCGTCTGAACCAGAAAATGCTCAGGGTTAATTTCGTCTAGGAACACTCCGTGTTGGGCAAGGCCAATTGCACCAACGAGTCGTGCGAGAGGCTCTGTCCGCGAGTAAAGCTCTTCCAATATCTCTCGCGAGGCTTGTGTTTGGATACCGCCAAGTACATCGGCAAGCCATTCCGTATTTCTTCCATTGAGAAGGCTGAATTGTTGAGATTCTTGCAGGAGGAAAGGCAAGATCTGATCGCCAAATGTGATGGCCATCTCTGTGGCCCGCATTCCGAACTTGAGGTCATGTACAAGAATGCCTGCTGTCTCTTTTGGTGTTCCGCCGGGCCACGATGCCTGCCGATAGAAAGTACGAAGCCAGTAGAGAACTCCGACAAGTACGATGAATAGCAGCCCCAGAAAAATAAAAAATAACATTCTCAGCATCTTGTCTGGATTATATCGAAAGCTTATCTCGTCCGTGAACAGGTACAATCTCGCCGATGAATAAGAGTGATTTTGCACATCCGCAGCGTATTGTGAACCTTCGAGCGCGGTTTGATTTAGAGTCCGAAAAGTTTCAGGGCATTGATGCCTTGATTGTCTCCCAGATGGAAAATGTCCGCTACCTGACGGGTTTTTCGGGCTCAAATGGCCTGGTGGTGCTGACGAAAGACAAGGCGCTGTTTTATACAGACGGACGCTATGGAACGCAGGCAGCCAAAGAAGTGCCAGGTTTCGAGCGCATTGTCCTGCCTGCGGGAAGCATCTCGCTGATTGCGGCAGGGGAGTGGCTTCGTGACAATCATGGTGCGGGGATTGACTGCATTGGCTTCGAGGCCGATCACATTCCCTACAGTGCGTATCTCACTCTGGAGCAGACACTAGACCCTGATGATCGGGCGCAGCAGGCAGTCTTTCCGCGCTCGGGCGATGTCGAAGCCATTCGTGCGATTAAAGATGCGAGCGAGATCGCTAAAATCCAAGCCGCCTGCCAGCTTGCCGATGCTTGTTTTGAGCATCTGTGCGGCTTTATAAAACCCGGCATGACCGAGGCGCGAGTGGCGTGGGAGCTGGAGTCGTTTTTCCGGACGCAGGGGGCGCAGAAGCTCAGCTTTGACCCGATTGTGGGCAGTGGCCCGAATGCGGCGCTGATCCACGGGCGGGCAGGGGATCGTGTGCTAGGCTCGTCGGGCGGGCCGGAGTTTGTGCTGATGGACTTTGGCTGCGTTTTAGACGGCTATTGCTCCGATATCACCCGCACCGTGGTGATCGGGGGCGAGCCGACGGAAAAAATGCGCCATATCTACGATTCCGTTCTGGCGGCTCAGCTTGCAGCGCTTTCGGCTATTAAACCCGGTGTGGAGGGCAAGAGTGTGGACACTCTTGCTCGCGAGCTACTGAAAAACGCGGGCTACGGTGAGATGCCACACGGCCTCGGGCATGGCTTGGGGCGAGTGGTCCATGATCTACCGCTGCCGACATTCTCCCCAAAAGCCACGGTGACCCTGGTGGCAGGCATGGTGGCGACGGTCGAGCCTGGAATCTATATCGAAGGCTTGGGCGGTGTTCGTATTGAAGACGATGTGCTGGTGACGAGCACGGGATGCCAGCGCTTGACCCTGGCGACCAAGGAACTCAGAGTGGTTGGGAACTAAACTCCCCGCTAAATTGTAACGAGTGTGGAAGATTTTCTAAAGACTGTTTGGAGGAAGTTAAAATGAGTGCAGCAGCAGCGGTTACATCCGCCGATTTTGAGACAACGGTTCTGAAGGCCACGGTCCCCGTCCTGGTTGATTTTTGGGCTCCCTGGTGTGGCCCGTGTCGCCGTATTGCCCCCGAGCTCGATGCGGTCGCGGAGCAGCTTGGCGATACGGTCAAGATTGTGAAGCTCAACGTGGACGAAGAGCCCGAGCTCGCAGGCCAGTACGGCATTCAGAGCATCCCTGCGCTGCTAATCTTCAAAGACGGGAAGCAGGTAGACGGCATGGTTGGTCTTGCACCGCGTCAAGTGATTGCGGAGAAGCTCACCGCCCACATCTAGTCTGCTAGGATCGGAAAAAGGTAAAAAAGCCCGTGTTGCACTGCGACACGGGCTTTTTGCGTTAAAAATCCATGAATGCGGAGTGCTTCTTGCAGCGATATAACAGCCTGTGCGAATTCTTATGGTGGAAGATGAGGCTCCGATCGCGTCCGTGGTCAAGCGGGGGCTGGAGCGGGCCGGGTACCAAGTCGAGGTTGCTGACGAGGGGATGGCAGGCTGGGAGCTGGCCAAAGACGGTGGCTACTCGCTCATCCTGCTGGACTTAATGCTACCGGGCCTTGATGGTCTCGAGATCTGTCGTCGCCTTCGGGCACGCCGTGATCGCACACCGATTCTGATGCTCACAGCCCGAGATGCGGTCTCGGAGCGGGTGAAAGGGCTGGAAGCAGGGGCGGATGATTACTTACCCAAGCCTTTCGCCTTTGAGGAGCTGCTGGCCCGTGTGCGTGCGCTGCTCCGCCGCGAGGGAGTCAATAAAAGTAGCATTATCCAGATACGCGACTTAGAAATTGACACCACGGCACGACGCGTGCTCCGCGATGGCGAGGAGCTTCCCCTAACGCCGCGCGAGTATAGCCTGTTGGAGGCTCTTGCGAAAAATGAGGGGCGTACACTGACACGCGAACTGGTTCTGGAGCGTGTCTGGGACGACGAAGGTCGGACGGGCTCTAATACGGTAGATGTCTATATCACGATGCTACGGCGTAAGATAGACGCCGACGCAAGTGTTAAGCTGATCCATACGGTGCACGGGGTTGGTTATGTCCTGCGCCGCCCGGCAGATGATGAAGAAAAAGGGGATGAGGAAAAGTCATGAGTGTTCGCCTTCGGCTCACCTTGCTGAATATGTTGGTATTTGCACTTGCCTTAGGAGTCTTCGGCGCAATGGTTCGAGTCCAAGTTCAAACAAAACTGATGGATTCCATTGACTACCAGCTCCATCATGAGCGTACAGGGCGCACGGGACGACGTCCCAGCAACGGATTCACGCTTGAGGAGCTCCGGGATAAATTCGTGGAGGCTCGTTCGTATGATGCAGAGATGCCCACCTGGACTTTTTATCTGGCTACTGGGGCTAATGCACTTGATGGAATCACCCCCCTTTTGGATACAGATGATTTCCGTCAGTGTGTGGAAACAGGAAAGCCGGTCTGGAACACCAGAGGAGATAAGCGTATTGCAACCTTCAAGACGAAGACATCAGGTGGGCCAGATATTTATGCTCAGCGCTCCGAGTCACTTGCTCCGATGAACAGCGAGCTAAGTCGCTTGAACCGAACGATGATGACAATGATTCCCATTGCGCTCCTGATTGCGGGAGCAGGGGGGATGTTCTTGACGGGGCGAGCACTGGCACCCGTGCGGCAGATTACCGAGGCGGCGGCGCGAATCGGGGTAGAGGATCTCTCAGAGCGGATGCCGGTGCGCGGCAAGGATGAGTTCGCACGCCTCTCGCAGACTTTCAACGGAATGTTAGGGCGCTTGGAGGCCTCATTTGATCGCCAGAAGCGCTTTGTCGCCGATGCCTCGCACGAGCTAAAGACTCCGTTGACCGTGATCAAGGCCAACTCCAGCCTCGCGCTTGCGGATCCGGATCTCACGCCCGACTACCGTGAGACTCTGGTAGAGATTGACCGTGCCGCTGACCGAACTAGCCGTATTGTGCAAGACTTGCTCTTGCTGGCGCGCACGGATCACGCTCAGCTCTCGTTAAAAGAGTCTGAGGTCTCTCTAGCGAATCTCTTTGCTGAAGTGGTTTCTGAGGCAAAAAAACTCCATCCTGAGGGAGCATTTATTGACCTTCAGGTTGCGCAAGAGTCGGTCTGGGGCGACTCACACTTGTTGCACCGCTTGTTGCTGAACGTATTGGACAATGCCTTGCGCCACACTCCCGCCGACGGGAAAGTCCGCGTGGTTGCCCAGCCGAGTGGCTTTATGGTCGTAGATACGGGAGAGGGAGTCTCACCGGAGCATTTGGCCCACCTTGGCGAGCGCTTCTACCGTGTGGATAGTGCTCGGGCAAGGCGGGGTGGGGGGACAGGCCTAGGTTTGGCGATCTCCCGGGCGATTGCAGAGGCGCATGGGGGCACTCTTGCCCTAGAGAGCGAGCAGGGGAAGGGAACCACGGTTCACGTCACCCTCGCCGCCCATACCCGCGCCTAGCTCAGGGCAGCACGATGAGCCAAGCTGGGAACCGTCTCCGGGTGCCAGGCGACGAGAGAGCGGCGAACACGCTCGCGGCCACGAGAGAGGCGTGAGCGCACCGTGCCGACGGGAATGGCTAAGTCTTCTGCGATCTCCTGGTAGGCCATACCTTGCAAGTCCGCCATTGCCACGACGCGCCGGTACTCTTCTGGGAGCGTGCGAACGGCCTGGAGCAGTGCGGCCCCTTCCAGCTGGGAGAGTACCTGGCGCTCCGGCGAGGCATTGGGTGCCGTCGGCTGCTCAATCGCAGTTCCATCGGCATTTTCCAGAGAGATCTGGCGCGGCTCACGGGACTTCTTGCGGTACATGTTGTAGAACAGATTCCGCATGATGGTATGGAGCCAGGCACGGGGGCTCCCATCAGAGCGGTAGGTATCGAACCGGTCGTAGGCACGTAGCAGTGTTTCCTGCACCAGATCCTCCGCGTCCGAGGCGCTCCGGGTGAGAGCCATCGCGGGGCCGTAGAGGGAGGGTTCGTGGGGGAGGATCACCTTTTCGAAAATCTGTGTTTGTGTTTCGCTTTTCATTGTTTTACTCTGATTGACTAAATTCGTTTTTCGGTCAGTTGGTTCCAAAAATTTCTAGCGCTTCCTAATCCCGTGAAGCAGAAAGTCTAGCATCGCATTTGCCTGCGCTTCCAGTCCTTTACGACAAGATGGGCTTGCATGACAGGGGTTGAGATAGGGCGGAAAGAACGGCACCATGGCCAACAAGAAGTGAGAGGCCGCCTCCGCTGGTGTGCACGGTAGCTCGAAATCTCCTTCGGTGAGTACCTGAGTGAGCAGAGAAAGCTGCGCCTCACGCTCGGGCTGACCAC
>NZ_JANNYP010000094.1:0-1116 GCF_031410135.1 Armatimonas sp. | reverse complement strand
ATCGGTCGGTCTACTTTGGCCTGGAAGTAGGAGGGCAGCTTGCGGGTGGGCTGCAACTGGTTTTGCCCGATGAGCGCGGTACTTTCCCTTGCCAAAACGTCTGGCCGGAAGTCGCCGTAGAAGATCCGTCTCGCTGTGTGCATGTCTCCATTATGGCGCTGGAAGAGCAGTACCGAGGCCAAAGCGCCCTGTTCTGGCTCTTGGCGGCGGAGATGTGGCGCTACTGCGTGGGGGAGGGGATCGGGTGCCTGTTCATCGAGGTCACTCCCCGTGTCCTTCCCATCTACCAGCGAATGGGCTGGCCGCTGGTCATCCAGGGGGAGAAGCGCCTTCACTGGGGGGAAGACTGCTACCTCTGCGCTATGGAGGTTCCTGAGGTCACGAGCGAGCTGGTACGCCGCTCATCGCGTTCGATGAGCTATCGTGCTGTCGCAGCTCAAGCCTTCCGCCTCCAGGAAGAGCCTGAGGAATACTGGGCGATTATCGATCCGCCAAAGCTGCGCTTGGCTGCTTGACCTGATGCACAGATTCGCGAGAGACTTGCGGGATGTTCTTATCCCCGCTGGCGCTGCTGTACTACGTGAGCTTCTCGCTTCTGGCGGGCCTGGCGATGTTTGTCTTGGCACATCGCCCACGCTCTCGCCTAAGCCGTCTCTTCTTTCTTCTGGCGCTGTCTCTGCTTCTCTGGAAGCTCACGCTCTTTGTGGAGGTTCGAGTCATCTCACCGGTCGCTCAGCTCTGGCTGGGCCGTGCTAACTTTGCGGTCGTCGCAATGGCAGCGTACTTGGCGCTTCGTTTTGTGCAGGAGGTTATTCAGAAAGAGGCGCGAGCTTCTGTTCTCCTTCTCGTCGAGACCATTCTGCTAACGGGCTTGACCCTACTGACTCCTTTGGTGTCTGTCTCCGAGCGCGTTGAGGCAGGACAGGCGATCACGAGCTATGGACCGCTGTTTGGCTTCTACCTCACCCACGTTCTGGGCTGCCTTGTGGCCGCGCTTGTCCTGGCCTTCTGGGAGCGGTGCCGGGGCCGCGATAGGGTGAAGCGGGCACAGCTCACGTTCCTAGGGATAGGAATGCTGGCGACGGGGGGAGTTTCCACCGTGACAAATGTGCTGCT
>NZ_JANNYP010000093.1:0-6251 GCF_031410135.1 Armatimonas sp. | reverse complement strand
GGCAGTGGGTTTAGCTGTAGGCAATCTTCCCACTCCTGCCAGTTTTTTCGCTCGTAGTGTCGGGCATCCACTTCCATCGGATCGAGGTGGTAGTTAAGATAGGCCAAGACAATATAAACCAGAGCCAGCCCGATTAAGCTTCCCCCGATCCACAAGGCAGGAGTAAGCTGCTCGCGCCCAAGAAGCTGCTGGATCGCCAGTGCTCCGAGCAGCGCTAGAACGATATAGACACGCCCTAGGTTGCGCAGAACCATATAAGAGAGCCAGGGAGCCTTGTCACTCACTTGTGTCAGTCCGGCAGTCTGCTGGGCGTGACGTAGCTCGTGGGCGAGGGTCTGAAGCAGGCGCTTGCGGTAAAGGGGGACAGGGCACAGAGCGGCTGGCCAGGGAAGCGGGAAAAGCCCCAGGCGGGCGAGGACAATAAAGTGTGGGTTCAAGCAGACCACGTCCTGGGCATTTCCTCCCTCGACGCCGCTTTCTGCCTGAGTGTTGCTCTCTTCCTGAAAGTACTCGCCGGGGTTAATCCCTGTCGTCCACTCCAAACGTAGCTCGCCCGAGTGACCGAGAGCTACCAGTCTTTCGTGTAGGCGCTCTGTGTTGAGAGTTAGGGTACAGAGACTGCCTCCGACTCGTACCGAAACGCCTTCTTTTGTTGTCTGCACTCCATGATTATATCTTTATATCTTGAGCGACTCCAGATAGCGCACCACGGCATCCGCTTTTCCAGCTTTGGCATGTGCCAGAAGAGGGATACGGTGCGGCCCAAGGACATGCGCCGCTGTCGGGTAGGCTCGCAGGGTGGCTTCGACGATCTTAAACTCACCGAGCATGGCGGCGGCAAAGAGATCAAGCCGAGCGCCACTCTCCAGAAGAAAAGAGGCGATTTCTTTTTGCCCTCGGTGTGCCGACGCCCCAAGTGCCGTCTCAAAGTCGCCGCCACCCCAGTCCCAGGTGGCATGGATAAGGCGCGGCTCTTGTGCTAATAGTGCTTTTACGGCTCCTAAATCGCCGTGTGCAACCTTCACAAAAGAGTGCACGAGTTCGTCCGGAAGGCGTGGGAGAGTCTCCGGTGTGGATTTGATTTGGTCTGTTGTCATACGCCCAGCATAGCAGCATTCCCTGGAGAGCGCTTCGCGAAAATCACCGAAAACGGCGGCGATAAATCTCCGGGGCCGTGCCCACCCGCGAGCGGAAGAGGCGTGTGAACGAGCCGTGGCTCAGAAAGCCAACCGCCAGAGTGACCTGTGTCACGGGCAGATCCGTGTGCTCCAGTAGTGCCTTTGCACCTCGCAAGCGCCGCTCTGTGAGGTATTGGTGTGGGCTGGTTCCAAAAAGTGCCCGAAATGAGCGTAAAAAATGATTGGGCGAGAGGCAGGCAACTCGGGCAAGCTGCTCCAGCGTCAGGGGCTGCGCGAACTCCGCCTCTAAAAAGTCACGGGCCTGATAGAGCCGACGGTAGAGCTCCTCGCGGGTGGCAGGGCGTGCGATCCCCGCCGCCGCGCCAAATGCCACCACTTCTTGACCGACAAGCTGGTGGCGCACCAGTAGCCGCTCCAGAATCCCATTGAGGCGCTCCTCCAGCCAGAGAGGCGAGGCTTGCTCTCGCTCTGCCAATTCCCGGCGCAGATCCAAGAGAGCGGGAGTCAGGAGTGTGTCAGGAGCGTAGGTACGTTCGACAAAAATTGGAGGGGTGACAGGAAAGGCTTCGGGGCTATCGAGAAGGTGGTCTGCCTGTGCTCGCAAGCTCTGCACGACGCTCTCTAGCTGCCCCGTGCGAAAGAACAAACAAAACGACTCGACAGGCTCCGCTGCCTCAATCGTAATGCTATAGCGCTGGCCGTGATTGAGGATAAGATAGTTTCCTTCTTCCACCACAAGCTGGCCACGCCCCACAGCATAGCGTCCCGTGCCGCCAAAGAAGAGCTTCAACGAAAGCGGCCCCACTCCCGACCAGTGGTAGGTGCGCCGCCCACACGCATGGAGAACATGGGTAGGCCCGAGCGGGCCTGGCTTCGTGCTCTGTGGATTTGGTATCGTAAAGAGTGAGAGACCATTCGTGGTGTGCATAGCCAGAGAGTACCGCAACTTGCGTTATTTTTTGTGGTAGTCTGGCAGAAATGGCACGTGCAAAACTCTTACTCAGGTTAGTACTCCTGAGTTTGACCACACTATCAGGTTGTGCCTAGCGCTCTGTGGCCCCCTTACCTCTCTTGCAGCTTCACAATGGCGATTCGGTAGTGCCCCGTGATTTTCCAGGCGAAGAGCCTATCGTCCTCGCTGGCGCTTGGCCCGATGTTGTGGAGGATGAGATAGCCGCCCTGTGCATTTTTCCTATCGCTGACAATGCCACAGTGCGTGAGGCTGGTGGGTGTCAGATCCCAGGTGACGATATCGCCGGGCTGGAAGTCTTTGTTGAGAGGCAGGGACTTTCCAAAACGCACGAAGAAAACCCGCAGATTCGGGACGCGGCGGTGGTCAATATTGGGGTCGGGGCGGCGCAGGCCCCATTTCTTTGGATAAAGCCCAAAGTTGCGCTTCATGTCCTCGTGGAGTAGCTTCTGTAGATCTAGCCCGACGGCCCGGAGCGAGCGCACGACCACATCGGTGCAGGCTCCCGTTCCCTTGGGCACATCACCGCCGGGATATTTCAGCGAGACATAATCCGCGACATAGCGATCTCCCACTTGCTGACGTGCTGCGGCGACGATTTTCTCTGCTGTTGTCATTTCTTGCTACTTTCTAGCGCCCGGTGCAGGCTGGAAATCTCTTGGCGAAGCGCGGCGATCTGGTGGTCTTGGTGCAGGAGGTGCTCCATCACAATCGCAATCTCGGTCTCGGCGCGCTGGTCCACTTCGTAGTCGCGCTGGGCAGTGAGGCGGTCTTTCTCCGCCTGGCGGTTCTGGCTCATCATCACGACCGGTCCGGTGTAGGCGGCTTGGAACGAGAGCACGAGGTTGAGTAGGATAAACGGGTACGGGTCCCAGGCCTTGAGAAGCGCAGGATGCAGCGCAAAGTACACATTGGCCGCGATCCAGCAGGCGAGAAGGCAGGACTGGATGATGATAAACGGCCAGCCCCCCACCGCCCCCGCGATCTTGTCGGCGAGGCGCTGGCCGGTGGTCTGCTGCTTGGCAAACTCCGTGTTGATGTCACGCACCGGCGGGTGATCGTGCTTCCACTGACCACACGGGCTGATCTCAATATCGTCATCCATACCGCATTGTACGCTTATTTCCGGACCAGAAGTGCCGGACCGGGCGTGGGAGTCGGGCTGAGCTTGAGCGCCTTCGTTTGGCCTGTTCTCGCACGTGCTTTATCGCGTGCTTGCTTAAACACCGGAGCCATAATCAAGAACATAACCAAGATTGGGATTGTGGTGCAACCATTTTCCACAACCTTGCGACCACTGAGCGCGGCAACACCGCCACCGATCAGTAACCCCAGAATAATCCCACCGGAAATTGCCATCGGCAGGGCAACATCGTAAATTCGTAGCACCCAGATCCAAGCCCCCATCCATCCCAGAAGCGGAAAACCTAGGCAACCTAAAAGTGCCACATTGGCCGAAGTCTCCTCTGTACGCGTCATTGTGTACCTCCTATGGCAAAAAACGCAGAAAGACAGAGTTTGGTTACGCTTCGCGGTGAAAACCTTTTCCGAGGACTTCGGCAGCATCGGTGAGGACGATGAAGGCATCGGGGTCGTGCGTCTTGACGAGGCTTCGCAGGCGGGGGACTTCGGCTTGTCCAAGGGCGATCAGGAGCACGGGGCGCGGGTCGCCGGTGTAGCCGCCGGTGCCGGGGAGAATAGTGAGGCCACGGTCTAGCTCCGCGATCACGGACTGACGGATTGCGTCGTGAGCCGTCGAGATCACAAAGGCAAGCTTAGTGCGCGAGAACCCCAGTAGGACGGTATCGAGGGCGCGGCGCATCACAAAGGCGGCGATGAGGCCGTACATGGCTTTTTCTGCTCCAAAGAGCCAGCTACCGCCAAGAATAGTGAGGGCATCCAGTGCAAAGATCGCATTGCTCACCGAGAGTGGCAGGCGCTTGGTCAGGAGCCGGGCAAAGAGCGAGTAGCCGCCCACCGAGCCGCTTCCGGAGAGTACCAGCCCTAGGCCTGCGCCGTAGACCACGCCGCCAAAGAGCGACGCGAGTAGAGGGGTCTGGGTAAGCGTGGGAACGGCGCGGGTGACGAGCATCAGCAGGGGAAGCACCAGCGAGCCCAGCGCTGAGCGTGCACCTGCCGCTTTTCCCAGCCCCCAGAAGCCCAGCACCAGAAGCGGCAGGTTGATGCCCCACTGCACCCACGCCGCCTCCCAGCCCAAGCGCCGCTCCAACAAGGTTGAGAGCCCCACCACCCCTCCGGCGACGATATCGTTGCCGTTCATAAAGAGCCGGAAGCTCAGCGCCATCAGGGCACAGCCTGCAACAATACTGAGACTATCCCAGAAGCCACTCCGCTTCCCCCGAGTCAGACTGACCCAATTCATAGGGAGTGTTATATCACAGAGATACCGAAGTATTGGAGCAACACACCAGGCTCTGGTGCCAGAGTACCACCACCTGCTGCTCCTCGCTATCCGGGTCACGGTTGGATAGTCCGCGCACCTGAACCAGCTCACCCGTGCTTGGGTTCAACTCCACGGTCACTCTGCACCGGAACCGCAACGCGATCAGAGCACAGCCTGCCACGATGCTCAATAAATCCCAGAGGCCGTGACGCTCCCCCAAATCAGACTGACCGAATAAGGTCGCCGCCAAGCAAGGCCAGTACAGTATTAATCATCTGTGGATTCATTTCCTGGCTTTCTGCAAGTTTCTGGGTAAAGCATTTAACAAAAATAGATAGAACTTGTGATTGCACTTCTCTAAGAGAAACAGAAGAATCAATTTTGCTAGTATCTGGATTCATCTTGGAAAGATTGCTAAATATCTCTCTCGCTTTTTCTAGAGAGTCTTTAGTTTCAAATAAGTTGGGTTTATCTCCTCGATTGAGGATGCGATTGATTCCTGTTTGGGTATCTATGTCTAAAAGAATTGTCAGGTTTGGTCTCGGTGCAAAAGATTCGTTCTTTGCAATGATCGAATTGAAATCGGCCCCTCGACTGCCCTGATAAGCAGCCGAGGACCAATAGTAGCGATCAAGGATGACAACATTACCTTCCTTCAGTCCTGGAAGGATAGAGCGTTGAACATGGTCTTGACGATCAAGCTCAAATAGTTCCAGTTCACGCTCCAGCGTCAGACGACCTTCACTTGCAGAACGACGAAGTTCTGTACCCCAACGCAGGCCCGTTGGTTCCTTGGAGAGGACGCAACCAATGCCGCGCTCCCCACAAAACTGTGCCAATAGAGTGGCTACCGACGTCTTACCCGCACCATCAATACCTTCCACGGCAACGAGCAAACCACCAGGAATTCGAATCATACGCATCCAATCAGTGCCGAAGTTATCCAGCTTAGGACATTATAGCACGGCAAGTGGGCTACTTTTCTTGTGTTTATAGGCCACTGACTTGCTTGTCTTTAGAAGGTACAGCTATCGTCTGGATTAAGCCTCTGACATTCACATCGAACTCCTCCGTGTCCGGAGCTCGGTTGGAGAGGCCGCGAAGGAGGTATAGGTGCTAAACTCCGACGGGCGTGTTCACGCACCAAAAAAACCGTACGAGGGCAGGACGTCCGCGCCTTGATGGTGAAACACCCTCCATGTCAAAACGTCCCAATGTTCTGTTGATCACCAGCGACCAGCACCATTTCTCGTGCCTCGGGAGTGTGAACGCAAAGCTCCAAACCCCCGCGCTGGATCGCCTCGCCGATGAAGGCATACGCTTTGAGCGGGCGTACTGCAATAACCCCGTCTGTTCGCCGTCGCGCTCCACCATGATCACGGGGCAGTACCCGAGCTGGCACGGTTGCTGGACAATCGGGGTCAAGTTGGGCGAGGACGTTCCGACGGTGGGGGATGTCTTTCGGGAAAACGGCTACTTCACGGCGCTCTTGGGGAAAGCCCACTTCCAGCCGCTACGCTCCGCGGAGAACCAAGTGAGCTTGGAGACGCCAGACAAGTTCCGCGACTTGGCCTTCTGGCGCGGCTTCACCGGCCCCTGGTACGGCTTTGACTGGGTGCAGATCAACCGCAACCACGGCGACGAAGCCTGGGCGGGGCAGCACTACGCGCTCTGGATGGAGGAGAAAGGCTGTACGAACTGGGAGGACTTTTACCAAGGCGGCGGCTCGCCCAAAGAG
>NZ_JANNYP010000092.1:0-1065 GCF_031410135.1 Armatimonas sp. | reverse complement strand
GTACGGCAACCAGGACTGCAAGCAATACATCGACATGATGGAACTGCTTGCGCGCCCAGACATCGACGCCGTGCTCATCGCGACGGGCGACAACTGGCACTCGGGCGTGTCCGTCCTCGCGGCGCGCGCGGGCAAGGACATCTACTGCGAAAAGCCCATCAGCCACAACATTCGGGAGGCTGTCGCAATGGTGAACGCGCAAAAACGACACAAACGAGTCGTCCAAGTTGGCACCTGGCAGAGAAGCTCGAAAGAGTTTACGGACGCGATCAACTACATCCGGTCGGGTAAGTTCGGAAAGGTCGTCCACTGTCGGGCTTGGATCGCAGACGGCACAAAAATTGGGAAGCAGTCCCCGATCGCAGTTCCTTCCAACCTCGACTACGACGCTTGGATTGGCCCCGCCAAGATGGTGCCCTATCAACAGAACAAGGTCCACTGGAACTGGCGATGGGTTATGAACACCGGCGGTGGACTCACCACCGACTGGGGAGTCCACATGATGGACATCGCTCTGCTCGGAATGAGCAAAGGTCTTGACCTTCCGATGCCGACACGAGTCACCGCAACCGGCGGAATGTGGGCGATCAAAGACGACGACCGAGATGCACCCGACTCGATCGAAGCCTTGCTCACCTACGATGATCCTCAATTCATGATGACGTGGTCGGTGCTTCGAGACACCCCAGGAAAGCAAGGCCACTGCACAGAGTTTGTGAACGCCGACGGAAATACCCTTCGAGTTTGGCGAGGCGGCTGGCAGATTCTGGATCGAAGTGGAAAGGAAATGCCGAAGGAAAGCTCAGAGGCCGTGCCGACAGATCACTGGCGCAACTTCTTGGATTGTCTCAAATCAAGAGAAAAGCCTCGCGCCGACCTTGCATCGGTCGCCCAGACGACGATCACTTGCCACATGGTAAATGTCGCGCTTGAGTCTCAGGAAGTTATTCGATGGGATGCAAAGGCGAATGATCTGGCTGGTAGCAATGGTAGAGGGACTCTCGCCTACGTTCGCCCGTATCGAGCACCCCATGTGCTGCCGATGAACGGCTAAGGCACCAAAAG
>NZ_JANNYP010000091.1:0-26612 GCF_031410135.1 Armatimonas sp. | reverse complement strand
TTTCATCCTGTAGAAATTACCAGTATTTTTTGTCCTGTACTGAGATATAGGGCATCATGGTATCCGTTCATAGCTTCTGAGTGGGCCCCGTCGGCCCTGTACTAGGACATGCCTGATAGCGTGGCAGCACGGTTTCATCGTAATCTTGAAGATACATCATGAACGCAGTGCCAAGCTGGCGCATATTGGAGAGACAAGAGACAGAACGTGCTTTATCGCGCGCTTGCGCAAACACGGGGAAAAGAATCGCAGCCAAAATCGCAATTATAGCGATAACAACTAGTAACTCGATCAGCGTAAACGCAGACCGACTCCGATGATGAGACATTACTTACACCTCGCAAAGGTTTAATTTAGCAAACAACCTGTGTTCGAAGGTGCGATCAACTTTTCATTATATTTTAATAACAGACAACCACTTGACGGCAATCATAACTGATATTCCTTGATCCGTCAAGGAGTATGTTAATTTTTTTTCATAAAAATTTCCGATAGTCTGTCGGGGGTGTTTCCGGTACGCTCCAACAGAGAGAGACGCTCCCCACCTAGGTAGTCGAACTTCACCTCACGCTGGCCATCCACTTGAAAATTAAGCGCCGTCGCCCGTGTCTTTGAGGCTCGGATCGTGTCACGTAGTAGCGTGCTGGTGAAGGGTTGGCCATTGAGGAGGGTGAGCGTGTTGCCGATGCTCAGCCCTGCTTGGGCGGCAAACGAGTCGGGTTCAATGGCGACGAGCTTTCCTTCCAACACCCGAAATCCCAGTGAGTAGCGGAAGTCAGTGAGGGTATCGCGCTCACGCTTGGGGTCACGAACCTCCCCAAGGCGCTCCGGCCAGCCAGCTAGCTCTAGACCGAGGCGGGGCGCTCGTGGATCGAGGGAGTCGAAGCGACTATGGAGCCACTGCCCCCAATCTTGGCTGGGGAGGGTTGCCTTCAGTGCCGCAACAAGCTCGTCTTCCGTGTAGGGCCGGACTTCCGGGCCACGGTTGATCCCTCCGAAGAAGCGCCGACAAAAATCGTCCAGAGAGAGTTTCTCCCCGCTTTTTTGCCGAATGAGTGCATCGGCCTCCAGCCAGTGGAGCATGCTCTCGTAGTAGACATCATTGGAGAGCCGCAGCCGCTTGCCATCGCCCTTGCTCGCGATAAGAGGGTAGGCCAGTGCTGCCTCACGGAGCGACTGCCACTTGCGCACCTCACGCCCATCAAGCGAGAGAAGCTGCTGACGCAGATGCTCCCGTTCGGCCTCGAAGGGATAGAAGCCACTGCGTACCATCAAGATCTCTCCGAGATACTCCGTCATGCCCTCATAGACCCAGAGCAAGTCCGTCGAGAGCGGCTGGTTGAAGGTCTTGCCTGCGAGGCCATACGGACGCCGAAACTTACCATTCCAGCTATGGACATACTCATGTGGCAAGAGATTCGCATTCCACTGCCCTGGAGTTCCTGTACCATCACCCAGCGCATTGGGCCGTAGAACATTGACCGTGGACTCATGGTGCTCCAGGCCATACTGCGGCAGCTTATCGGTGAGTGCCAGCAGGAAATTAAACTTATCGTAGTGCCGCGCCCCGAAGAGTGCCGCGCTCTCCGTGACGAGCTTCTTCATGCAGCCAAGCACATGGGTATTGGGCGTCGCTCCTTCGTCGCTATCGGCAATCACGGCCAGCGTGTGCGAGACGCCATCCGGGCTGGGAAGATCAAAGCGCTTGAGGTACTTTCCCGCAAAGATCGGAGAGTCGGCGAGGCGCTCTAGTGAGACCGTGGGAGTGCTCGGCAGCGATGTCGCCTTTTGCCAGCCGTCGGGCAGTAAAAGAGTGGGGGCAAGCTGTATTGTACGGACATCGGCACCCCGTGGTGCGAGAAAGAGCGCACTGGGATTGATCACCGCCAGGTTGGCCGTCGCCGCCACCCCGTAGGCGATCTCGTTGGTGTCGCCTTGTCGAGGCAGATAGTCAAAGTGCGCCTCCAGCTCTCTGGTTCCTGGGGGCACGGTTAGCTTGAAGGCGTAGCTATCGTAGCCATCGCGCTGCCAGGCAACACTCTTCCCACTCGCCGAGAAGCCAAGCCGCACCAGGTTCTGCACTGGCCCCACAGGCTCGTGCATCCCGGGAATCCACTTGGGATACTCCAAAGTCAGCGGCCCCGGCTTTACGGGGAAGCGCAGCTTCACATGGACAACTTGCTTACTACTGACCTCACGGGCATCCATCGTGAGGGTTATTGCAGGAGAAGTAGCAGAAACGGGGGCGAGAAAAGGCATAAACTATCTTACCTGAAAAGACAAGAGCCTCCTGTGTTTGAACACAAGAGGCTCACTAGATTGACGCTGTCGCAACTACCGACGACGGTTCTTCGCGTTTTCTCCACCGTCAGCCAGAACCATCTCCGCCTGCATGAGCATGTTCTCAAGCTCCGTGCGGTTCATGGCCTTGGCAAGCGCATTCTCCTTGGTAATGATTCCCTTCATCGTGCTATCGCGAAGGCACATGTCCATGGTCTGCATCCCGATATTTCCCGAGGTCTGGATCATGGAGGTGATCTGGTGGGCCTTGGCTTCACGAATCAGGTTGCGGATAGCGGGCGTGGCGATCATGATCTCCTGAATACAGACACGGCCTCCCCCAATGCGAGGCAGAAGCTGCTGCGTCAGCACAGCGATCAAGTTGTTGGAGAGCTGAAGGCGGATCTGCTCCTGCTGTCCAGGCGGGAAAGAGTCCACGATACGGTCAACGGTCGAAGCCGCGGAGTTGGTGTGGACGGTCGCAAAGACAAGGTGGCCCGTTTCCGCCGCAGAGACGGCGAGTGACATGGTTTCAAGGTCTCGCATCTCCCCCACCAGAATGACATCCGGGTCTTCTCGGAGAGCGGCACGCAGGGCGTTGGAGAAGCTCTTCGTGTCTTGTCCCAGCTCGCGCTGGTTCACCACCGACATCTTGTGGCTATGGAGATACTCAATCGGATCCTCGACCGTCAGGATATGCTCCGAGCGGTTCAGGTTGATGTCATTGAGCATCGCGGCCAGAGTCGTGGACTTGCCCGAGCCCGTCGGACCGGTGACGAGCACCAGACCACGGGTATTGTGCGCAATCTTCTCGACAATTGGCGGGAGTTTCAAGTCTTCCAGGGTCGGAATCTTGGTAGGAATGGTTCTAAACGCCGCCGCCACGGTTCCTCGGTCACGGTAGAGATTCACACGGAAGCGACACGCTCGGCCCAGCGCATAGGAGAAGTCGAGTTCCATCGTGGACTCAAACTTCTGGATCTGCTCATCGGTCAGGATATCGTAGTTGATGCGCTGGCTGGTCTGCGGGGTAAAGGGCTCGTAGGGAGCCTGAAGAAGCTTACCATCCACCCGAATAACCGGCGGGAGCCCTGCGGCGATATGGAGATCAGAAGCGCCTTTGGTTTCAAAAACCAGGTGCAGTAGCTCATCAATGTGGGCATCTTCCAGCGAGCGTACACGCCCACCTCCCGCCCCCACCATTCGCTCTGGCTGGGGAACTTGATCCGGTCCTGGGGTTGACATAACTTTATCCTTCTCCTGCAGTGAAGACGACGCGTCGGACTTCGGGAATATCGGTAATCCCACGCAAGATTTTAATCAGTCCATCTTCACGCATCTTCATCATTCCGTTGCGCGTCGCGCCCTCCGTGATATCTCCCAACGAGGCGCGGCGCACAATCAGATCCGCAATATCATTGTTCATGGTGAGCATCTCGTGAACCCCGGTACGCCCTTTATAGCCCGTCTCGCCACAGACATCACAGCCTGCGCCGCGTCCTCGGTAGAGGGTTATGGGCTGATCCAGATCGGTCTTATCAAGACCAAACTCTTCCATTGCCTCAAAAACACTGGGCTTACCAAAGTTAAAGGGAAGTAGCTCGCGGGCCGTTCCCTGGTAGGTCTCTTTACAGTTAGCACAGACCGTACGGCCAAGGCGCTGTGCAAGAATTGCGATCAGGGTCGCCGCAATGAGAAACGGCTCCACTCCCATGTCCGCAAGACGCATGGTCGCGGACGGCGCATCGTTGGTGTGGAGGGTCGAGAGCACTAAGTGGCCAGTAAGCGCGGACTCGACCGCAATATCGGCCGTCTCAAGGTCGCGCATCTCACCCACCATGATGATGTCCGGGTCTTGACGTAGGAAACAGCGAAGCGCGTTGCCAAAGTTCAGACCCGCTTTCTTGTTAATCTGAACTTGGGTGACTCCCATGAGCTCGTACTCAACCGGATCTTCAACCGTGATGATATTTCGCTCGATCTTGTTGAGCTTGTGGAGCACGGAGTAGAGAGTGGTCGTCTTCCCCGATCCGGTTGGGCCCGTCACGATAAACATTCCGTTAGGCTGCTCGACGAGCTGCTCCAAAGGCACCATGATCTCGGGGCGGAAACCAAGGCGCTCTAGACCGATCTGGGTCGAAGATTTATCAAGAATACGCATGACGATCTTCTCACCGTACATAGACGGCAGACAAGAGACGCGCATGTCGTAGTCTTTTTTGTTGTGCTGAAGCCCAATACGACCGTCCTGAGGAACGCGCTTCTCAGCGATATTCATCTCGGACATAATCTTACAGCGGGCCACCACGGAGTTTTGGATCAGCTTGGGAATCGGCATCACCTCGCGGAGAACACCGTCAATTCGGTAGCGGACGCGCATGCTACGGCGAAATGGCTCCATGTGGATATCCGAGGCACCCATGTCGATGGCATTGGAGAGGATCGCATTGACCATTCGGATAATAGGTGCCGCGTTCTCATCGTCGCCCTCGACGATTTCATCGTCCTTGCTTCCCCCTTTGGAGTCCACAATGGTATTGATGAGGGAGCTCATGTCCTTCATACTCACACCGGGTTGGGCAGCACCACCGCTAGACTTGACAACCGCCGCCCCGGTTGTCGGAGCGGTCAGAGCCGCGCCGTAGTTCTCTTTAATCGCGGCTTCAATATCCGTAGGAGCCGCCGCAAGCGCACGTACAATAGGGATGCGAGAGGCAACCTTGATGTCATCTATCGCCGGGACGTTGCGTGGATCGGCCATCGCGACGTAGAGTGTCTGACCATCTTTGCGAACCGGGATCGCCTTGTGGCGCGTGACGATATTCTGTGGAACGACGTTCAGCGCCGATGATTCTGGTTTATGCTTGGTGATATCGACAAACGGGAGCCCTTCAGACTCCGCCCAACACTTATAAACATCCACCTCCATGGCGAAGCCTTTGTCCACCACGGCCTTACGTAGATCTCCGCCAACGGCCTTGGCTTCTTCTAACTGCGCGGCTGTGAGAAACTGCTTCTCCAGGAGAACGTCCGCGAGACTTTTGCGTACATGTGCCATTTGAGTCAACCCTCCCCGAAGTTTCCGTCTAGAGTCAGACGGTTAATGATGCCAGCGATTTCCCGGAGTGCTCTCGGGCCTGTCGCAATGACGGGTGTTCTCGTGTGGTATGAATCGTGTTGTTTCAACACTGAAATTGGTACTCTCAACCTGCCCCCGCCGAAGTAAACTCTTTTAAGTGCCCGAACTCGAATGAAGATCAGGATAGCCGATTATAACATAGGGCCGTTTCCTGACGCAATTCAAACATTTGTTCTATTTTTTTATTGCGAATCATTCTCGCTCTTGACAGTCGTTTCCAGAGCCGATACTATAACCTCGTAGTTGGCGACAAATTCAGTCGGCGACTTAAAAAATCGGGAACTTCAAGCGCCGTGTTCACGTTTACTAAAAAGACAGACTATGCCCTTCTCGCCCTTTGTTTTCTCGCAACCGAGGGAACAGATCGCCTTGTGGGGCCGCGTGAGATCGCACAGCGCTATGAGATTCCCGCCGAGCTCCTGGCTAAAGTCATGCAAGCACTTGCAAAACGTAAGCTCATGGTCTCCGTTCCTGGCCCCACAGGGGGCTACCAGCTCGGGCGCGAGGCGATTCAGATCTCTATTGCGGAGATCGTCGAGGCAACCGACGGCCCTCTGGCGATTGCGCAGTGTTGGGAAGAGTCGGGGCTCGATGGCTGCCAACAAGCGCGCCACTGCCATCTGCGTGGCCCTCTGGCACGCATTCAAGAGCAGATGGCTGGGATTCTGCGCCAGATGACCCTGGCGGATGTCCTCGCCCCGGAGCCACTTCGCGGCGGTCGTTTTGGAAATGCCGTCCCTTTAATCATGGCCCAAAAATAAAAAATTATGAGCGTCAAACTACCTATCTATCTCGATAACAATGCCACCACGCGAACGGATCCCCGTGTCGTGGAGGCCATGCTTCCCTACTTCTCCGAGGTCTACGGCAATGCCGCCTCGCGTAGCCATAGTTTCGGCTGGGCTGCTGAAGAGGCAATTGATATTGCCCGTGCACAGCTTGCCAAAGTGCTTGGTGCAGACCCGAAAGAGATAATCTTCACGTCGGGGGCTACCGAGTCGAACAACCTTGCCATCAAGGGAGTCGCCGAGATGTACGCCGAGAAGGGCGATCACATTATCACGGTCGTCACCGAGCACAAAGCGGTTCTGGACACCTGTAAGCACTTAGAGAACGAAGGCAAGTCAGTTACGTATCTTGGTGTCAGCAAAGATGGCCTGATTGATCTCGACGAGCTGAAAGCTGCCATCACGGATAAAACCATCTTGGTCTCGATCATGGCGGCCAACAACGAGATCGGCGTGATCCAGCCTCTCAAAGAGATCGGCGCGATCTGCCGGGAGAGAGGCGTGCTCTTTCACACAGATGCTGTCCAGGCCTACGGAAAGATCCCGCTCGATGTCAATGCACTCAATATTGACCTGCTCTCTTTCACCGCGCACAAGATCTATGGCCCTAAGGGAATCGGGGCACTCTATGTCCGCCGTCGTAACCCGCGTGTCAAGCTGACGGCCCAGATTGATGGTGGCGGCCACGAGCGCGGCTTCCGCTCGGGAACCCTCAATGTGTCTGGAATTGTCGGTTTTGGTAAGGCCGCCGAGCTCCTGATGGAAGAGATGGAGTCTGAGGCGGAGCGACTGACCGCCCTCCGTGAGCGCATGACTCGGACGATCATGGATGCCTGTGACAGTAGCTACATCAACGGCCACGCAACCCAGCGACTCCCTGGCAACCTGAACATCAGCTTCGAGTTCGTCGAGGGCGAGAGCCTGCTAATGGGCCTGAAAGATGTCGCGCTCAGCTCCGGCTCCGCGTGTACATCGGCATCCCTGGAGCCCAGCTACGTGCTCAAAGCCATGGGCCTCGGCGATGAGCTGGCACATAGCTCGCTTCGCTTTGGCCTGGGTCGCTTCACGACCGAAGAGGAAGTGGACTGGGTCGCACGAAAAGTCATCAGTGAGGTCAGCCGCCTGCGCGATATGAGCCCCCTCTGGGAGCTACATCTTGAGGGCGTGGATCTGGCTACCGTCAAGTGGAACGCGCACTAAACCACACCCTAGCCCCCATCGGACGGGGGAAAACGATAAGGAACTAATAAAATGGCATATTCTGAAAAAGTTATTGATCACTACGAGAACCCACGCAACGTGGGCTCATTCGACAAAAATTCCCTAGAAGTCGGGACGGGCATTGTGGGCGCTCCGGAGTGCGGCGATGTCATGAAGCTCCAGCTCAAGATCAACGAGTTCGGCGTGATCGAGGACGCTAAGTTCAAGACATTTGGCTGCGGCTCCGCGATTGCCAGCTCCAGCCTCGCCACCGAGCTGGTCAAGGGCAAGACCCTGGAAGAGGCGATGCAGATCACGAACTCCGATATTGTCCAAGAGCTCGCGCTTCCTCCCGTCAAGATTCACTGCTCCGTTCTCGCTGAAGATGCTATCAAGGCCGCTATCGAGGACTACAAGGCCAAACAGGCACTGGCGATTAAGTAAACGCCCAATGGAATTGGGCGTCAGCAATGGCTTCGTTCCTCAGCCGCAAAGCCCGTGCCGGGCTACAAATATTCCCAGCCCGGCACGGGCTTAGCAGCCGCAGGCTATTGCAGACGCCGATTTCAATCGGCGGAGAATGAAAATGGAAACGATCCCGACAACAGAACCAATTGTGACACTGACCCCGGCTGCGATTGTTGCCGTGAAGCGTCAAGCGAAAAAGAAGGGCATGGAGAACGCTCTTCTGCGCCTCGGTGTGCGCGGCGGCGGTTGCTCGGGGCTATCCTATGTTATTGACTTTGAGCTTGATCCCGATCCTGAGTTCGACCTGCTCTACCAGCAGGAAGAGCTTGGGGTCGTGGTGGATATTAAGAGTGCCAAGTTTCTGAAAGACACCACCCTCGACTACAACATCAAGAACCTGATGGAGGGCGGCTTCGTCTTCGAGAACCCCCAGGCGGTACGCTCCTGCGGCTGCGGTACCAGTTTCACCGCGAAGTAATGCCCGAATTTCTCGATCCGATGGCGTCCTACTTTGAGATTCTGGGCGTCAAGACGGCGGCAACGGACGAGGAGCTTTCGTCGCAGTTTCGCACTCTCTCCCGTCGCTTCCACCCCGATAGATTTGCCGTGGCAAGCGCGGAAATCCAGGACGACGCGCTCACCTCAACAGCTCTCGTCAATGACGCGTACCGAATCCTGAAAGACCCGTTCGCCCGCGCGGAGTACTTGCTTCGTCGTGAACGTAGCATCAAGCTCGGGGAGCTGCGCGATGCCAAGCCTCCCAAAGCGCTCTTCGCTACCGTCATGGAGCTACAAGAGGCGCTGATGGAGTTTCAAGAAGGCGACGAGAGCCAGCGTAGTAGCTTAGAGGCGGCACGAGTGGAGTTTTCGGAAGCCTACGATGCGCTCAAAGCCAAACTTCACCAGCTTTTCCTCACCTACGATGCGGGCGAGATGGAGACAGCACTGGACGGAATGCAGGAAGTGGCGGCAACACGCGGCTATCTTCGGCGCGTGCTGGACAACCTCAACCGCACGATCCCCCCGCCCAGCGGGGGTTAGGGGGGAAGCTACTTATCCACCCGAACAATGCGGCCTTCCACTTTGGCGGTAAAGCCTGCGGGGAGCGCTTTGAGCGCATCGGCGAGAGTGGCCGTTTTTGCTCCCGCGATGATCTGCTCTTTCTTCCAGATCTGGAAGTAGCCCTGCTGACCATCGGCGAGAGGCCTAGTGGTGGCCAATTTGTAGAGCTTTTTAGGATCGAGCGCTGCCCCCCCCACGGTCACTTTTAAGACGCGCTCCCCGATATCGTTGGTGCTGTTGTACTGAAACACCAAACCCGAGACCTGAAGAAAGCCCGCGAACGGGGTTCCGGCAAACGAGACGGAGCGCTCCAAGGCATCTTTGAGCTGGCTCCCTCGCACACTCAGCACGACGACCTCATCCGTGGCGGGATCGAGCAGAGCCATCGCGACCTCCGCCGACACGGCTTTGCTGCCTTTGAAGGCGGCGGCGGGAATGAGGGCCACATCGGCTCCCACGGCCAGACGAACCGCATCGGCCACCAGGTTACCGGCCTCGGCCTCTCCTAAGCGAATGGCGGTCTTCTCTGTCTGGGCCTGCACCGGGAGGACAAAGCCCCCCAGTACAAGAGCCGCCAGAGTCAGAAACTTAAATCTCGTTGTCGTCATCGGTTGCATCTCCTGCTGCCCCTTTTCCTGCAAACCAGCGCAAGTAGCTCAGCTGTAGCGCCTCAAGGTTACCATCCATTGTCGCGTTAATATCCGTCACTTTCACCCGGCTACGGAGATCCGTAATCTGGGTGTAGGGCTGAAAAACATAGCTCCGAATCTGGCTTCCCCACTCAATGCGCTGCTGATCGCCGCGAATCTCGGACATCTTCTGGTCGAACTTACGCGACTCCAGCTCGCCTAGCCTTGCTTTTAAGACACGCATCGCGACCTCTTTGTTTTGGAGCTGACTACGCTGATCCTGGCAGGTCACCACGATATTGGTCGGAAGGTGCGTGATCCGAATCGCACTGCTGGTCTTGTTGACGTGCTGTCCACCCGCGCCACTAGAGCGATAGGTATCAATCCGCAGGTCTTTATCGTCAATCACCAGCTCGCTGTCGTCCTCGATCTGCGGAAGAACTTCGACGGCGGCGAAGCTTGTCTGACGTTTTCCGTTGGCATTGTAGGGCGAGATGCGCACCAAGCGATGCACTCCGTGTTCGGAGCGGAGCATCCCATAGGCATTGCGTCCCGTCACGAAGACCGTCGCCGACGAGATCCCCGCCACTTCCCCCGGAAGCTCATCGTTTACCTCCGCCTTGAAGCCATTAGCCTCAGCCCACCGGAGATACATTCGGAGTAGCATCGCGGCCCAGTCACACGCCTCGGTGCCACCTGCTCCTGGCTTGATCTCTAGGATGGCATCGTGGGTATCGTACGGCCCTGAGAGCAGGGTCGCGTTCTCCACTTTATCAATGCCTGCCAGAATCGCATTCAGCTCCGCGATCACTTCCGGCTCATAAGCCTCGGGGTCGTCATCTGACTCGGCCATCTCCACCAAAGTGCGGGTATCATCGAGCTTCCGCTTCAGGTCTAAGTAAGGCAGAACCTCCTCTTTAGATTTGGCCAGGGCCTGCATGGTCTTCTGGGCACGGGCCACATCGTCCCAGAGCGTCGGTTCTGCCGCGAGCGCTTCGAGCTGTGTTATCTCTTTGTTTCGACGAGGAAGGTCAAAGATGCCTCCCGATATCGTCGAGGCGCTCCGCAAGCAGGCTTAAATCTTTAGATACATCCGCCAGCATATAGTTTCACCCTTAACGAAAGTACAGGCCGCCAAATGCGGCGACCTGTCTGCGATTATTGTATCATGGGAGTGTTATGCCTCAGGAAGACCCTATCAAGCTCTGGCAACATCTTCATGGTGCCAGCGTTCACTTCGCTCTAGCTCTCGCTCTTGTTTCCGTTGCCTTCGATGTTGGCAGTAAGATTTTTGGAAAAAAAGAGTGGCGCACCGTCGGTTTCTGGTCACTCGTTGTTGCCGTCTGCTTTGCGTTTCCCGCGATCGTCTCAGGTCTCTGGGGACAGCTTGGCTGGTTCAAGGCCGACCCGTGGGTCACGGAGCCTGCGGAGCATCTCTTCCGGCACCGGAACTTTGCTCTGGGCGGCAGCATTACCTTACTGCTGCTGCTGCTTTGGCGGAGTGCCACCAGTGACTTTGGGGTTGCCCATAGCGCACGGGATCGTAAAGCGGGTCAGGCCTATATCCTCTACCTGGCTATCGCAGTGCTTGCGGCGGCGGCAATGGGCTATACAGGCTATCTCGGCGGCTACGTCGCTCGCGGTTATTGAGTTCATTATGCGTCCTAAAATTTTCACTCTACGTAATCTTTTTCTTGCCGTGCTGGCACTGGGTATTTTTGGTGGCCTCGCTCTCTGGGGCTCGCGCGGGTTTCCTCTTCCCTTTGCGGGTGTTCCCAGTACCGCAGGTAAGATCGCCTTTGCATGGGAAAGAGACGGCCAAACAGATCTCTATCTCGCCAGCGCAACCGGCGGTGAGCCCGTGCGCCTCACCAATACCCCCGCACAGGAAGATGAGATCGTCTTCTCGCAGGAGGGACAGCATCTTGCATTTACGGCGGATCGCAGTCTTGATAGTGTGCGCCAGATTAGCCTGACCGAAGCCGCTCCCGCCCGTAAAATCATCACTCTGACCACTACAGCGGCAACCAAAGAGCTGCCACAGTTTAGCAGTGATCGCGACCTCTTTTTTCTGGATAGCGGAAAAGTAGCACGGACAACAACAGATGCTTCGGATGCTACGGCAATCTTCCCGACGGTTCAAGACAAGCGGGACAACGCTCTGCTGGGTGCCCTCTTTGCAGAGGGAGGAGTCGCCCGGTTCGCGGTTGCCAATGATGGCGAGATTATTCTTGCCGCCGTCAAGCGCGAGCGGGGTGAGGTGCTGGCAGTCTATCTCAAGAACGACAAGACTCTTGCGCTTCTGGGTTCCGCCCAAAAGCTTCAATTCCAGGCACTCAGTGACGGAAGTTTTGTGGTTCTGTTTAGTAGTGGCTCCCCCCTAAAAGAGCCCATCACGATTCCCACACCCAAGAACACGGAGGAGGGGCAAGCGGAAGCCGACCAGCTCACAGGCCTCCTTAGTCAGCTGGGCGGGCAGACGGATGCAATGGAGGGCCAGGCGTTTCTGGTGCGCTTCGATAGCTCCTTCAAGCCCGCCAACGCCATTCCGTTCCCCTTTTCCCCTTCGGGTTTTGCCATCGCTCCCGATAATCAAACGGTGGGTATTTTTGTAACGGAGGGCGATACCGATAAAGTAGGACTCTTTGTCGGAGGGCTAGCATCACAAGAGCCGCCTCAGCGCATCTTCGACAAGCCCGTGAGCGCCATCACGTGGTCGCCAGACAGTAGCTCTCTTGCCTTTCTGTCTGCAAACGACCTTCTTATCACTCCGTCAACCGGCACAGCAACCCCGCTGAACCTCACCAATGGCAAAGGACGAGCACACTCACCCGTCTGGTCACCAACTGCCACCAAGAAATAACGTTGACAGAAAAATGGGAACCAAGGTACTATCCTTCGGTTATTCCCTCCGAAAAGGATTGTTTAGAAAAACATGAGTTCTCCTGAGACCCAGACAACGGAACCTAAGATCTACGATGGTTTAAAAGGCGTTATCGCTGCCAAAACGGAGATCGCGGAAGTGGACGGACAGAACGGTAAGCTGACCCTACGCGGCTACGATATCAGCTCTCTGTCTGGAAATGTCACGTTCGAGGAAGTTTGCTTTTTACTATGGCATGGCAAGCTCCCCAACCGTGGCGAGTACGATGCCCTCAAGGCGGAGATGTCGGCGGCGCGTGAGCTGCCCGAACCCACTCTGGCAACCCTCCGGGCCTGTGCGCCTTTTGCAGACGGCATGGATATTCTGCGGATCGGGGTCTCGACACTGACCATCGGCGATGATGCGGTGGACTGGCCCATCAATGCCCCGGCAGACATGCCTTCGGCACTGCGCCGTGCAGCACGACTCCAGGCACAGATCGCTGCGGTTGTCGCACACGGGTATCGTTTAGGCGAGGGTCTTGAGATCGTCGAGCCAAAGCCCGAGCACGGTCTCGCAGAGGGTCTTCTCTACATGCTGGAGGGCAAGGAGCCGAGTAAGGCGCGTGTCGCCGGTCTCAATGCCTACTTAGTCGCGGTTGCGGAGCATGGATTCAATGCCTCGACCTTTGCAGGGCGCGTGATTCAGTCCACAAACTCGGACATGGTCTCGGCGCTGACGGGCGCGATTGGGGCGCTCAAGGGCTGGCTCCATGGGGGTGTCCCCGGCCCCGTGCTAGACATGCTCGATGAGATCGGGACGGCAGAGAACGTGCAGCCTTGGATTAGCGCCGCACTAGACCGCAAGGAGCGCATCATGGGCTTCGGGCACCGTGTCTACCAGGTTCGTGACCCCCGCGCCGCCCTTCTCTCCGACGCTGCCGATAAAATGGCAGACGAGACGGGTGACCACCACCTTCTTGACTTGATCAAGATTGTTGAGCAGACCACAGTGGACGAACTGGAGAAGCGTAAACCGGGCAACAAGCTCCGCGCCAATGTTGAGCTCTACGCCGCGCTGATTCTGCACGCAGTGGACATTCCCTCAGAGATGTTCACGCCGGTCTTTGCGGTTGGGCGAACCAGTGGCTGGACAGCCCATATCTTGGAGCAGATGCCCAAGAGCTTGATCATTCGGCCTGAGTCTATCTACTCGGGGCCGCGTGGTCTCTTGTTTATCCCGATGGACGAGCGCGAGTAAGCCATGCGCCTGCTGATTGTGGGCGCAGGCGGGATGTTGGGAAGCGATGTCGTGGCTGAGGCACAGCGCCGAGGCCACGATCTTGTTGCTCTGGAAGGCCGCACGGCGCTCGACATTACGAACCTAAACGATGTCAAGGCGTGCCTAGCGGTAAATCGTCCTGAGACCGTAATTAACTGCGCGGCCTGGACCAATGTAGACGGTGCAGAGAGCGAGCCTGAGGCAGCGTGGCGGCTCAATGCCCTCGGGGCGGCCCATCTGGCGGCGGCCTGTGCGGAAACGAATTCGTGGCTCCTACAAATCTCCACCGATTTTGTTTTTGACGGAACCAAGGGGAGTGCCTACCATGAGTTTGACCCAGTAAACCCGCAGAGCGTCTACGGCGCGAGCAAAGAGGCGGGCGAGCGTCTTGTTCGTCAATGTCTTCCCAGTCGGCACATGATTGCCCGAACGTCTTTTCTCTACGGCAAGCAGGGCAAGAACCTAGTGGACACCATTGTGCGCGCCGCAAAGTCCCGCCCTAGCCTAACGTTTGTGGAAGATCAGCTTATCAGCCCGACGTCCACAGTGGATCTCGCCCGTGTCCTTCTGGATCTCGCTACCGATCCCCTTCCGGGAACCTATCATGTTGCCAACGCGGGTCAGTGCTCACTTCTTGAGTTTGCCCGCTTCATTGTCGCAGAGGCTGGTTTGAGCACCCCCGTTCTCGCCACTACCTTCGCCGAGTACGTCGCCACCGCCAAGCCTGCCGCATCGCGCCCCCAGGTCTCGCCCCTGGAGCGACGGATGCTCGCGCTACGCGGTATGGACACGATGCCGGACTGGAAAGACGCCCTCAAGGCATATCTGGTGCCATAGCGCGACTCACTCTTCTATCCAGTGTCTATACCGATCTATACCGCGCACCAGAGTGGGGTGCCAGCGCTTCCCATGGGAGTTGGTTGTACTCTGCTTGACCTCGGTTGGTACGTAGCGCAGGGTGAGGCCACAGCGTCGCCGCGTTGACACATTGGGAAGGCTCCCATGAATGAGGCAGCCATCGTGTAGGGAGGCAAACCCGGCTCTCAGTGGCAGGTTCACCGCGCTCGCCTCTTCTTCTTCCGTCACCGGCACCTCTTGGTTGATACTGAGCAAGTTTCCCGCCTGCTGGGCCTTCGTGTGCTCCCGAATCCCTGCGGCGTGTGAGCCGGGAACCACCCGCATGCACCCGTTCTCTTCATCGGCATCGTCAATTGCCAGCCAGACTGTCACCGCAGTGGCAGGCTCCAGCCCCCAGTAGGTCACGTCTTGGTGCCACGCAACAAACTTCGACGCCGCTTCGCCCTCGCCGTACTTACAGAAGAAGTGGGTTGCGAGCAGAAAGAAATCTGGCCCCAGGACTGTCTCCACCGCCTCCAGCACTTTCGGGTGTACTGCCAGTGCCGCGATAAACGGCTCTTCATTATGCCGATCCAGTAGCCCGATCTGTGCAGTCTCCCGCCCCACCCGCGCCTCTAGGGCATTAAACTGCTCCCGAACCACTGCCGCTTCGTCGGCAGACAGTACGGGAATGCTAGCCAGAAACCCCTCGGTGATAAAACTCATGAGGTCAGGAAGTCACCTTCACGTGAAATGCAATGGTCAGCTTGCCGTCTTCAGCTGTCACCTCTGCCCGCTTCACGTGAGCGAGGAGCGCGTTGATCTGTGAGGCCTCTGGCGCTTTTGCCTCTTTGGGAAGCTCGATCTCCTTGGTCAGGCCCTGCTTCAGTCCCTGAGCAATCGTCTCATTAATCAGCTCTTGACGAATCGGGATCACCCCCTCAATCTCAAGGCCAGCCAGCTCTTTGCCTCCCCCCGACAAGATTTTCTCTAGTAGCTCTCTCATGCCTTCTCCTCCGGGACGCGTAGGGAGAACGAAATGTCTAAAAAGCCTCGGCGTGTGCTGAGGGTCAGGCTCTCGATCAGCGGCGCAAAGTCATGCCCACTTTTCTCCTTCACCCGTGCGCCTAGATCAATGCTCAGGGTGGTGCCATTGGCTGTCACTCCCGGCATCAGCCCCGCCAGCAACGGAATCAGCGCCCCGACGAGCCCCCCCGGTGACTCCAACTCAATCACCGCGACAAGCTTGCCATTATTAGCCACCACGGGCTCAATGGTAAAGGGCAGCTCTAGGGTCTTAGGCAAGAGAAACTGATCAATCGCAATCACCGCAATAGCTTTATTTCCTTCCAGAAGCGCCACCATCACGCCTTTTACCGGGCCACCTTTTTTGGCAAGAACATCCTTGAGCGCCTGGTTGAGCAGTGCGCCAGGAACGGGGAGAGTTCCTTTAATGTGGGTGCCCGGCAGCGATGAAAACCCGCTGGCAAGTTCCCGCTCTAGTATCTTTTGTAGCATCGAAGTATTTATTCGTGGAGGTTGACGCTATCTCCTCCCTACGATATACTAGCCGTTGCGCCAAAATAAGGTGAGGTTTTTGCATGTCTTCAGAAGTGGCTAGTTTGATTCAGGAAAAAGTCAATGAGTACAGTGTGCTCGTGGCGCCGGTCGAGAACGCCATCCGGGAGCTACAGCTTCACCGAGGAATGCAGCGAGCCCGTGCGGAAGATGAGATCCATGCTCTCTCACCGGCTCTCTCTGCGATCTCGGAGACACTCGGAATATCGGTGCTGGACTTGCTCCTCTCCAAAGATCGAGAGACATTTCTGCGGGAGGCTGTTATGCAGGCAGCGTTGCCCATGGAAGTTATTCGGGAGCGTATCTTAGCCGCTGCGGGTACAGGCGGGGGTGAACAGCTTAAAGCACTCGGAATCCCGGAGGCAAGCGCACCATGAGGCCCAAGAACAACACGGCTCTTTTACTCGCTGTCGTGGGAGTTTGCCTTGGTGGGATGGTTATTCTTAACCGCGCCCAGTTCGAGAATCGCCCCAAGTCAGAAAATGAGATTCGGCAAGAGGAAGAGAACAAAGCAGCGGCAGCGGCACCGCATCAGACACAGACCTATGGAGATGCTCCGAGTCTGGAGGGCGAGCTTCTTGGTCTTCCTCCAGATGCATCGTTTGGCACTAAGGGATCGAACAAAGTTGTCACACTTGGCTACTCCTGGTCGCCCGAAGTCCAAGCTGAGCCCCAGAAGGCCGTAGACTCTCTCAAAGAGCTACGAACCTATTTAGACCAAGTCGGAGCACGCATGAATATGCGCTTTCGCTTGGTCAATACCGATGTGCAACGGGAAGTTCCGGAGGGAGTCTCCCTCGACGGCAAGGTTCTGATGGAGATGAATCTAGCCACTTTGACAGGGAAGGTCGCCCCCTTTGCACGAGATCTTATGCAGAAGCTACAACCAGATTCTGCGCCTACTACAAAATAAAGGATAGAAAGTTACATGCCCAATATCAAATCGGTCATTAAAGATGTCATCCGTTCCCGGCAGCGCCGGGATCGCAACAACGCCGCAAAGAGCAGGATGAAGACCTTCGTCAAGAAGACTTCACTTGCCATTCGTGGCGGTGATGCAGCGGAGATCGCGACCTCGCTCTCGGAGACTGTCTCCGTGATTGACCGAACCGCAAAACGCGGTATCATCCACAAGAACGCCGCATCGCGCCGCAAGTCCCGTCTTATGAAGCGGGCAGCAGCAGCCGTCAAGGCGTAATCATCTCACCCCCTGCCTCTCTTGTACGAAAAAGAGGCCGAAATTCTAGACCATAGGGAGAATTAAAATGGCAACAGCCTACGAGGCTATCTATATCGTGGACGCGACCCTGGCTGAAGACCAGGTAAAGGCGATCCTCGACAAATACAACGGTGTCATTACCAAGAGTAATGGCTCTGTCGAAGATGTTGATATCTGGGACCCGCGACGACTAGCCTATGTAATCAAGGGCCACCGCGAAGGTCGCTATATCGTCGTGAACTTTCTCAGCGATGCAGCCGCAAAGAACGAGCTCGATCGTATTTTCCGGATCAGCGATGATGTGATTCGCCACATGATCGTCAAGCAAGATCCGAAGGCGGACCGGTTCCCCTCTAAGACCCGTGCCGCTGAGCAAGAGCGCCGTGAGCGTGACGCTGCTGCCCGCGCTGCGGCTGCGCCTCTGGCTCCTCAGCCGATCACGGACCTGGGAACTTCGACCTCAGACGAAGAAGAGATCGAGATTCCGGGTACCGAGGGCGACGAGGAGTAGTTGATCACCAGCGCTGGGAGACGCTCTTAAGGGCTAGGTGAAGTGAGTGTTGACTTTAGTGACTTACAGCTTGTCTGTGAGTGAAGGATAAAAAGAGAATGTTGAATCGCGTGATCTTAATCGGGCGTCTGGTAGCAGATCCCGAACTAAAATATACCCCCTCGGGAATCGCCGTGGCGCAGTTTAGAATCGCCGTGGATCGGCCCCTCTCTCAAGAAGCCAAGCAGCAGGGCCAGGAGAAGCAGGCGGACTTCATTGATATCGTCGCCTGGCGCCAGAGTGCCGAGTTTGCGTCGCAGTATCTTACCAAAGGCAGGCTGGTTGCCGTCGAGGGCCGCCTGCAGATCCGTGAGTACCAGACGCAAGATGGCCAGAAGCGCAAGGCTGCCGAGATTGTCGCCGACAACCTCAAGGGGCTCGACCGAGCTCGTGATGGAGAAGGCGGTGAGGCAGGCGGCTATGCGGGTGGCTATGAGCAACCCGCAGCGGCCCCAGCGGCACGTGGTGGCGGTTACGAGCGAGCCGCAGCACCGGCGGCGGCACGCCCACAGGCTGGCTACGCTGGCGGTGGCGGCGGACGCGCACGGCAGGTGCCCGAGAATAACTACGATGACAGCGACCTCAGCGACCCGTTTGCTGAGTAGCGATAGAGCTAAGGAAAATTAAAATGGCAACCATTTCAAAGACGGTTAAGCCCCGTAAATTCAAAAAAGTCAAGCGAAAAGTCTGCTACTTCACCGTGCAGAAAGTGGATTTCATTGACTACAAGAACGTCTCTCTTCTGCGACGTTTTGTCAGCGAGCGCGGCAAGATCCTGCCTCGCCGCACCACCGGCACCAGCGCCAAACACCAGCGTCCGCTGGCACAGGCCATCAAGCGTGCTCGTGAGATCGCCCTGCTCCCGTTTGTCGCCGACGGTGTCTAAGTAAAACCCGCGACGATACGGTTAAGCGTATAAAGGCCAGCCTCCCACCATCAAAGGTGGAGGCTGGTTTTTTATGTTCGATAGGAAGCGTGAGCTAGAGGATGTGCGGGAGACCCTCTTGCGTGCTCAGAAACGCGGGGAGCGTGCGACTCTGGTGATCGGTGCGGGCTGCTCAGTATCTGCGGGGATCCCCCTCGCCGAGGAGTTTGTTCAGCGCATTGAACAGGAGTATCCTCAAGCGGCACAGCGTGCAACCGAGCGTAGCTACGATGCCTATCTGCACGCCCTCTCTCCGCTTGAGCGCCGCGCCCTTGTCGGTAAATTTGTCAAAAAAGCCCGTGTCAATCCCGCACATCTCGCCATTGCTCATCTAATCAAAGGCGGTTTTGTGGACCGTGTGCTCACCACGAACTTCGACCCTCTCCTGCCGCGTGCCTGTGCTCTCACCGGCGAGTTTCCCTCCGTCTACAATCTCCCTCAGCTCTCTCTCGATGACTTAGCGGAGCTTCCCGAGCAGGCCCTGTTCTATCTCCAGGGACAGAGTGCGCTAAGCGGTCGAAAACGCCCCCGGCTCCTCCGTGCGATCTTTGAGGAAGCCAGCCACAGCCGCCCCGTGATCGTCATCGGCTACCGCGGTGCAGACAGCACCCTCTTCCCACGCCTTGCTGCCCATTCCCGCTATGAGAATCGCCTCTACTGGGTGGGGGACGGGGAGATGCTTCCCTTAGAGCGTGTACTGAAGCGCCTTATCAGGCCAGGGAAAGAGGCCTACTGGGTGCCGGGCTACGATGCGGATACATTCTTGGTTCAGCTCGTCCGGCAGCTCGGGGTCTTCTCAGCAGACTTTGCGGATCGCCTCCTAGAGCACCCGCAGGCTGTACTGGAGACTCTCTCCCCCGCCGCCCAGCCCGATCAGCTCTTGGAGCGTCTGCCCCTCACCGGCTTTCCCACACCCAAAATCCTTCATCCGAGTGTCGCCGCGGCACAGCTTCGCGAGGCAGATAGCCTGGTAGATCGGGCACAGCTCAAGGCCAACCTGGAAGCCGATGCCCTCTTTGAGACAGCCTACGCACACTATGCGGGCGCACTGACATCCTCGGAAAACGTCGCAGAAGCGGCGACCCGCTGGGCAATGGCCCTCTCGGAGCAGGCAAAGCTCAAGACCGGCGTGGAGGCGGAGCAGCTTCTGCGACAAGCCTGTGACAAGTACCATGAGGCATTTCAGTACGCCCCTGGGGACCCGCAGATCGAGTACTTATGGGGGATGGCCCTAGCACGACGGGCACAACTGACGCGCGCTGAGAGCTCACTTCAGCATCTTCAGGAGGCGCAGGAGCACCTAGCACACGCCGAAGAAGGGCATCCGGGAATTGCGGCGTATTTTCTGGCGTGCCTCTGCGGCTCAAAGAACGATCTGGTAGGGCTGGAGCGCTGGCTGACCCGCTGTAAGAGCACTCACTGCCTGCCGCCACGTAGCCTGATCGAGAGCAATCCCGCCTTGCGCCTAGCAAAAGACATGCACTGGTTCGATGCACTCTTCGCTCCCGCGGAGCCCAAGCCAGCGGCGCTGACCAGAAACACGAGGGGACGTACTCCCCGTGCTACTTTGAGAGGCTAGGCCCGTGGATGAGCGGCGCGGTAGACAACCCTCAGGCGCTCGGTGGCGACGTGGGTATAGATCTGGGTAGTGGTGATGCGAGCGTGGCCCAGGAGCTCCTGGATGGCACGCAGATCCGCACCATGGTTGAGCAGATGGGTGGCGAAGCTATGACGCAGCCAGTGCGGCGAGGGGTTCGTCCCTAGCCCTGCCGTGAGCACGTTCTCTTTGACAGCCCGCCAGAGTGTCACCCGGCCCACACCCCCAAAAACGGGTTCGCTGGGTTTGACGCTCTCGGAGCACAGTAGGTGCAAACTCTCAAACACGATAGCGGCAAGCGGAACATGCCGCTCTTTGCCGCCCTTGCCTTGCACGAGGATCGTCCCCTGCTTGGAGTCAAGGTCACCCCAGCGCAAGTGCTGTGCCTCCGAGAGACGTAAGCCTCCTGCGTAGAGTAGCTCTAAAAGTGCCGCATCGCGCCTTCCTTTTGCCGTGGTACGGTCTGGGGCACGAAGCAGCTCCAGAAGCTGGGTGGTAGTCAGGGTATGGGGCAGCTTGCGCTCCGGGCGCGTCAGACTTGCGGCCACCGCCACCGGGTTGGTCTCTAGCTCGCCCTCACGGCTCAGAAACCGGCAATACGAAGAGAGCGCAGCACGTTTCCGGGCGACACTGGCAGGCGCGAGTCCAGCGGTATGGAGCTGGGCTAAGTAGCGCTCTATTCCTTCGGAGGTGAGAGGGAGCTGGCTCTTTTCCCACTGCGCTAGATCACGTCTGTAGGCCAATGCTGTGTTCTCCGAAAGGCCGCGCTCTGCACGAAGATGCATCAAGAAATCGTCAATGCCCATCAAAATCAGATCTTTAGAAACGGAAGGAGATTTTTCAGGTAGGCACGCAGATTTGTCGTGGGAAATTGCTCGCGCTCTTTTTGAAGCCGGGTGCTCTCCCGCTCAAACTCGGCGACTTCCATCTCCAGGCGCTGGATATCTACATTAACGTTCTTCGCCGAAGTACTAAACTTGTGCCACTCGTCCTCAAACTCTTTTTCCATCTCACGACACCAGTTCTGAAGGGTCGTGATCTGGTGTTGAGGAATCCCGGGCAAGTTGGTGCGGCGAGAGAGCTCCAAAGCATTGGTCACCCCGACGGCTTCTAGCTCACGCTTGACCTGAACCGGCATCCCGTGGATCGTGATGACCCGGTTCACCAGTACTTGCCGTAGCTTCTCCGCAACATAGTCCGCTTGTGCCCCTTGCGCCGCTTGCAGAGCTTGCGGCGAGGCTCCTCGGGTACGGGTGGCGACCCGGTCTTTACGCTCGGCAGCAAGCTGGGTCATCTTGGCGATCTCCGCATTGAGCTCGTCTAGGAGCTTGCGGTGTGGCCAGTTGGCGTAGCCGATCCCGACGGCGTTGACCAGCCAGAGTAGTAAAAATAGCGGCAGGTAGGTGCCGGGCACAACTTGCGCGAGAAGCAGGGCCACCAAAACCACACCCGCCAGCGCTGCCCGGACAGCGAGGAGGTTTTTCTTCTCTCTTTCCGCAAACGCCGACTCATTGAGCTGAATCAGGTAGCGAAAGACATCTTTGGTAGCCTGGCGTTGCCCCATGTGACGGTAGCTCGTGCCCGCCTGCCACCACTTGTCATGCGTCACCACCTCACTGTAGGTCTGAATCCAGTCCAGGTTCTCGGCTTTCTCATGGCGCTCTTGAACCGTCGGCTCGGGGGGACCAACAAGCTCTGCGGGGAGTGGTTTGGGTGGTTCGGTGATGATGGCGGGAAGCAAAGTGGAGTCAGGGCCATGGGCGAGGGCATCACTCAAACGAGCCAGAGAGTCGGCGAGCTCTTCATCCTTATCAAGCTCCGCTTGGGCCCGCAGTGAAGAAAAGACGGGCGAGCTTTCCGGATCGCGCAGATCCGAGGCTTTAAAGAGCAGGCTCTCGCCATCGCCAAACTTGGTCCAGAGGCTTGGATCGCGGGCAATCGCCAGCAGGGCGGTCTGCATCACCAGGCAAGAAAAACGATCCAGCCCGACTCCGAAGTGCTGGACTTGCCGCTCAGGGTGCTGGTAGTTCACATGCCCCAGCTCTGGCGAGGGGTAGCCTTCCAGTCCCGGCACAAACATCCCATCGTAGTCTACGAGAGTAATATGGCTCCCGTCTTCGTTGATCAGCAGGTTGTCGTGCTGCCAGTCGCCGTGGGCCATGCTCGCCGTCTCTAAGCGCTGGAGCAGCTCCCCCAGCGAGCCCACGAGGCGACGCAGGCGCTCGGGATTATCGCGGTTTTGCTCCACCCAGCGCCCCAATGTCGTTCCCTGTGCCCAGCGCATCGCAATGGTCGGGTACCACTTCCCGGCGATCCGCATCCCGCTCTCCACAAAGCGAAACGGCACAAAGACATCGTCGAGGTTGGCGATCTGGGTAGCAAGGAGCCGGTAGCGTGTCCCACGAGTGATTCCGTAGCTTCCTTGCGGGTTGGTGAAGCAGCGTAGCGCCCAGTCCGTGCCATCGTGGCCGCGCAGGCGAAACACCACGGCAAAGCGCCCGGTGTAGGCAATGGGCAGTCCTTGTCGGTTCTCAGCGACCTTCACCCCCGTTAGTAGCGGGTCGCCGAGGGTCAGCCCTGGACTCTGGATGGCCTCGCGGTAGGCCACTGCATCGGGCCACTCGGAGCGCCCTTGCCGGGTACTGTTGGAACTACTCTCGCTAACCTCCGCCTGATTGAGCCTCATGTGCCCTCTATTTTACCCTAAGTTGGGCAGCACTATCTCAAGTTGCTGCGCCTGTCCCGGCTTCGTCAGAGGCAAAAGTTCCACATCGGCTCCCAGAGTGGCAACCAGCTGTGCCAGCTCCCGTGCGGTCCGAAGTGTCCCCCGGTACTGTGCAATCGCCCGGACAATGCGTCCCTTGGTCGCTTTATTGAAGTGCATAATCAGCTTAGGTGCCCCCGAGGGCATTTTCTGGAGCACGCGCACCGTGATGGCTCGCTCGGCAACACCTACGGGCAGCGGTCCCAGCTTCACATAGCTCCCCGAGCGTAGGTCAAGCAAGAGTTCGGGATCGCTTGCTAAGAGCGGCGTAAGAGAGTCGCGCCAGAAACCTGCGAGTCCACCTATCTGGGGCAGAGTCGTGTCCCCCGAGAGGCGGTAGGCGGGAATCAGATCGGCGAACCCGACAAAGCCAAAGAGCGCACTAGCGATCCAGACCGAGTCGGTGAGCTTTTGCCGCTGGGCTTTGGTGAGGGTCGCCGTATCGAGCTGGCCGTAGAGCACACCCGTGTAGACCTGCCACGCAGGGGCAGTCGGTGCACTCCAGAGTCCCTGGTTACGGATTACTTCGTCGGTCTGGTTCTCGGTCAGCCCCAGCACTCGAAGCGCCTGCTGAGGCTCATTGTTGCAGAGCGTGGTGAGTGTGTCCAGAAGCTGCTGGCGGGGCGCTTTGAGCTCAGGAAATATCAGCTTGGTCAGATCTACCGGTGAGCCTTTTGGAAGAGAGGTCTTGCCCTCAGAGGGCGGGAGCAGAATGCGCATGGTCTAAGTCGTATTCTACCCCGCACCGTGAACCGGGGTAAAATAGGCCACCATGCCTATTCGTACGTCGCAAAAAGCCGCACAGTTTCAAGAGTCCGTGATCAGGGAGATGACCCGCCTCTTTCTGGCCCACGGTGGCCCGGACGGCGTCAATCTCGCGCAAGGTTTCCCAGACTTTCCGGCACCTGAGGCGATGAAAGAGGCAGCATGCGCGGCGATTCGGGCAGATATTAACCAGTACGCGATTACCTGGGGCGCAAAGTCGCTGCGAGAGGCGATTACAGCAAAAACGGAGCGACACTACGGAGCTCGTCCCGACCCAGAGCGGGAGATCACGGTGGCCTGTGGCGCAACCGAGGCGATGATGGCGGCACTTCTGGCCCTCACCGATCCGGGCGACGAAGTAATCGTCTTTGAGCCGTTCTATGAAAACTACGGGCCGGATGCCGTGCTCTCGGGCGCAACACCACGATTCGTGCGCCTCCACGCCCCAACATGGCGGCTCGATCCCGAGGAGCTTGCCACCGCGTTTAATGAGAAGACCAGAGCGATTATTGTCAACACTCCTCACAACCCCACAGGGAAAGTGTTCTCTATTGAGGAGCTGGGCTGGATTGCGGCACTCTGCCAGAAGTGGGACGTTGTTGCGATCACCGATGAGATCTACGAGCACCTGGTCTACGAAGGGACGCACCACCGCCTTGCGGATATTGACGGAATGGCGGAGCGCACGGTGACGATCACCGGCCTCTCCAAGACCTACAGTGCGACCGGGTGGAGAATCGGGTGGCTCATCGCGCCCCCCGAGGCAACGGTGGCGATCCGGCGCGTCCACGACTTTTTGACGGTCGGGGCAGCGGCACCGCTTCAGGAAGGCGCAGCCATGGCGCTGGGCTTCCCAGACTCCTACTACGCGGAGTTGGCGGCAAAGTACAAAGAGAAGCGCGATAGCTTTCTGAAAGTCGTGCGCGACGTGGGCCTTGTCGCGGAGACACCGCCTGGTGCCTACTACATTCTCGCCGACGCGTCGCGCTGGCTGGAAGCGTTTGGCCTCCCCGATGATCAGGCACTGGCGCAGTGGCTAGTTCGCGAGCGTGGCCTAGCGGTTGTCCCTGGCAGCAGCTTCTTTAAAAACCGTGCCGACGGTGCTCGACTCATTCGCTTCTGCTACTGCAAAAAGCCCGAGACTCTTGAGCGAGCCACGGAGCTCTTGCGCAGTCTACAGCCAAGCGAGCGTGGGGTAGGCCGCGCCTAAAGCCTCTCCATCACCAGACACCACCTGGCTTCCCTCGGGGCGGCGAAGGAGTCGTAGTCGGGTGCCGTCGGTGATGAGATCGGCCTTGAAGCTCTCGCTCGTAAAGCGGTAACGGTGCAGGCCCTCGGCAGGGTCGGCAACGCGCTCAATCGTGACTTCATCGGGCAAGCCGTCGTGCATCAGCAAGAGAACCGCCTCGTGCAACTCACCCACAGTGGTAAATCTCTTCTCCCACACCGATGTGGCAAAGAGCTGTGCTGGAAAGAGCACGATGTCATCAGGGTCGGGCAAGACTGTCCGAGCGATCTGAGGCGTGTCCATACTCCAGTTCAGACTCCCTGACTCGACCAATCCGACAAAGGGCTTGCCGGGAAACTCGTTCTCAATGCGAAGCGGCTTGCCGGTCAGATCCGTGGTAATGCTTCCGGGAACCGCCTTATCGTCTACAAGCACTTTTACCTGGTAACCTCCCTCAAACGGCTCCGCACGCAACGTGTAGCCGGGCAGACGGTAGGTAATGACCAATCCTCCACTAGGAGCTTCCGCCAGAATGGTTTGCGCCCGCAAGTCCGAGCTAACAAAGGGAGGGCTTGCATTGATTAGCTCCCCGGATGGCCCCAGATGGATCGTGCTGCGCTCGACTTTCTGAGTCAGCCCCAGTGTCACCTTGGCCTGGTAGCGCTTGGCGATCACCCGCTTACCCCCCACTTGCATCGGAATCGCGCCATCCGCTGTCAGCTCCACCAAGTCCAGCGCGGGTCGCTCGCGGGTGTAGCCAAGCTGCCAGAACCGCAGCGGCTTGCCTGCCGCCTCTCGCTCCGCGATCCGCTTACCCAGAAAGAGCCGCAGGTCGTGGAAGGTTAGGAGTGGCGCATCCAGCGGAATCACGCCCCCCAGCGGCTTTTGGAGCTTCCAGCCACCGCGGACGGGCAGTGCTTCCCAGCGCGAGAGCTTTCCCACGACAGTCGCGGTGGTCCCGCTGACGGCATAGGGGCGAAACGTGGAGATGGTATCGTCGGACTCGACACGTACTGGCCCCTCGGGGCTTGCCGATAGCGTAAGCTTTGCAGTGGTCTTGGTGCCATCCGTGAGGGCAATCTTATAAGAAATGGGCTCGGTGAGAGTTAGGAGGAGGCATAAGAAAGGGGCCAGCATACACCTATTCTACCCTCCCCCAAAAGATTCCTCACCACATGAGGGAGCGAATATCCTTTGCACAGGTTTAGAAATAGAAGGAGATAATTCACTATGCCGGTGCTGCCAAAGCATTTCCTATTTTGGATGTGGCTGTCTCAAATAGGGGTGAGGTATCATAGATGATGTGATACAACGTCGTGTTTTAATTGGTTTTCTAGTGTTATCGGGCTACGGTGTATTCATGGGCTGTGGAGGCAGTGGAGGCGACGGTTCTGCCCCCACCCCCACCCCACCGCCAACTCCAGCACCTACCCGAGTAC
>NZ_JANNYP010000090.1:0-6471 GCF_031410135.1 Armatimonas sp. | reverse complement strand
GTTTTGGTGCGGCACTCACAAAGCTCGGAGCATCGCCCAAGGGTTTTCTTCTAAGCCGTGAGCGCATGCCCGCCGAGGTCTTCTGGAGCTACTCCCTGATCCCACTCAGCTCCATCATGTTCCCGCACATGTCCATTATGTGCCTGTCGGCCAAGAAAATGTCGGCGTTTAAGAACACGGTCGTGGCCTATCCGCTGGCGATCATGGCCGTCTGGCTCCCGAGTGTCTTCTTAGGTATTGTTGGAGCGCAAGTGATTCCAGGGCTCAAAGGCACGGAGTCTGATGGCGTTTTGCTGATGCTACTGACCAAGTACGCGCCCGTCTGGATCTCAGGGATTCTGGGGGCGGGGATTATCTCCGTGGTCATGGGGAGCGATGCGCACCAGGTGCTGGCACTCTCGACCATGTTTACCAAAGACATCTTCGATCACTACGGTGGACGCAAGAAGTTCGGAGAGCAGAGCAGTATTCTCTTTGCCCGTGGCTTTATTGTCGTCCTGACTGTGGTTGCCTATCTGATCGCTCTGGCAAAGCCACAGAGCATCTTCGAGCTGGCTGTGCGCTTTGCCTTCTCCGGCTTTGCCGCGCTTGCACCCGTCATGATCGCCGCACTCTTCTGGAAACGTAGTACCAAGTGGGGGGCACTGGCCGCTGCTATCTGGGTTGCGATCTGTCTTTTTGTCACAGGGTACCTCACCAATATCTCTGAGCCGATAGGGCTAAAGATGCAAGCTGCCCAAGCCGCTGCCGCCAAAGCCGCTGCGGATAAAACCACTCCCCCACCTCCGCCGGGTGCGCCCAAAAAGAAGCCCATTACCGAGCTTCCTATCTACCCGGAGCTGGGACGGCTCTTCCTGCGTGCACCGACCCAGATCACCATAATGGGCTACTTGCCCGTCGTCCCGATGGTGGTTGGAAGTGCGCTCCTGATGCTCTTTGTCTCGCTGGGCACCAAGCCCCCGAGTAAGGAGACGGTTGAAAAGTACTTCCCCAAGAAGTAAGACAAGAAGAAAGGGCGGCCAAATGGCCGCCCTTTCTTGCTCTTAGACCACCGGCTAGGCGGGATCTCGTACGAAGAAGCGAACGGTATGAACCAGCTTGCCGTCGGCGCGGATCTCCAACCGATAGAGTCCCTGGGGCCAGTCGCTTTTGGGTTTGGTGAGGCGGAAGTTGAGCACTCTCTCTTTACCGGGAGTGACATCCGCCGCTGCAATCGTCAGGTTCGGGCGAATCTCCTCCGCGTTCTCCGCGATCCACGTGCCGCGATAGACCTTGGCTGTCGCCTTGGGCACCGGATAGTGATAGACAAAGCGAGGAGTGTTTGTGGGAAACTCGAAGCCCTCTGGGGTAAGCGTCCGCTTGGAGTCTTGTGGGTTTTTCATCGCTAGCGCTTCGGCGTCCACTGTTTGAGAAAGGCGAGCACTTTAGCAGGGTCATGGTGGTCGCCTTCTTCTAGCTTGCCGGTGTCTTGCGTGGTGAGCTGCTTGCCAGTAGGGTCTAAAACAACGATTACGGGAAGACCCTTTTGGGTGGGGTTGCCGTAGCGCTTGTTGATGTCCTCGTTGTGCTTCTTGTCCACATCAATCAAGACCACCACGAAGTTCTTCTTCAGCTCCGCAGCGATTGCCTTGTCTTCGTCGCAGAGCTTATGGAGCTTATGGCACCAGCCGCACCAGTTGGCTCCAAATTGTAGTAGCACATTTTTCTTGCCACGCTTGGCCTCGATCAGCGCTTTTTCGATCTGCTGTGCCCCGTTGGCTTTTTCGTCGTAGAGCGGCGCGGGCTTGGGAGGTTGCACTTGTGCCAGGAGAAGTCCGAGGAGGAGAAGTTCTTTCATGTCTTATTCTACTCCAACTCTGCCTCGCTGGAGTATACTAAGCCACCATGATCAAAGATGTCTTTGAGCCACTGGCTCCTTCGCAGGTGAAGCTAACCGGCTGGCTGGGCAAGCGTGTGGTTGTGAATGAAGCGACGCGACTTCTCAATGTGGACCTCGTGCCGCTACTTGCTGGCTACAAGCAGCGCCCCGGAAGCCACCCGTGGATCGGGGAGCATATCGGCAAGTGGCTCCACGCCGCGACTCTGGCCTGGCAGAATACGGGCGATGAAAAGCTCAAAGAGAAGCTCGCTGGTGCCGTTAAAGAGCTGATCGCGTGTCAAGAAGCCGATGGGTATCTCGGAACCTACGTGAAGGGCCAGCGTTTCGGGCTCTATAAAGGCGCGGACTGGGATGTCTGGAGCCATAAGTACTGCCTGATTGGCTTGCTGACCTGGTGGGAGTACACCAAAGACGCCGCCGCGCTCGCCTGTTGCCAGCGCATGGGGGACTTGCTCTGCGCCACGTTTGGCACGGAGCCGGGACAGAAGAGCCTTCTCAGCGCGGGAACACACGTCGGGATGGCCGCCACGAGCGTCTTAGAGCCGATGGTGCTGCTCGCCCGCGCCAGCAAGAGCAAAAAATACTTAGACTTCTGTCGTTATATCGTCGAGGTGGCGTGGGAGGAACCACGCGGCCCCAAAGTACTCTCCACACTGACGGCCACGGGAAAGGTCAATAAGACCGCCAATGGGAAAGCCTACGAGATGCTCTCGAACTTGGTGGGGCTGTGCGAGCTCTACCGCGAGACGGGGGAGAAGCGCTACTTGGTCGGGCCACAGAAGGCTTGGGACGATATTGTGGCCAACCAGCTCTATCTCACGGGCTCGATGAGCTACGGTGAGCACTTCCACGACGACCATGCGCTACCCAATGCGCCGCGCAATAATATCGGTGAGACCTGCGTCACGGTGACCTGGCTCCAGCTCAGCTGGCAGCTCCTGCGGCTCACGGGCCAGGGCAAGTACGCCCACGAGATCGAGCGCTCGCAGTACAACCACCTCGCTGCCGCTCAGCGCCCGGATGGTGCCCAGTGGTGCTACTACACCGCGCTCGAAGGCACCAAGCCCTATGGCCCTGGCATCAACTGCTGCGTCTCGTCCGGCCCACGCGGCATGGCCCTCGCGCCGCAGAGTGTCTGCTTTACGGGCAGAAATACCCGAGAGCTGATTATCACCACGGTAGATAGTTTCGAGGCAACGGTTACTCTGAATGGCGTCGTGGTGCGGGTGAGCCAGAAAAGCCCGTTTCCCAAGCCGGGTGAGCTTGTCCTGACACTGGAGCCAGAGCGTCCTGTCGCGTTTGCGATCGCCATCCGCCTTCCACAGTGGGGAAGCTTCAAGACCCGTACAGGTACGATTCTCCGTGGTGCCTTCACCTCTCTCTCTGTCCGTTCTCAGACCTGGAAAAAGGGCGACACGGTCACGCTGGCGATGAGCGTCACTCCAAAGACTATCGAAGGCACGTTTACCAATGCGGGTCGCACAGCCAAAACTCTCGGGCCGTTTGTGCTGGCATCGCAGAACGGCCAAGACGTGCTCTTTGCCGAAGCGGGTGCAAACGGCGAGAAGTACCAGATCTGGTCTCCCCTGCCTGCAGGGGCGGGGGGGCTAGAGGAAGACCGGAGCCGCTCGGGAAACGTGGAGGGTTCAATCTGTGATGGCGATCCCAAGAGCTTAGTCGTCACGTTTGATGGCTCTAAGCCGCCTCTGTACTGGTTTAGCTTGAGCTTTGCCACGCCTAAGACTGCGACCAAGATTACCTACTGCCACGGACGCAGCTTCCATGACGGTGGCTGGTTTGATGCGTCGGAGACGAAGCCCTGGATCGAGGTGCAGCGCACCAAAGAGGGCCCGTGGGAAAAGCTCGGGGAGCTGGCGAGCTATCCGGCAACCACGGCAACCAATCCCCAAGGACTGCGCGAGGGCCAGGCGTTTGTGCTGAGTCTTGCCGTTCCCGTGACATTGGTGGGCCTGCGTGTTGTCGGCAAGCCTGCGTGCGGTGACAGTCCCCAGCAGGCGTTCTCTTCCTGCGGCGAGCTGGCGGCTTCATGATTGCCTGTCTGGGAATTCTGGTCGCGGATGTGGTCGCCAAGCCCGTGGATGCGCTCCCTGCGCGGGGGACACTGGAGCTGATTGAGCGCGTCGAGCTACATATCGGGGGAAATGCGGCCAACTCCGCCGCATCCGTCGCCAAGCTCGGTCTGCCGGTAAAACTTGTCGGAAAAGTGGGCGATGATAACTTTGGGGCCTTTCTCACGGAGGCACTGAGCAAGCTGGGTGTGGACACCCATGCGGTCGCCTGTGATCCTCACGCTCCCACGGCAACGTCGCTGGTTCTGGTGCACAACGACGGCGAGCGCTCATTTCTCCATGCGCCGGGAGCCAATGCCACGCTAAGCGCAGATGATGTGGAATGGGACGCGCTCTTGGGCACGCGTTTTTTCCATGTCGCGGGCTTGCAGCTTATGCCCTCGCTTGAGGGAGAACCCATCGCCAAGGTGCTGGCCGAGGCACAAAAACGCGGCATGTTGACGATGCTCGACACCGTGATGAACCCACGCTCCGCAGGCTGGAGTGGCTTGGCTCCCGCGCTTTCTTATCTCGACTGGTTCGTGCCCTCGATAGACGAGATCCACCAGCTTTGCGGAAAAGCCACGGTGCCTGAGCAGATTGCCGCCTGCCGCGCCGTGAATCCCGCGCTGAATATGGTCATCAAAGTGGGGAGCGAGGGCTGCTGGGTCGCGGAGCCAGGAAAAGAGCCCGTGCTGGTTTCTGGCATTCCCAATGTCACCGTGGTGGACACGCTCGGCGCGGGCGATTCCTGGTGCGGTGGCTTTCTGGTGGGGCTTTCACGGGGAATGTCTCCGAGGGAAGCCGCCATGCTCGCCAACAAAGTTGGGGCCGCGTGTGTGCAGATGCTGGGAGCGACCACTGGCATTCCACCTCTAGCAACACTATGGCGCTTGTAATATCTTTGCAATCTTCGGTGCTCTCTCCCGCCTTCGCTTAGTGTCGCCCACCCTTTCGTGCTTTCCCAGCTCACCATCACACAAACATTACAGGGAACAAAGATAAATTGGAGATAGTCCAACTTTTGTCGCGTAAGCAACGATAAAGAAAGCATATCCGAAACGATAAAGACAACATATCTGAAGAGAGCAACATTCCTATGGAAAAAGAAAAAGCAACAACATTCACCCGCCGTGAGATCTCTGTTCAAGCAGCACTCTTACTGCTCGGAGGGGCGACGCTCACGCTAGATGGCTGTGGAAGCAGCTCCACCCCCGAGCCGACTCCCACACCCGCGCCCACGGCTTCTCCTAGTCCGACAGCAACTCCCGTCGCTACCGCCACACCCGCGCCCACAGCAAGCCCGGCTCCTACACCAACCCCCTCACCAACTCCCGTTGCAGCAACCCCTACGCCTACACCGACTCCCACGCCCACCCCCGTGCCCGACAAAAGCGCCTCGGCGATCTCGTCTAACCATGGTCATACTGCCGTTATCACGGGAGCGCAGCTTACCGCAGGCGGTGGACTTTCTCTGAATATCCAGGGCTCATCCGCACATAACCATACCTTTGATCTTACGGGCGCTGAGGTCGTGAGTATCCGCAATGGCACAAAAGTTACCAAGACGAGCGCTTTGGGCGCTTCACATACCCACGACGTGACGTTTAACTAAAAAAATAATCTATGCAACGCCTGTTTTTTCTGATCGCGGTTTTGCTTGTCAGTGTGGTGCGTGCCTGGGCGCTGCCCTCGTACGCACTGCGCTACAAAGTCTCCTGCGCCACGTGTCACACGGTTGCCCCGTCGCTCAATCGCTTTGGGCTGACCTTTCAGGCAAACTACTTTCGCTGGCCTGCCGGTCAGGAACCCGAGAAGACAACGGGGCTAAAAGCACTTCCCCTCTCCCTGATTGTAAACGCCAGTCAGGAGAGCGGGCAGAAGTCTCGCACCACCACCAAGATCCGCTCTGCGCAGCTCAATATCTCCGATGCGGGCTACTTTATCTCCTCGTTTCCCGTCACCACGGATGAGGCACAGCAGGGAAGCCTTAAAGGAGCCTATATCGCGCTTCCGACGAGCCGTCGGGGCTTGGCGATTGTGGCGGGGCAGAGTAGTGCTTTGATGTACCAGTACGACCCCGTCAATACCCTGACGGGTGTCTTGCCCCGCTCACTCTCTTCCACCCTCAGAGGCTTCTCTCCGACAGACTTTGTTCCCACGGTTCGCGCCGACTACTTCAGCGGGCGTGGCGGCTCGAATCCCGATGGCACCTATCTCTCGGTCGGCGTTCCGTTTGAGGGAGCACTAGGTCTGCGGAAACAAGCGCGGGTTGGTGGCAGCAACGGTGTCTATGCCCATGCCTTCCGTCGCCTGGGGGCCAGCAGTGTGGGACTCTTTGGCTACAGCCGAGGCTCAGGCTCGCTGGTGAGTGCGCTGGGAACCTACCAGTTCAGGGAAAACTCTCGTTTCTTGCTCGTGGGGACAGCGGGAAGTGCGCCAGGTGAGCGCCTACGGGCTGCCTCCATCGAAGCGGAGCATCTTACCGCACCAGGACTTGCGCTGACAGGCCGCATCGAGTGG
>NZ_JANNYP010000089.1:0-10772 GCF_031410135.1 Armatimonas sp. | reverse complement strand
CCGCACCGGCTCGGCAGGTGGGTTTGGGTGTGCCAGCACTTCAAGCCGGTCCTGCACCTCGCCACTAGCTCCAAAGCGTGCGACAAATCCCTCCCAGAGCCGCCGGGCACCCACAAAATCGTCTTTTCCAACGGCCACCCTTGCCAGCGTCTGTGTTTTCCCAAGTGCGCGAAGCCGCTTTGCGGCACGCTCCTCATCCCGCTCCACGCTCAGCTCTTGGTGGCGCACCTGATCCAATCCGTACGTATATAAGCCGGGGCGATCGTCGTCCTCACGATTCCAGACACGGCCACGGCGGGGGGCGATGCCAAAATCGGGCTGTGCACTATGAAAGTGCACCGAGGCAAGGTGATCCCCATAGCTTCCCCATGACGGTGTGGTGAGCGCCAGCAAGGCAACCAAAACAACGCTTCTCTGTCTCATTTCCCCTCTCCTACCTGTGCCGTTTTACCGTCTAGTGCCAGCACGCGCCAGTGCACATTGAGCGTGCCGATCTCCGAGCCTTTGAGCCGTAGCGGCCCCACCGTAAGGGTTGTCTTGGGAGGCAGGTTCGCCGCGCTCCAGCGCACTCCTGTGGCCCGGAGAGGGCTGACCGCGCGCTCGGGACTTTCGGCAAAGAGCGTCGCCTTGGCAAAGCCACCCGGCGCTACGTCCACGACGCCCGGACGCGTCAGCTCCAGATCAAGTGTGACGGTTTCTGGCCCTAGTGCACTGCCTGCATCACCATCGTTGATCAGGTCCACAAAGACCAGCGTGCCCGCCTCACCACCGCCCTCAATCGCGCTCCAAGCGGCGGCAGGCTTGGTGCGAATGCGGATACGCGGACGGAGTATCGGGGTCTGGTTTTTTAGGAGTGCGGTAAGCGTGGGAAGCGGTAGGGTCGAGGTTTCGCCCGGCTCTGGCAGGCGAAAGAGAACGAATCCGGTGCAGTTGCGTGGCCGATTTGCCATGGTGAGTGCCAGCGCTTTCTGCACGGAGAGGGCGGTAGGCAGGTCGAAGAGAATGCGGAAGTCCACAGCACCCGCCTGCGCCGCCGTGAACTCCAGCCGCCGGTTGCCCGTGACAGAATCGGTCTCGGCGCGGAGACAGTGAAAGGCGGGATCAGAAGCGAGCGTGTCAGCCCCCCCATCACGGTACATACCGCGTAGCCGACCGGGGCCATCGAAGACAAGCGCGTGGCCGTAGGCGGGTAGCCCGGCGCGAAACGGCTTGCCCCGTCGGCCTGCGGTGGCGAGCCCTCGCTCCAGAACTCGGGGGCTGAAGATCGGGGTAAAGTCGGCGTAGCCCCGTGGGGTCTGCGACTCATAGAACTGCGGCACGGAGAAGTCCAGCGCGTCCAGCACAGCATCTAAGTTGTGGCTTGTGTACCAGGTCGAGAGTAGTGTCGCGGAGAGCTGCCAGCCAGGCAGCTTGGAGCGCAGGAGCTTGATTAGCGTGGCGTAGCGCAGCAGGAGGCGCGTGGGAAAGTCCAGATCGCACTGGAGGCCAATCACCTCGACTCCCACTTTCTGCGCCGCCTGTTTCTGCGTACGAGCCGCGCTCGCCATCGTCTCAGCCAGCGTCTCTTCGGGGAGCTTTTCGAGCCGCGAGAGCACGTCTGCCGAGGCATTGAAAACCACGTGCACTTTGAGCCCATCGGCGCGGCTCTTCCAGCTCTGGCCGAGCGTCACTCCCAGCGTGCCATCCTCATCACGCCGGTAGAGTAGCCCCGCGTGTACAAAAATCTCACTCACGCCCGCGGTGCGTAGCTGGGCCACTTCCTCGTCTTTGAGCAGAAACGGGCGGTGCCAGTACCAGAGCGACTTGGTGAGCGGCGGAAGCGGCGTCTTTGCCCGCTGCCAGCCCCAAACTCCCCAAAAGATCCCGGCAAGCACGAGCCCCAGCAGAATAAACTTGGAGTGGGGCTTCATCGTGAGGCTATTCTATCGCTGACAGGCTCCCTCGGGTACCATAGATGCATGCGACGAGGGATTGTTTTTCTGGCAACGGCGTTAGGACTTCTCACCGGGGCGTGTGCGAAGGCACAAAACACGGGGAGCGGCTTTCTCTGGTTCGAGGCGGAGAGCCCGAAGGCGACGAACTTTCCGACGCGCCACTCGTTTATGCCCGCCAGCGATACCGAGAAAGCGGTGCTCTCTGGCGGGGCGTGGATCGGTGCGGAGGGGCCACGGAGCCTGCCGCTGTATCTGGAGTACGAGGTCACGGTTGTGGAAAATGGCAGCTATGATTTCTACGCCCGCAAGTTCTGGAAGCACGGCCCGTTTCGCTGGCGCTTCGACCAGCAGCCCTGGCAGTTTGTCGGCAAAGACCCCGCCCTCCTCGACGACTCCCCGATCCGGCAGTTTGTCGGAGCCAACTGGGTTGGGGTGGGCGAAGTGGCTCTCACAGCGGGCAAGCACACGCTCCGCATCGAGCTGACCGCCAACGACGGCGCGGCGGCCTTTGACTGCTTTGTCCTTACGAAAGTCCCCTTTATCCCACGTGGCAAGAGCAAGCCGGGGGAAAAACTCAATCGGACGGAGCCGGGCTGGTTTGCCTTCGAGCCAGACTTAGATAGCTTCCAGCCGACCGCGCTGGATCTTCGCGGCCTCAACGAAAAAGTCGCCGGCGAGAACGGCTTTATAATCCGCAAGGGCGAGAGCTTTGTCCACAGCAAGAGCGGCCAGCCCGAGCGCTTCTGGGCAGTAAACGCGGGAGGCGAGCTCACCCGCATGCCGCAGGCATCGCTGCGCTACCTGGCACGCGACCTCGCCAAAAAAGGCGTGAACTTAGTACGGATTCATGGGGCGCTCTGGAAGGACGACAACTTCCGCGAGATAGACCCCGAGAAGCTGGCGGGTCTCCAGCGCTTTGTGGCCGCGCTCAAGAAAGAGGGAATCTACTCCTGCCTCTCGATCTACTTCCCCCTCTGGCTAGAGATCCCGGCAGGCGACTCGCTGGCAGGCTACACGCCGGGCAAGAAGCCGTTTGCGCTACTCTTCTTCAACCCCGAGTTTCAGGCGATCTACAAGAGCTGGTGGAAGACCATCCTCACCGCGCCCAATCCTAGCGGCGACCCCCTGGGCAAAGACCCCGCTGTCGCAATGGCGGAGCTGTGCAACGAGGACAGCTATCTATTCTGGACGTTTTCCTACGACAATATCCCCGCGCCGCAGATGGGGATTTTAGAGAAACAGTTCGGCGCGTGGCTGGGCAAGAAGTACGGCTCGCTTGATGCCGCGCTCACGGCTTGGAAGCAGCCCGATGCCAAGGACAAGCCTGCGGAGGGTCGCGCGGCGTTCCTGCCGATCTGGGAGCTGGGTAACAAGCGTGGGCTGCGCTCACAAGACACGGTCTCGTTTCTCGCACAGAGCCAGCGGGCATTCTTTGATAGCACGGCCAAGTATCTCAAAACCGATCTAGGCTTTCAGGCCAGCGTCTACGGCTCAAACTGGGTGACGGGCGAGGCGCGGTTTCTGGGGCCACTGGACAAGTGGAGCAACACGGGCCTAGACGCGATGGACCGCCACGGCTACTTCGGCGGCAAGCACGAGGGGCCACGCGCCAGCTACAGCCTGAGCGTCGGGGATCTGTACGAGGACAAGTCCGCGCTGAAGTCGCCCGAGGAAGGCTTGCCGCTCTTTGATCTCAAGTGGAACGGGCTACCGTCAATGGTCTCCGAGGTGAACTGGCCGATGCCCAACCGCTACCGCGCCGACCTACCCCTTCTTGCGGCGGCCTACGGTGCGCTCCAGGGCTCCAGCGCGATTCACCTGTTTGCCCTCTCTGGCCCGAGCTGGAATCAACAACACGGCAAGTTCGACCTGCAAGTCCCGAGCGTCATGGGCCAGTCCCCCGCCGCCGCGCTGATCTTCCGCAGGGGCCTAGTCAAGACCGCGCCAGTGGTGGTTGAGGCCAACCTCAAACTCAGCAGTATTCTCAGCCTACAAGGTGCTCCCATCAGTGGCCCCGTGAACCTCGACGCCCTCCGCGCCGCCGATCTTCCAAGTGGTCAGACAAAGGCGCTGGACACGCTTCCGTCGCTCGATCCGCTGGCCTACTTGGTGGGGCAGGTGCGGGCCAATATCTCCGAGGCGGGAGCGCCCTCGAAGCTGGGGAGCCTGGCGGGCATTGATCGAAATAAGAAAATCGTAAAAAGCACCACGGGCGAGCTGGCCTGGAACTGGGGCAGTGGCCGCGCCGTGATCGCTGCGCCGCAGGTCAATGGGCTCCTGGGCTTTCTGGCCGATGCGGGAACCGTCAGCCTGCCCGGAATGACCGTCACCAGCCAGCTCGACTACGGCGCGATCACGCTGGTGAGCTTGGATGGCCTGCCCATCGCCACCTCCAAAAAGCTCCTGCTCCAGGTGATGTCCGAGGACAAGAACTGGGGCTGGAAGACTGTACCGGGTGATAAGGGACTGATGCGCATCGAAGACTTAGGCGGTGCCCCGATCCTAGTGAAGAACCTCAACGGCACAGTCAACCTCACCCGCCCGGATGCAGCCTCGCTCAGCGTCACTGCACTGGATGCCAATGGCTATCCGGTAGGCAAGTTCGGTAGTGCTAAGACGATTCTTCTGCGCCCTGACACGCTCTACTACCTGATTGAGAAATAACATGAACATTTTCTACAGCCGGTTAAAATCGGCGTCTGAGGGCCTTCGGCCACAAAGTCGCTCCGCGACTGGGAATTCGCTGATAGCGGTCGCTCTGCTCAGCCTTGTAGCTCTTGCGGATCTGCCGCTCCAGGCACAAGTCACACCGCCCTTACGCTCACTTTTTGATGGCAAGACGCTCACCAACTGGAAGAGTACGCCGTTTGGCGACGAGGGCACGGTTACGGTCAAAGAGGGCATGATTGTCCTGGCCAAGGGCGATGAAATGACGGGGGTTACTTGGTCGGGCGACGCAGCAACACTCCCCAAGCTCAACTACGAGCTCTCGCTCCAAGCCCAGCGCATAGACGGCAACGACTTCTTCTGCGGTCTGACCTTTCCCGTGGGCAACGATCCGTGTAGCTTTATCGTCGGGGGCTGGAACGGTGGCGTGGTCGGGCTCTCCAGTCTTGATGGTAAGGACGCCGCCCGCAACGAAACCGCACGGTTTATGGAGTTTACCAACAAGCGCTGGTACAAGATCCGCGTCCGAGTGAGCGAGCGCGGCATTACCGCCTGGATTGATGACAAGCAAGTCGTGGGCGTGGATACGAAAGGCCGACGCATCTCCATCCGCTCCGAGGTGGAAGCATCGCGTCCACTAGGAATCTCCTGCTACAACACGGTTGCCGGGATCAAGGACATCCAAATCCGCCCCCTCACCCCCGACGAAGCAAAAGCCTCAATCAATCCCCCACCCGTGCCAAAACCGAAATAGCCAGGACGGTGAACGTCCTAGGCGACGGGTTCAAACCGCCCCATACCACGCAGTCGCTTGGCGCGGCGGGCGAGGAGTTCATCGGTGGTGAGCGGGGTTAGCTCGACGAGGGCAGCGGTGATCGCCTCGCGAATGGCTTCGGCGGTAGCGGCGGGGTCACGGTGGGCACCACCAAGCGGCTCTTTGATGACGCCATCAATTAAACCAAGAGTGAGTGCATCGTGGGCCGTGACTTTCATCCAGCGAGCGGCCTCGGAACCCTTGGTGGCGTCGCGGGCGATGATCGCAGCGCAACCCTCGGGGGCGATGACGGAGTAGAAGCTATGCTCCAACATGAAAACGCAGTCGGCGACAGCGATTCCCAGCGCACCGCCGGAGCCACCCTCGCCGATCACAATGGCGACCGTGGGGGTGGGAAGGACGGCGAGCTCACGCAGGTTTCTGGCGATGGCCTCGGAGATGCCGCGCTCCTCCGATGGCACATTGGGGTCCGCGCCGGGGGTGTCGACAAACGAGATCACCGGCTTGGTGAACTTGCCCGCGAGCTGCATCAGGCGCAGGGCTTTTCGGTAGCCCTCGGGCTTCATATAGCCAAAATTGCGCCTCTGGCGCTCTTTTAAATCGCGGCCTTTTTGTTGCCCGAGAATCATCACGCTCTGCCCGGACAGGCGTGCAAAACCGCCGACGAGAGCGCCGTCGTCGCCGAATAAGCGATCCCCGTGCAGCTCCACAAAGTCCTCACAGAGGGCGTTGATGTAGTCGAGCGCATAGGGCCGCTGGGCGTGGCGCGCCAGCAGGACATTGTCCCAGGGGGTCAGTTTTGCAAAAAAGCGTTCCACGTAGCCATCTCGTTGGGTGCGCAGCTTTTGTACCTCGGTTGAGGCCGTCGTATTGGCCGTCCGCTGTGCTGCTTGCTCCAGCTTGGCTATATTGTCGTCAAGTTCGGCAAGAAACTGCTCAAACTCTTGGATGGTCATATTTTCCAATGGTTTCAGGACCCCAGAAAAGCAAGCGTCTTTGCCAGCGTCGTTGTTAAATCTTTGCGGGCGATGATCTTATCGAGCTGCCCGTGCTCTTCCATAAACTCCGCCGTGCGGTAGTTGGCAGGCGGCTTGACACTCTGCGCCTGCGCGGCAACCCGCTCGCCCGAGAGCCCAACCGTTGCGCCGGGCTCGGCGTAGATCACATCCCCGAGGCTGGCATAAGACGCCACCGCGCCGCCGGTTGAGGGATTGGTCAGCACGACAATATACGGAACTCTTGCCTTATCAAGCTGCGCCACGGAGAGGCTGGTCTTTGCCATCTGCATCAGGCTAGTGAGGCCTTCTTGCATGCGGGCTCCCCCCGACGCACAAAACGTAATCAGAGCACTTTTCTCATCTAAGGCACGGTCGGCGGCGCAGGCGAACTTCTCCCCAAAGACGCTTCCCATCGTTCCCGCAAGACGTCCCCACTCAAAGTCGGAGACGGCGAGCACGCAGGGAAGGCCGCTAATCGTCGCGACTCCGGTGACGAGGCCATCGGTGCGGGCGTCGTCTTCCGCACTCTCGGCGGCGGCGAGCTTGTCGCCGTAGCCCGGAAACTGCAAAAAGTCCTCAGCACGGATCTCACGGCGGCCAAACTCCACAAAGCTATCTTCATCGGCGGTCATGGCGATGCGCTCATCAGCGCTGAGGCGGTGGTGATGTCCACACTTCATGCAGACCTTGAAATCACGCTCAAAGTCTTTGGTGTAGAGAATCGCCCCACACTTGGTGCACTTGGTGAAGGCTCCTTCGGGTGCGGCGGTAGGGACGGGACGGCGAAACCAGTCAGGCATAAACTATGTACCAGTCAGGCATAAAATTGCGAACCTTGATATAATCCTGGACACGTATGTCGCTTCAAGAACTCCGGCGTCAAATAGACGCCCTCGATGCCCAGATTCTCGACCTTCTCTCCCAGCGGGCCCATGTTGTCCAGGAAGTCGGTCACTCTAAAACACGCACTCAGACCAAGTTTTTCTCGCCTGAGCGTGAGCGCCAGATCTTCGAGCGTCTCGAAGAGGCCAACCACGGACCACTCCCGCCCACGGCGGTTCGTGCGATCTTCCGTGAGATTCTCTCCGGGATGCGCGCTCTGGAGGCACAAATCCGTGTCGCACATCTGGGACCGGCGGGAACATTTTCCCACCAGGCAGCACTCGACAAGTTCGGCACCTCCTCCGAGATGAAGGTCGCCGATACTATACCCGATGTTTTCGCACTCGTCGAACGGGGCGAGGCAGACTACGGGGTTGTCCCAGTGGAAAATAGCACAGAGGGGATCGTCCCCTACACCCTAGACATGTTCCACGAGAAGGGCACACGCCTGAAGATCTGCGCCGAGGTCTATGTTCCCGTGGTGCACAACCTTGCCACCCACGCCGAGACCCTCGGCGATATTCAGAAGCTCTATGCCCACCCACAGGCCTACGCCCAGAGCCGCAACTGGATTCGGGACAATGTAGGAACGGGCATCGAGGTCATTGACGCCACCTCAAACTCCAAAGCGGCGCTTCTGGCTGCTGCCGATCCGACCAGCGCTGCGATCACCACCAGCATCGCCAGCGAGCTCTACGCCATTCCCCTGCTCGCCCAGCACATTGAGGACTCGCCGCACAACCGCACGCGCTTTCTTGTGATCGGAGAGAACACCCCACAGCCCTCAGGTAAAGACAAGACCAGCATCTTCTTCTCGGTTCAGCACAAAGCCGGATCGCTGATGCGCGCCATGGCCGCCTTCGATGCCCACGATATCAACCTCACCATGATCGAGAGCCGCCCCACCAAGCAGCTCCCGTGGGAGTATGTTTTCTTCATCGACATCCAAGGCCACCACAAAGAAGCGCAAGTCGCCCGCGCCCTGAAACTCCTAGAAGAACACAGCCTCTTCGTCACCATCCTAGGCTCCTACCCTGAGGCAAACTAGGAATATGGAGTAAACCATGCCTTCCCTACAGATTATCCGCATCCGTCGCAAAATAAACCGTCGTGCCTTCAAATCAGTATTGAGTCTTCATATCGCGACCAATCAGGAGGCGCTGGTAGAAGCACAGATCCAGACATACTCAGGGAAGCTTTTATCTACATTGAATCGTGTTCAAGTTGTCTCCGTGGACTCTTTCTCTTTAAATCGCAGACATCAGGAAGTCCAACTGGAAGGCGAGCTCAGCGACAAGGATAGTCACCAGCTTCTTTCGGGAGCCTACATTGTCGAAGTCACGGCCACTTCACCTGATAAGCAAAAGGTAACTCGGCACTTTCCAATCGCTCTAGGGACCTAATCCGGCGGCATGCCTTGCCTTACTCCAAGTCGCAGATGAGCATTCGGTGATCGGAGTTCTGGGTTTTGACGGCAATGAGCGCTCGGGGGGAATGCTCCCGTAGCCAGAGCTGGTCAATCCGGTGAATCGGCAGGTCGTTGGCGATGGTGTTGCCCCAATCTAGCCCGGCAAGGGGCCAGGCATCTTGCAGTTTGAGAGCGATCAGCTCGGTAAAAACTCCGTCGCCTGCGGGGGCATTGAGATCGCCGCCCACAAGAAGCGCTCCGTTACGCGGGAGCACCTCCGCCACGGCGCGTAGCTCGGCACGACGCGCTTGGCGGTTCTCCGTGTGGGCTTGCCAGCAATTGGAACTCCAGAAGTCCACGCGAAGAATGCTCGGCGTCAGCCGGACACTGGCGATGGTGCCCTGAGGCGTTTTTGCAACGGTGGCATACCGCTGAAGAGTGCGCGGAAGCGGCACGGCGGTGAGGTTTCGGGAAAGTACAGCGGTGTCTAGGCCGAGTACACAGGCGTCGCGGCTCCCGTAGAGATTCTCCGCCAGCGCCCGAACGCTCTCAGGGCTGGGGATCTCTTGGAGGAGTACCACATCGGGCTTCCACGCACGCACTTCGTCGGCAGCCTTGGGGTCGCCGCCTGCACAGTTCAGCGAGACGACCCGCCAGGTGCCCGCCGCTTTTTGTGTGGCGGAGGGCGCAGAGAGCCAGCGCAGAGGGTGTGTTAGAGGACGTAGCTCGTCCACAAATAGCAACGAAAAAAGCGCCCAGAGTGCCCACAGTCCTCGTGTCCGTCGCCGTTTCCACCGCACTCCCGCCAGCAAGCCCCCCGGCAGTGGCCAGCACCACACAGGAACCACCGTCACCGCCGCAAGTGCATCGGTGCGTGTGGCGTAGCAAAGTGTCAGAAAGCCCAGCAACAGCCCCGAAAACCCGGGAAGAAGCCAAGAGAGCCACAAGCGAAAGCGCTTCATCGTCTGTAGTGTATCGCTGTCTTCTTGCTCCCCAAAATAGCAAACCTCCCCGACAGCATGCATGCCGGGGAGGTTTTGGTTTGTGTCTTGCGACTACTTGCGGCGGCGGCGTGCAGCCAGACCCGCGATGCCCAGTCCTGCCAGAACGAGAGTTCCCGGCTCGGGAGCGGAGCTTACAATGGGGGTCGTGGTAATCACTGTGGCACTGGTATTGGCGGAGACACCTCCACCAAGCACAGCAGCACCACCATTAGTGACGATATTACCCGTGGTTCCCCCAAAGCGTAGCAGGTAGATCGGGCTATTCTGATTTGCATTAAGTGCCGGACTCGTGCTGAACTCAACACTATCACCCTGATCCGTAGCATCCGAGCGGATGTCGCGGTTAGGGCTACCCGTGATGGAGCTTGTCAAAGCACTGCCACCGTCGAGATCGGTATTCGTGGTTGCACCAAAGGTTAGGGTACGGCCACCAAAACCGGCGACGGAGAAAGAGGCAGCAGCAGCATTTCCGGTAGCCGTTTGAAGCTGGTAGGCGAAGATAAGTTCGCTACCGTTACTAAAGGCGGCAGAGATAAGATTTCCTGAGATCGCGTTGCCCGCATTGAGTCCCGTGTAGGTAGCCGTCTGCGTGGCCCCAAATTGGGAGAAGCCACCCGGAAGGCCACCAGTGATGGTCAAGCCACCGTAGGTACCAATACCATTGACGGGCAAGCTACCAAAAGTTACCTGAGCCTGAGCAGAGCTACCTGCAGCAAGAAGACCAAGAGCTATCACTCCAGGCACTACTCGCTTAAGATTTGTTAAATTGAAAACCATGGTTTGTGTTCCTTATTCTCTAGCGCTATTTTAGAGAGAGTGAATCGTGACTTAGTCTGTAAAAAACCCACTCGATTTGATTATTGATCATCAGAACCTAATCTCTAGGTTAAAAAATACTATATTTTTCTAAATCCAAAATAGCAAAGCTCCCTGGCAACATACATGCGAGGGAGCTTTGACTCAGTGTAATTTGTCTTGCGACTACTTGCGGCGGCGGCGTACAGCCAGACCCGCGATGCCCAGTCCTGCCAGAACGAGAGTTCCCGGCTCGGGAGCGGAGCTTACAATGGGGGTCGTGGTAATCACTGTGGCACTGGTATTGGC
>NZ_JANNYP010000088.1:0-7676 GCF_031410135.1 Armatimonas sp. | reverse complement strand
TTCTCGCTGGTTAGGGGCACCACGGTGTCCAGAAGCGGCGTGATCCCGGCGCTCTCCCAGAGTGCACTGGGCGGATCGAGCGGCGGGGCGGGGAAGTCGTGGTTACCAAAGACCGCAAAGGCTCCGAGGCGAGCGCTTCGTGCCAGTGGCTCTAGGGCTTTGACACACGCGGCCATGTCGGCGTTGTAGTCACCTTCGCGGTCGCAGATATAGTCACCGACAAGTAGCAATAAATCAGGCTTGGCGGCTTTGGCTAGTGCGAGGGCGGGCGCAAGGTTCTCGGCGGGGAAGCTGGGACAGACATGCAGATCGCCCAGCACGACGGTGCGGAGACCGTCGAAGGCCAGCGGAAGGTCGGGGAGCACGATAGTGACACTCTCAACGACAGGATGGTGTGCTGCGTACTTGCCATAAGCGGCAAGCGCCGCTGTGCCGCTCCCGAGAAAACTTCCCGAGAGCAGCCAGCGGCGCAGAACCGTACGCCGTGAGGGCTTAGAGCTTCGGCTCAGCCGCCGTATCCGTACGGACGCTACCGTCGCCTTCCAGAATCACCGGGACAGGCTGGCCATAGTAGATTCCGCCCCCGCCGCCACCAGGATACGGGTAGATTCCCCAGCGGTTGAACTGCTCCACCGTGCCATCGGAGTAGCGAATGGTGACATTGCCCTGGTTGTCCCAAGTGATTGTGGCGGGCAGACCTGCCTCGGGCCCCTTGACCGTGCCACGTCCACTGCCATCCTGGTTGTGGGTGAAGATCGCCTCGTAGCCATCCGACGTGCCCATGCGGGTGCCGCTTGTGCCATCGTTGCGCCAGGAACCTGCGGACTCGTTCCAGACCTTGCCATCCACGGACTCGCTCCGGTTGAGCCACGACGAACCATTGCCTCCCCAGTTGCTCGCGCCCTTGTCTTTCCAGCCGTCAATGTAGACATTCTCATACTTCGAGCTGCCTGACGACCACCCGGCGTTGGTGATATTCTCCGACGAGCCGTACGCACCTTTTAGGAAACCTGCCGTGAACTTGTAGCTGGATTTCCAGACCTGTGGGAACTTCTCCCAGTCCGTGGGCCAGGTGCTGACGATCTCGCCGGCGGGCTTGGTCTTACCCTCGTCTTCGTAGAGATCGCTACGGGTCTCGCCCTTGACTTTATCGTAGCTGGTCTGTGTCCAGAGCCCGAGGTAGTAGTCAAAGTAGAACGTCGGCTCTGGCTCCCAGTAGTAAGGGGGGAGCAAGCTAGGAGTGGAGGTGCCCGTGCTGGGATCTTCCGAGCGGCTAATGTGCTTGGCACGCGAGGACGAAACCCCGACTGCCATGTTCTTGAGGTACGCTCCTAGCTGGGGAACATTGCCCCCCGAGTAGCTCATGTCCGCATTGGGAGAAGGTGCAGCCCCCGCATTACCCAGCGCAACACCACCGCCGCCACGCGCAGGCCCCATGCCATCCACGGCACCAAACATCGCTCCGCCCGAGAAGAGCTTGCGCACCACGCTACCCACACGCTCTTGCGTTGCCCGTGTCACCGGCCCCGTGGTAGTGGAGACCCCACCGCCACCCGAGCAACCCGCAAGCCAGAGAAGACCTGTGCCGCCCATCAAAGAAAACATTCCACGTCGATTTAGCTTCATATCTCGTTCCTTATTTTTCCAAGAAAGCGTACCCCGCTCCGATACTCTTAGAGTTATTTTATCCGATTTACCTTCAAAAATCTTATTCGGCACTTTTGAGCATTTTCGCCAGCCAGCCTAGCAAGCCCGCAAAGCCTGCCAGTGCCACGATGATCATCACCCCCGAAGGTAAAACGAGGGGATTCCCCCCTATCACCACCACAAATGCGAGAGCGATGGTAAGCGCCAATAGGGCCAGTGCGGCGCACGCAACTCCCCAGCAGGCCGCTTTTCGCAGGCGCAAAAGAAGCGCTCCCACGCTCGCCAGGCAGCAAAAGCTCACCGAGGCTACCAGTACCGTTAGGATAAGCTCGCCGCCCGGGCTGCGCACCAGAGTGAAGACAAAAAAGCTCCCCAGAATTAGGTTCAGCGCCAGAGTGACTCCCTCCAGGGAGCTCCATCGGGCTTTCCGCTTTTGCATGGCTCAGCATACCGCAAACACGGGCCAGATGGTTAGTGCTCTCGCCTGCTCTCTTGACCGGGGCAAGGCAAAAACCAAGCCCGTATCCTATGTCCATGAGCAACGAACTTTCTTCTTTTTCCGATGCCCTGGCCGGATTGGTAAACGTCGCAGGAGCTTCGGTAGTGCGGGTGGACGACGGGACGCGCCTCACGGCAAGTGGGCTTGTCTGGGAGCCAGGGGTGATCGTCACCACGAGCCACGGCACCGAGCGCGACGACGAGCTTTTTGTGGTGACGCACAGCGGCGAGCGCCTGGCGGCAAGGCTGATCGGGCGCGACCCGGAGACCGATCTGGCCGCGCTACGCATTGACGGTGACGTAGAGCTGACTCCCATCACGCGCCCTGCGGAGGACTTCGAGCCGCGCTTGGGTCAGCTTGCTCTGGCGATCTCTCGTCCGGGCGACTACGGCCTGGTCGCAACACTGGGCCTCGTCGCCTCGGTGCAGCCCACGCAGACTGCCGGAACACCCGAGTATATTGTGAGCACCGATGCCGATCTCTACCCCGGTAGCTCGGGCGGGGCGCTCTTAAGTGCAGAAGGGGCACTGATTGGCCTGCTCAACCGGGGCTTTGGGCGCGGAATGGGCGTCGTGCTGGGAACGCCTTTAGTGGCGAGAGTGGTGAGCTCTCTCCTCCAGCACGGACGGGTGCCGCGTGGCTATTTAGGTCTCAAGATGCAGTGCGTCGTCCTGCCCGATGCTCTGCGTGTGACCCACTCCCTGGCACAGGAGAGCGGCCTCTTGGTGATCCATGTGGAGCCCGGAAGCGCTGCCGATGCCGCCGGTGTGCAGATGGGCGACACGCTGATTAGCCTCGATGGTGCCCCACTCGACGATGTCTCCGGGATTCGCGAGCGCCTCGCGGCAGGCCGTGCTTTCACGCTTGAGCTTCTGCGAGGGGGCCAGCGCCAGACTTTAACGGGAACCGCAGCAGCCTCCCCAGCGTAAGAGCGAATATGAAAAAAATCTGCACGCTGATTGTTGCACCCTATGCTCCGGTTCGCGCTGGGCTAGCGGCCTTGCTACGCGAGTCGGAGGTGATCTGCGTGCAGGGAGAGCTTCCGGGCAACACCGAGACCCTCACCCGGATGCTCCCCGGCCTGACTCCCGACGCGATTCTCTACGAGGGCGATGGTTTAGAGCAGCTTCTGGGGATTCTCTCCCGTATGCCCGAGCCTCCCGCGCTCGTCGTGCTGGGCGAGGCTCCCAGCCGCGAGCTGCCGCTTCTCCAAGCCAGCGACGCGCTCCCCGGCTGGGGCTATCTAGGCCGCGACTCCGAGGCGGCGACGCTGGCACTTGCCCTCCAGTCGGCGGCAGCAGGTTTAGTCGTCCACGAAACGCAGACCCGTACCACACCCGCCCCAGTGGACGATGTCCTCACCCACCGCGAGCTCGAAGTCATCGCCCTGATGGCACAGGGCCTTCCTAACAAGCTCATCGCCTTCAAGCTCGGTGTCACGCTCCATACTGCCAAGTTCCACGTCGCCCAGATATTAGCCAAGCTAGGAGCCGCCAGCCGCACGGAAGCCGTCACGCTCGGAGCCCGTCGCGGTCTGATTGCGCTCTAAAAGCTTACTTACGTAGCAGGAGCAGGCCACCCATGATCAGCGCCACGCCTAGCAGGCGCGGCCAGGATCGATCTTCGCCAAAGAGAATCACGCCAAAGACAAAGGCCAGAACGGCCTCCAATCCGACGATAATCGTATAGGCCGCCCCCAGCTCGCCGCCGCGCTTGACGAGCAGGGTGTTCAAAATGGCCCCCACCGCAAAGAGCACGAAAATAGCGACACTGGGCCAGAGCTTCGTCAGGCCGTCGGAGAGCTTCATAAAGATGCCGCCCACGGTAAAGCACAGCGCGGCGATGAGCGCCATCATGAGGCTACTCATGGTTGCAAGAGCCTCCCGTAGGTCTGCGGCTCCCGGCGCTCCAGTAGCGGGAAAAGCCGCCGCCAGAGGGTGAGCGCCGCCGGGTCAAGATCCGCAACCACCAGCTCCTCATTGTCGCGGCTTGCCTGGGCCAGTACCTCACCACCGGGGGCGACAATCACACTGGAGCCATAGAACGTGATGCTCTCCTCAATGCCGATGCGATTGGTAGCGGCAATAAAGACCCCATTGGCAATTGCGTGGCTGCGCAATATCGTCGTCCAGGCAGGCTGTGAGTCAAAGCCCGGTTCCGAGGGCTCCGAGCCAATAGCCGTGGGATAGGCGATTAGCTCCGCACCTTTGAGAGCAAAAATCCGCGCCAGCTCGGGGAACCACTGGTCGTAGCAGGTCGGAGCGGCAAGCGCAATCTCGGGAAGTGTAAAAACGGGATAGTCCGAGTCGCCGGGACCGAAGTAATCCCGTTCGTAGTAGCCAATGTCAGCCGGAATGTGTTGCTTGCGGCAGGCTCCGATCAGCGCTCCATCGGGCGCAAAGACCACCGAGGTATCGAAGCCCTCTTCTAAAAGCGAGCCCTGCACAAAGAGTGCGCTCTCACGTGCCAGCTCGGAGAAGAAGCGGCACGACATGCCCCCCGGAATCGCCTCTGGAGTCGGCTCCTCGCCCATCCCTCGTGGCCGTAGCGCGAAGTAGGGCGAGAGAGCAAACTCCGGCAGGCAGAGCAGAGCTGCGCCGCGTTTTTGTGCCTCATGGGCGAGCGCCAAGAACTTGCGCTCCATCTGGCCGGGCTCCCAGGCGGTCTGCGCCAGCGCGATTCGAATCGGCTTCATGAAAAATAGTTTACCCGCCCCGATAGTTTCGCAGGGATTCGGCGTAATTTGTGAGTGAGGACGTCCCCAAATTCTCTCAGGCAGGTTACGATGATTACGATGACACTCTGGCGCAAGCAGACCACCAAAGCGCCGCCAACCGCGGCAGACACGCCCCTGGTATGGACGGCGGATGCGCTACACGAGCGCTACCTAGAAGATATCTTTGCCTATATCTCCCGGCGGCTCCCGGTTCGAGCGGAGGCAGAGGATATTACGGCGGAGACCTTTGCGGCGGCGTTTACCTCACTGCGAACTCTCCAGAAAAACACCGACCCCTTTCCCTGGCTCCTCGGGATCGCCCGACGCAAGCTGATTGACCGAGCCCGCAAGCAAAAGCGCCAGCCCGCAGTCAGCTCCCTGGATATTGAGGACGGCGACTGGACAGATGAGGGCACAGGCGCAGACCCAGCAGCGCAGCTGATCGCCGCCGAGCGACGGCAGGCGGTCTGGAGCTTGGTAGACGGCCTCAAGCCCGAGCAAAAAGAGGCGCTCTTATTGCAGCACCTAGAGGGCCTGAGTATCGCCGAGATCTCCACCGTGCTGGGCAAGTCCCCCGCAGCCATCAACTCTCTCTTGCAGCGTGCCCGGGCCACCTTGCTCACCCGAGGCGCAACGTATTTTCTTTTTTTAGAGGCGGAGTAACACGAAGATGAAGAACAACACAAATCCCCTAACTGAGTCCTACCCGGCCCAGCGCGTCTCGGATGACCTGCGCCTGCGGGTCAAGCGCCTTGCCGTTCAGCACGACGATAAATCAGGCCAGCGAGCCCAAACTCAGCGCAAACGGCGCTTGGTCCTTAGCTATGGTGCCGCCGCAGCCGTGATCGGTGTGGGAGCGCTACTCCAGCCCAAGTTCGCTGCCGCAGCCGTGTTTGCACGAATTGAGAAGGCACTCGATGGTGTTCGCAGTGTCCATGAAGTGACTTGGGAGCAGGGCCGCAACACCGAACACTGGTGGAAAGGGGGAGAAGTCTCACGCACCGAGTACCCTGGCTCCACGGTAGTAGTTCGCGACGGCAAGCGCTACCAGTGGCTGCGCGAAAGCAATAAGGTGATCGTCCAGCCCGAGAGCCCCCTCAATAGCAAGCTGGCCCGAAGCGGCTTTACGATGGCATCGCTGATGCGTGATCTGAAGCTCAGCGGCTGGACAGGCTCTCTGGAGACCCTAAGCGACACCACCGAAAATGGCAAGACCTTCCAGCGCTTCCAGGTGACGATGAAGAACTGGGAAGGTGTGCTGCGTGTGATTCTGGTGGTAGACCCGGCCACGCAGCTTCCCAAGCGCTACGAGGGCTTTGTGCAGCGTGAGGGTGGCTGGGAGCCATTTAACCGGGTCGAGCTGGAGTACAACCAGCCCGAGAGCCCCACGCTTTTCTCCACGGAGTTCCCTGGAGCACGTGTCCTCGACCTAGCGAAGGAGAAGACACTCTGGAAAGAGAAGCTGGAGCAGCCCCTTGCTGAAGTGAAGCTTGGCGAGCGGACGATAAAAGTGCGCGATGTGCGGGTCAATCCACAGGGTGCCGTCTTTGTTCTCTACACCACAGGCAAGACATTTAACGACTATGTCTGGAAGCCATCGGGCGAGTGGGGAACCGCCGAGCTAACCCGCGACTGGCAGATCCAGCTCGTCGGGGGCGGCTACAAACGCCAAGAGGTCTACAACACCTACCTGCTCACCAAAGAATGGAGCCCCAAGAGCCTGGGAGCGCAGCCCATCCTCCGCGATGGTCAGGTACTCCAGGGAGATTGGTTTATTCCCAACGCCCCACAGCCCACGGTTCCCAGCACGGTCACGCTACGCTTTACCGACACACCAACCAAGCTTCCGTCAACGCTCACCCTTGCTCCCACCAAACAAAACGACTTTGTCCCAGACTACTGGCCCTCTATCGTCATACTGCCCTTCACGGGTGACTTTGAGGGCAAGGAGCTTCGCAAACGCTTCGAGAGCGCCCGCTCCACTGAGCTAATGCTCCACCGGGCCAGTCTTACTCAGGCTCTGGAAGCAATCGAGACCGAAGAGGCACTTGGCAGCGGCCCCGATCATAACTTTTTGATCAAGAAAGCCCAGGTGCTCGGGCTGCTCGGATGGCGAGAGGAAGCGGAAAAGTCTCTCCAGCAAGCGATCACACAACACGCGGACCAGAGCCGCCGCTTCCCCAAGCAGTACGAGAACGACTACTTCTTTTGGGAGCAGGTCTGCACCACCTGGTACGCAATCGGCGATGAGACAAAGGCCGTTGAGATGCGCGAGAAAGCCATGGCTCTGACCCAGCGCAGTTTCCCAGGGCGTGTGAAGTGGTACCGCGAGCACCCCGAGGATCTGAAGCCCAAACTGGACTAAGCAAGCGTCAGGGAACAAAATGGGCCGGGGCGCGGTATCCTAGGTACAATGGTCACCGATGCCCTGGCTCCCACTCTTCCGTCGGAGCGCTCACGCCTTGTGAGCGCTCCTTCGTACTTGCTCTCCGTTGCGATCCCGGTCTACAACGAGAAGAACACGCTCTTGCAGATCCTAGAGCGCATTCGTGCCGTCCCGGTGCCAATGGAGATTCTCTTGGTAGACGACGGCAGCACCGATGGTACCCGTGAGCTGCTTAAAAGTGAGATAGAGGGTGTCTGGGACAATGTCCGGGTGCTCTACCATACGCAGAACAGAGGCAAGGGTGCCGCGATTGTGACGGCAATCGGGGCTGCCACGGGTGATTATTTAATTGTCCAAGATGCCGACCTAGAATACAACCCCGAGGACTATCCTCGGCTTCTTGCACCGTTGCTTTCGGGCGAGGCGCA
>NZ_JANNYP010000087.1:0-1028 GCF_031410135.1 Armatimonas sp. | reverse complement strand
AGCAAACCACGTTTAGCTGATGTCCATGCTGGACGTCAGCTAGGCCGTAGGCCGTGAGCCAAAAGGGCGTGACGCCATCCACGAACCGAAACCGTCACGCCGAGCACATGGAGCGACCAAAGAAAACGCTCCAGAATGAGTGACCCAAGGTGGATCGTCTTTTCTCGCCCCGGCTCAATGCCGATAATGAGTGATCTTTGAAGATCGGTCATTGGCATCATCCAACCCACCGCTTTGCTGACTTCCTCAAAGTCGAGCCAAGCCCCGTGGACCTTCGCTGCATCCCACTCGGTCATGCGGTCTCGAATCGTTACGAGATTGGTGCCGCTCGCGCCGAGTACAACTGCCCGACCTGCCGCACCCGGACGAAATTCCATTCCGATGAGATCGTCGAGCACGATGACCGCATTAAGAATCTCGGGAGGGCTCGGGGATTCTGAGCTGAGCACAGTCCCTCGCAGGCCAAGCGTGCCAATCGGAAAGCTTTTTCTAAACCGGACCTCCCACTTCCCTTCCAGCTTTACTGCCGTGACCAGCTCCGTGCTCTGCCCACCTGGATCGATGATCGAGAGACAATCATCGTCTGCGAAGAGAGGGTCTTCGGCGACGGCAAGAAATCCGAGCTCAGCCTCTTGCTCACCCGAAAGCACAAAAACGGCCACCCGTACACCGTCTCCTTCCACGCTGGCTGATCGGTCTCCATCGGTGCGGAGAGTCCGCGCGACCATCCGACAGGCAGTGCGGGGCTCTCGTAGGTGTCCCCGCCAAGCCCGCGATGCTCCCTCGGCGTCGGCTCGAAACGAATCGAAGTGATCGACGCCTGTGGCTTCCCCGGCGCGAACAGTTGAACCTGCACGCTCGTCGCGTACGGAGAGACCGACACCGTCGAGATGCGCCCCGGCCCGAAGAACGAGCAGGGCGACGCCGACCGCGCCAACGGCGCCGGCGCCGGCGATGCTTGCCGTGATGCGCTCGCCAAGCAACCGGTAGGCGAGGCATGCGGCGACGAGAGGCTGGATCGCGCCGAC
>NZ_JANNYP010000086.1:0-1390 GCF_031410135.1 Armatimonas sp. | reverse complement strand
CGAACCCTGCCGCTTCCAAACCTAAATCCATACCACCACCGCCGCTAAAAAGCGAAACGAGTTTATGCTTTTTCACTATCATTCCTATCTGGTCACAAGCCTCAAAGGCTCAGAGTAAACTCGATTTTTCACTGCTTGTTTCTTCCCTGATTGCCAAGGCATAATACCCTAGACAAGGGAATCCTAGCCAAAAAGACCCGGCGTATCTAGCCTCTCGATGTGCGTGAGGCGATGGACGATTCGGGGGCGGTCGAAGTCCGGGTGAGTGGTAGTGATACGCTCGACGCTGGCACGGACGAGAGCGGCGAGCGGGATGCCTCGGAGCTGGAGGGCGCGCGCTTTGTCTATTCGAAGCGTGTAGGGCTTCTCCCCGTTGCTACTGAGAATCTTGCAGGAGCCTGCGACGATAGTGCCGGTCTGGAGCTCACCTGTCAGCACGATGTTCTCCACTTTCGTGTGCGAGTCATCGAACCATACCTGGCGCTCGGTGGCGTGCTTGGGGGTGAGCACACCGCCGCCGGGCAGGTGCCGGGTGCGAAACTCCATCACAAGCCCGTTGGCGGCGACGTGCTTCATCACTTGGACGTAGCTGCGGCGCACGGTGTCGTTGGTGAGGTGACTGCTGATCTGATCGTGGGTCGCGTCGTCGTCAAGCATCTGGGCAAAGAGATCGGCGGGATTCTCAGGGGCAATCTCAAGCAGTGTGGCCTGCCCCGTCTCGGCCTCGGCTTCAGGCACCAGGTAGAACGGAATGCGAAACGAGCCGGGCTGAGGAACGCCTGCCTGGAGCGTGAACGACTGACTTGGCGTGAGGCGCTTGACGATAGTCTGGATATTACGGAGTAGCTCGGCCAGCACCCCAAAGTCCATCCGCTGATTTGCCGCCGCCGCACCCTCCCATAAAATCTCACCGTCCTGGTCTGTCCCCGCCACCTCAAGAAACTCTATCGCCCGCAGGCGACGCATCAAGCGCGACTCTTGAGCGGCAAGGGAGTCGAGCCAGAGACGAACCGAGAAGCGCGTATCGCCGCTCTGCTCTAGCTCTTGGCGTGTCTGACGCACCTCCTGTAGCTCCTCGCGTAGCAAGGTGGAGTCGTCGTAAGCCCAGTCGCGCTCTACCATCTCAGGGGTTGCCTTCTCATCACGATCTCTAACGGGGGGCAGGTCGGGATAGTTTCCCTCAAGCGGCAGCTGCAAAAAACCACGCGGAGCCGCCACACCCGTCTTCTCTGGATTCGTTCTACCATAAGCCGCCTGCTTCTTCTCCCGTGCCCGTAAGTATCGGTCGTGCTGTGGGTCGCCTTGCGGAAATACCGGGATCAGGTCGGTATCGCACAAAAACCGCCGCCTTGCCTCGTTAGCATCTTTGAGCAGCGCCCGAAGAAAAAGC
>NZ_JANNYP010000085.1:0-6960 GCF_031410135.1 Armatimonas sp. | reverse complement strand
CTAGGGAATCGCCTTGTGGGCTGGAGCCCTATCACAAAGCGCTGGAGTGCTCCCGCACCGGCTGCACGGAGCTATGGCGAGCTGGATTTTGTCGTGACCCCTGAGGGAAGCTGCTGGCTGGCAGCGCAGAGTGCGGAGGTGGCACTGGTGGGGTATTTTCCCAACGAGAACCGCTGGGAGCAGATTGCGCCGCCTGAAGGGAAGCGCGAGGAGCAGACGGGAGTGCGGCTGCTGGCCGCCGATGATGAGGCATTCTGGGTATCCAGTCCGCAAGGTCTCTGGTGCTACCGGCGCAAGACGAAGACATGGGAGAAGTCATCGCTGGAGCCACCCTGGGATGTTTTGCGTAATAGCTCGCTGCGCACAGCCCCCGCCGGTAATGGGATGTGGTGGGTGGCCGCACCACAAGGGCTATGGCGCTTTGATCCTGTACAGCAAAAATTTAGTGAAGCGACTCTTTTGGCGGGGAGTGGCTTTACCCCCCTTCACCTGAAAGCCGTCACTCCCACTGCCGTCTGGGCAATGAAAGGCTCGCTTCTGGCGCGGCTCGACCGCCAGAGCGGCACGGCCCAGCTCTACGGGCGCGAGAGCGGAGTCCCGGAGTCACTGACGACAAGGCTCCGTGCGGCGGGGGGGACAGTCTGGCTGATCGAGCCGGGGCAGCCGCTCTATGTGTTTCATCAGGATGGCAAGCCGATTTCCTACCCGCTCCCGCCGGAGCAGAATGAGCGTTCCCGAGGCTGGCAGGCTGTCACCACCGACCCTGCGGATCCGACACGGGTGATTCTCGCGACGGCGGCTCTCTACCGGGCAAGCCTCGATCGGCTGGATACGACTCCTCTGGTTCAGCCCGAGGGGACGCGCGAGATCCACGACCTCCTGACTTGGGAAGGCTGGGTCTATGTCGTCGCCTCCGATGGGCTCTGGCGTTTCAGCTCTGCGCAAAAATGGGAGCGACTTCTTCCGTACAGCTTTGGAGAGCTTCAGCTTGACCCAGACACGCCTAGCATTATCTGGGCACGGAGCGGGCAGTATCCGGGAAGCTTTTCCAATCAGCTTGCTCGGTTGGATACGACGACGCTAGGCATGCGCTAGCGCTCGGGTTCGGCCTTGCGCAGGCCCGGAATAAAAAGCGCGACGATCCCCCCGAGCAAGCAGGTCAGTGCGACGCCGAGAAGAACCTGCTGGGCCGAGATGCGCAGCAGAAGCGCTCCGCCTAGGGCAGCTCCCAGCGGCATGGATGGGGCGAGCAGGGCCGTATGGACGCCAAAAAACGTCCCGTGCTCGCTCTTGTCCACGGTGCGCTGTAAGAAGCTCGTCTCGATTGCCAGATACGGCCCCCAGGCGATGCCGCCAAAGAAAAACGCGGCAATCGCGTAGCCCAGCGAGGGGGCAAAGGCCATGCCGAGTTGGCAGATTCCCCAGAGCAGCGCGATTCCCGCCATGGTGATGCCTGCGGGGTAGCGTGCCAGCCAGCCAATCCCCAGGCTCCCGAGCGCGGACCCGACTCCGACCGCCGACCAGAGCATTCCCATTCCCGCCGCGTTGGAGTGCAGAAACTCCTTCACAAAGATCGGGAGCGCGGCCTCGGTGGGGCCGTAGGCGAAGAAGAAGACAAAGCTCAGCACCGTCACCAGCGCCGCCGTCGGGTAGCGCTTCAGAATCGTCCAGCTTTTTGGAGCATCTGCCTTCGGCCCTTCGCGGGGAATATTGGGCATCGTGGCGATGGCCGCAATGAGGGCGAGAAAGCTGATGGAATCTAAGATTAGAGTCTGGGGCGCTCCCCAAGCCGCAATTGCCACTCCGGCCAGCGCGGGGCCGATCACCCCCGGAAGCTGCTCGGTGAGGCCCAGTGCGGCGTTGGCACTCTCCAGGTCTTCGTCGGGAACCAGATAGGGGGTGAGCAGTCGCGTCCCCACACGCGTGGCAGGTGAGAGGGCTCCCATCAGGGCTGCGATGATATAGACCGTGGTGAGTGGGAGCCAGTGGAGCTTGTCAAAGAGCGGAATGAGCCCAATGAGCAAAGCGCGGGCCAGGTTATCGGCCATCATCAGCGGGCGCGGCTGGCGACGGTCCAGCCACTTGCCGATCAGGCCACCGGTGATTACCGTGGGAAGGGAGAAGCACAGAAGCATCGTCCCCACCGCCGCCCCAGAGTGCGTCCGCTCGACCAAGTACCACGTCAGCGCCATCCAGGTAAACGTATCGCCCAGCCCGGAGATCATCGCCCCGATCCAAAGCCGCCGAAGCACCGGGTGACGGCGCAGAAGAGAGAGAATACCCACAAACAATAGTGTACCCGATCCTCTCCTGAAGATGATCACTACACTTAAAGCAGAAGCGTCTCCGCGAAGACCACGCGGCTGTTGTCGCCGATCTGCTCGATCTCCTGAATCAGGACGCGCTGGGCTGGCACGGCAGGGAGGAACCCACTCCAGACCCCTCGGGTAAGGCTCATGGGAGTGGGGGCCTCTATGTTCTGCCAGTCTAAGTCGCTCTCGCCGGTCTTGCGCTGGAGCTGGACGGTCATCTGGGTCTTGGTGAGCGGGCTCTCCTGCGGGGCGGGACCACTGACCGTGATGCCGATGCGTGGCCCACTTCGGGTAAGAGAGACGGTGCGCTCCGGGAGTATTTGGGCGAAGTCGGCGAGCACCACGCGGGAGAGATGGGCATTGTCCATCGAGCGCGGCTGGTAGCGGGCGAGGGCGAGCCTAATAAAGGGAGTGTAGGCGCTCGAAGTCAGTGGGAGATCGGCGTACCAGAGGTCTTTTTCCGTATCAAAGGCGACATCGAAGGCGAGAATATCCACCTGAATCCCACTCTCTGCGAGGCTTAGACCGGTCTTTTTGAACTCGGCTGCTTCTAGGCGCTCACCGGGAAGGGCGGTGTCCGGGCGGCGGATACTCAGCGCTCGCTGCCGACCCGATTGAAGATCGCGGAGACGCACAAGCTGACCCAGCCGCGCCTCATCGGCCCAGATGGGATCGGAGCCCCACTGGGTCGTGTAGGCCGTGTAACCCGGCGATGCTACCAAGAGGCCATCGGGGGAGAGAAGAATCGCCAGCTGCTCACCGTCGCCCGACGAAAACCAGCCACGCTTGAGATAGACCCGCAGGCCGGTCTGACGGACACTCTGGTCCTTGCTACGGCTCCATTTGAAGATCGGCACCACCGCGACCACATCTGGCGCATCAGGGCGGGCGCTACTCAGAACATCAAGCACTGCCGGGGCTCCTGCGCGGGTGATGTTCTGAGGATTCTCTGTGAGTTTTGGCGCGAAATACTCCCGAAAGCGGGTCGTGGCAATCGGAGTCAGAGTGACGCGCCTGTACTTGGTGTCGGGAAAGACAAGCTGCGGGTCCTGTTCTGTGATCCCATCGCCGGGTGTCCGAGAGCCGCGCAGGAGCTCCTGAGCATTGGGATCAAACTGAGTGCGCTGGTAGCCATCGGGGTCGCGCAAGGGAGTCCAGCCCTGGTTCTTCTCGGGTATCTTTCCGTTTTTGAAGCGCAGGCTAAAGACACAGCCCGGTAGGGTCAGGGGAGCCGCCTGCCGCCCCGTCTTCGGCGAGGTATCCGAGACTTCCTCCCAGCTTGCCACTAGCTCGATCTGCTCGGTGCTTTTCGCGTGGCAGGCGAGGCGGAGTTTGCTCAGTCCGGTTGCGGTTGCGCCCAGTGCCCGCCTGCCTCCCTCACACACCTTGAAGTCCGGGGCGAGCAGTGGTTTTTGGACGGCGTGGACAAGGGTCAGCACGCGCCAGGGAGTGAGCTGCCAGTTACCGCCATGCATCGCCGTGCCGTAGAGGACATTGAAGTTCTGACCCTGTGCGTTGTTCTTGAGAGTTACCCAGTGCCCTAGCTCATTCAAACGCTTGCCATCGGTTGGCACCGAGCTTAGCGTCAGTGTGGTCGTCTCCGCTTTGGGAAGGGTGACCGTCACCACGCCGTTTTTTTGTGTCACTCCCGTGGTACCCTCTTCCAGCCGCAGGCGGACCGACTGGGTCTGGGGCCAGTTTTTCGGCTCCCCAAATGGGACAATCGTGTTGTCCACCACCGCGGCCTGTGCCAGCGGGTCGGCGAGATAGGGAGTCTTGATCGGGTTGTCTGTCGGCTCAATGAGAAAATAGAGCTTGTCGCCTGACTTCATCGGGTTGTCTACAGCCTTCTCTTTGAACTCCCCCTGGTAGTCGGTGAGCCACTTGTAGGTCTGTGCGGGGGACGCGTCGTCGAAGACACCGTGGCGCTCTGCAAGCTCGACAGTGGTGCGGGGCGGGGCGATATGGCGTAGGCAGGGTTTCTCGGCTTTGCTCTTTTCATCGACGGAGCGGATCACCAGGCGCTCCGCTGACTCGCCGGGCGTGGGATCGTCGTGCAGGAGCAGAACCGGCGGCGGGATGGGATCGTAGCGCAGAAATGTCTCGGCGGGCGTGACCGTGGCGCTCTCGGTGCTTTCGGGGGCAGGGCCTTGTCCGGCCATGTCTGCCATTCGAACCCGAAGCTGATAGGTCTGTCCAAAACGCAGCGGCAAGAGGCTCTTACTGGGCACCATAAAAGCCGTGTCGGTGAGGGGCCACGTGGTGTTAAACGCACTTTTCTGAGACTCTCCATCGGGCATGGGGTTGCCAGGGCGTGGAACACAGAGGCTCCAGCCATGCCAGCGGAAAAGCGCTTCATGGGCATGGACTCCCTCTTTGCCGTCTTGCTCGACTGTCACACTGCGCACAAAGCCCTCGTCGGTCTTGCTCAGTGGCGCACTCAGACCCCGCACGGTGTACTTGCCCTCGCGGCGGCAGAGCGAGAACCAGGGGCCCGGTACACTGCCCGTCACCTGTCGGACATCCACCCGCCAGCCTCGGGTAATGTCCTCCGCAAAGAGCATGGGAGGCTTGTTGTCGGAAATATCTTTGCTGTGTTGTAAAGATCGTGTCAGGGCCGTTTGAAGCGCCGCGCCGCGCCCGTTGCGTGCCAGCGTCACCCCCACCGTTCGTAGAACTGGCAGCCCCACCTGAGGGGTATCGTCGGGTTCGAGCTTCGGGATCGGCTCTTTCTGAGACTTTAGCCCGGTAAAGATAACCATGGGCGAGAGTGTCATGGGGCGGAAGTAGGCAAGCTGGTCGCTGGCAGCATGCACCTGCGCCGCGCCCGCATCCGTGTCGAGCGGGGTCGTGCCAAAGAGCGAGGTATCCCCGACCTTAAGAAACCCCTGCACCACCGAGCCGTCTTGGGAGCGGGCGTAGAACGCGCCTGTGGTGAGCGCCGTGCGCGGCGAGATGTCCTTGCGCAGCTCTTTCTTATCTGGCCAGATCGGTGCAACCGAGACCGTCGCATTGGCTGTAATCGTGCCCGCAAAGGGGACCACCAGCTCGACGGTCAGCCCGAGCAAGCTCAGCAGGGCGGGGTACTCGCCGAGCATGGCGACCACATCGTGGAACTCCAGCGGCTTATCAAGCGCCGTCGCCGCGAGATTTTTAGGAGATTTGGAGCCCGTACCCCGTTCTTGAAAGCGCCGTACCGCTCCCAGCTCTTTTTTCGCAGACGGGGCAGGCTCCAGAAGGGCCTTGGCAAGACTCTGCGTGCTGGGCAAGTCGTAGAATCCCGCCGCGTTGGGCTTGGCGACAAGCAGGCCCTGGTGTAGGTCTTTCAGGTGCGCTGCGACTCCGAGTACCGAGTAGGATTGAATATTGAGTGTCGGGATTTTGGTTGGGGGTGCGAAGCTCTGGATCGCGAGCTTACTGGGGAAAAAGGCCTTCCAGAGCGCACTATCCGCGACCAGCTTCGGGGCAATCGTGAGCGGTGCCACTCCCGTGATGGTGACGGAAAACTTCAGGCTTTTGAGCGTGGCGGGCCAGTCGAGCAGGTCCGAAAACGCCTCTAACGTGGCAGTATCCGTGAGCTGTGGCGCGAGATAGATCGTCAGCGCGAGCGCCCCCGCTTGCTCTTTTTGCTCACGCGCGGGGCCGTTGGGCAGGGCAGTCCAGACAATTCTTTGTGTTGGCATAGTTTCTGTCTCAGGCGAAAGCACCCCAGTAGGTGCTCCAGTCGTTTTGGGTAAGGGTGGCTTTGAGCGGGGGGGAGGCACTGCCGCGCTGGCTGGCTCCAGAGTCCTCTAAGGAAGCATATTCGGGTTCGCCCTCCGGGAACCACTCCGCCGCTTTGCCTCCCGAGAACTCCTTGCGGAAGGTGAAGCTGACGGTCTTGCTGAAGAAGGCAAACTCAATCTCCACCGAGACCCGCGCCTCGCCCGCCATCACGCCACTGCTCTGGTACTCCAGCCCCAGATAGATCTCCGCGCTGATTGTGATAATGCCGAGAATCTTGAGTGCTCCATTGGCCCGAAGATACCCGGAGAAGGTAACGTTGTCTTTCTCGATCTTAAAGTAGAGCCCCGCCATCACCGAGACTGCGCCCGCAGCGACCCCAAGATTGATGGCAAGCACCCCACCGAACTCCAGGGCTCCCTCCAACAGCTGAAGGCCCTTCGTCGTGGCCTCGATGGCGAGAAAGCCCCCACCGCCAAAGATGCCGACCGCAAGAGTAAAGGGTCGGTGACGCTCACAGAAAGCAAAGCGAACCCGCATCGGGTCGCCAAAGAACGGGAGAGTCAGGCTGGCCCCGAGGCTGAGGTTAAGAAGATTGAAAACCCCAAAGCTAATAGGAGGCAAGTCTAGTGTGTAGCCCGCCGTGATCCCGCTCGTGCTGACATCCAGGCTCGGAGGATCGCTAAAGCCGCTCTTGGGAATATACGGTTCCAGCGCATTGATAAACGAGAGTGCCCCCCGGAACTTGACATCGACATCCGCGATAACATCGGGCTTCTTGCCGCCCGCTGATATAAAGGCGAGGGTGTCAAAGCGAATGTCTAAGACAGACATCAGAATCAGGGAGAAGTTCTTAAAGCTCACGGAGAGTGTCTGCGGCTTGCCACCTGCTGCACCACTCACGGATGACATCACGTCTAGGCTG
>NZ_JANNYP010000084.1:0-5708 GCF_031410135.1 Armatimonas sp. | reverse complement strand
GCGCAGGGTATCCAAGAGTGCCGGGGTGCGGTGCTTGAGTGGGTTGGGGCCATCGTCCAGAGTGAGAGCGATCAGCTTTCCACTGGTCTGCCCGCGCCAGTAGCCGTTGCCCATCCCGACATACTTTTTATTGTACTCTTTGAGCGAGCCATAGGCAGATCGGAACTGTGGGTCAATGGCAACCACAGACTCGATTCTTGCCAAGGCTTCGGCGCTATTGCCACTACGAACCGCCCACTCAGCGAGGGCGTAGTGTGCGGCTTTTCGGCTGGGCTGGGGAGCCAGCAGCGCCTGAAGTCGCGTGTCCATCGCCTCACGCTGATCCGGGGTCAGCCGGGACGAGGCAGAGGCGGGGGTGTTGGCAACCCGAACGATGCGCCGTGTCTCACTGAGCACCTCCCCCTGTGCACTGTGTGCGGTGGTGGTGAGGGTATAGAGGCCATTGGCGAGGCGGGTGGTATTCCACTGCGAAATGTAAGGACTGCTGTTGGTCGCCGCATTGTAGGTCGCGGGAACTTGGTAGTTCACCGAAGCCGTGCCCGCAGGAACCGTCCCTGGAGTAAGCGTGGCCTGACCCGTGAGAGTGAGCGTCGCCGCTGTTGCCGCAGGAAGGTTAATCGGCTCACTTGTGCCCGCGCTGCCCTCCGCTAGACGTCGCTCGACAAAGGGCAGAGTGACTGCGCGGGACTCTTCGCAGGGTATCCACTCGGGGCGCGCCATGAGGGCCTTCAATAGCCGGCTCCCCCGCGCCGCATCTCCCGCACGTAGGGCCGCCATTCCCGCCAGTTCTAGCCGTAGCGGATCGCCTTCGTCTTCTTTTACGCCCGCAAGCTCGCCTGCCACACTTTTATCGCCTGCCATGAGTCGGACATAGAGCCCCAGCAGAGGACTGGACTTTGCAAAGGACTGTGCCCCCGCCAGATCGTTCTGCAGGAGCTTGGCCAGGGCAAGTGCGGCGGGAATCAGAGAGTTATCGGGCTCTTGCTCTTGGGCACGGCGCAGGGCCAGCTCCGCCCGCTTGCCATCACCCGTGTGGAGGGCATAGACCGCCAGCGCCAGCAGGCCGCAAGGGTCGTTGCAGTCTACGGCCAGAGCCTGTTGAAGAGAGAGTCGTGCCTGGGAGTATTCCCCCGACTCCAGCCGCCCGAGTGCTTCAGCGAGAACCGTCGGATAGTCTGGCGCACCAGAGCTTGCCCGAGCCGAGGCAGAAAAAAACGCCGCCACGCCAAGCGCTACGGCGACGCACTCCGGGGCAGCAAGTGGTTTAGTCTTACTTGCCATACAAAGAACAAGTATACCACTTGCTTTAGTTTGGAGCGTTTCTTGCCAATGATGAGAGAAGGCGCACTCTTGCGCTCATGAAAGGAAAAGGAAAGATGAATCTGAAAAATCTTTTTACCTTGTTTGTGATTGGAGTGGCTGCACTTGCTGTCGCACCCGCCCAGGCGCAGGAGCAGAAAAAGAGTGGGCGCTTACTCTTTGGCCCGCAAGTGGGTTTCTTTACTCCTGCTTCCGAGGCGGCACGTAGTCGTTTTGGGGGCTCTTGGACCAATGTTGGCTTGGGTATTGGAGATGTGGCGGCACCCAAGTCTAAGGGCGAGTTTAACTTAGACCTGAACTTTATCTCCTCACGCTCCTCGGATGCCGAGGTGCTTCTTGCTCCTATTGGGATTGTCTACCGCCGTGGCACGTCCGAAAATAAAAACGTTCGGCCCTATTTTGGAGCGTCTGCCAATCTACTGGTGACCAACTTCCGCTCAAATTATCTGATAGACAATATTCCTAGTGCGTGGCGTACAGGTGTTGGTGGGAGTCTCTTTGGGGGTGTTTCTCTCGGGAATCGCTTCTATATCGAGGGGCGGTACTACTCGTTTGGCAAAGTGCTGAACTTCGATTTTTCTGGGATGAACTTGTCGTTGGGGTTCCGCCTGTAAGTTTTTTTTCGAAAACCGAAACCAGCGTCCTCCGTTTTTCGTATAGAAGATTACGGGGGACGTGGTATTTTCGGGGGTTTAGAGATATACTGTCGGACTACTTGGAGATGTTGGAATCACCCTGTCGGGAGCAAATGAAAGCATGAAGTACAAGCGCTGCTGTGCGTGTGATTACTTTGTGACGACGACGGATAGTCGCTGTCCTAACTGTGGTATTGCGGACCCTCGCAACGAGCGTCCTGATCGGGGCATCCCTGAGATGGTGGCACGTGGCGATACCTTGACCATGGAAACTCCCATGAACGATGGGGCACGTGCGGCCTTCGGAGGCTTTATCGGTGCCATTATCGGGGGCTTTCTGATGGCCGGGATGGGTGTGGCCGTGGGAGTTGCTGTGGGCGTCAGCCTGGGCGTGCTCCTGGGAGCCGATAAAGAGTGGACTCCGCCAGAGCTTTCGCAGTTTGCCAAGCGCGTGATTGACTGTCTCCGCAACGACGAAGAGACCATTCGTCAGCGCCTTACCGATATCTCTCAGCGTGAGAAGCGACTGGAAGAGGCCCGTCTGCAGGTGACGGAGCAGCCCCAGAGCGATGTTGCTACCCAGGAGCGCTGGCAGAAAGTCAAGTACGCCATTGACTCCGCGGCGGGAATTCTCAGCAAGCAGCGCGATCGCTACCATGCCAAGCTCTGGGAGATCGCTCTGGTACGCTGGCAGAACGCCTTAGAGCCCCTCGCCGCCGACTGGGACTCGCTGACTCATGAGGCCTGCAACCAGCGGCTTCGTCAGCTGGAATGCCTGCGGGTGCAAGGCCAGCAGTACTTGGACGATTGGGAGGGCGTGGATCTCACGGATCTGCCCGAGGCCCGCCGCTGTTTAGAGCGCCTGCGCAATGCTTTAGAGAGCTGCGACCAGCTCCGGGAAGCCCTGATTGTGGAGCAGGCTCGTCTTGCGGTGCAGGGAATTGCGCCTGTGGACGATGCCCTGACGGCGACCATAGGCACCAATAACACGGCTCTGCACGCCATGGAAGTCTTCAACGCGCGTGCTGCTCTGGGGGAGTTTGAGAGTGCTTTTGATGAGCTTGAGGCGGAGTACAATCGCCTCCGCAGTGAGGATGAGCTTGCAGAACAGACGATTATGGTCCAGCGCACTCGCTAGTGCCCTGTTGCTGGTTTCGAGTGGCTGTGCCCGGATCGGCACCCGCACCGACGTAAAGCCCGATGGCTCGTTTGTGCGCACGGTAGTCTACCGAGGGAGTGCTCCGAGCACGGATGGCTTTAGCATGGCTCCTGCCTTGGACGATCTCATTGCACCGCCACGCACGCCCGGTTGGAAAGTCACACGGGAGACCGATCCGAAGAGCGAGAACAAGAGCGAGCTGATCGTCACCGCGACCCGCGCCTTTCCGGCAGGCGAGACCCTCTCCGATGATCTTGCGCTGAAGTCGCCACCCAAGAAAGATGCGCCTAAGGGGACACCTCCCACGATGATCTTGGGCAACACCCTCTCCGTGCGCACCCTCCCCGATGGCAAGCTAGAGTACCGCGAGGTAATCCGCTGGCGCGGCCCTAAGCCCACCGAGCTGGCCACCCCCGACTCCGAGCTCATGACACTGCTTGCCGCGACTCTCCCCACACTGGATAAAGCGGGGCAGGCGACGCTCACCCTGCACCTGCAACAGAGCCTCTGGCGTGCGCTCTTCGGCCCCGGTGAACCCCTTCTTGGCCTTCTGATTACCCACCCCGAGCTAGGGGAGTTCAAGCTCAAGAGGCACCTGGGTGCGTCGGTGGATACCGAACTCAAAGGCGCTCTGGGGGAGAAGCTCTCCGAGCCAGAGCGACGCACAGCCGTGCAAAAAATCGTCGCCGCCATCACCAACGATGTTAAAGACAAGACGAAGAAGCAGGCCAATGCTGGCCCGGGCGGTGATAAAAACGACGATGCTCTCGTGGCTATGCTCATCAAAGCCAAGCTCCCCGGCAAGCTCCTCCAAACTAACGGCGAAGAAGACCCTGCCACTGGTGAGATCGTCTGGGGATTTTTCTCCCAAGCCGCCGCCGCCGGAGACGTGGTTCTCACGGCCATCTGCGATCCGGGAAAATGAGCGAGTCATTCGGAGTTGCCGGGGCACTAGGGCTTGGCTCCTCTGAGAACGACTACCTCCAGCTTCTCTACCTCCTGAACTATCCCAGGGTCGCGCTCCCAATCTTCCAAAGCTGGCTGCACTCGCCGTTTCTCAGCACACAGCTCTACGGATTGCTGGGTTTACACGAGCTTGATCCCGCTGCTTTTCGCCGGGGCGCATCACGCTACGCCCGAAACACCACACCGATTCATCAGGTTCAGAAGCAGCTCCAAGCGAAGAGCGAGGTGGAGCGCCTCTATGCCCTCTTGGGACTCCAGAAGCTTGCCGTTGCCCCGAGTCCACAGCCTACGATTGCTACCTCCTACGAGGTCTGCTTTGAGCTGCGTGGTTGCCTCTTGGAGGTCACCACACCGGCTCGAGTGCGAGAGCGCATCGAGGCGGGGGTCTACGATAAGTCCGTTCAGTACGATTTACGCCGACCACGTTAGTGTTATACTGAGAGCAGGAGGAAGTAACCATGTTTTTACCCGCTCTTGTTTTTTTTGTTCAAGACACGATTGATCCCCGTGCTGAGGCACTTCTGGAGACCAATGCAAAGGCAATTGCCGCGCTCAAGTCGGTTCGAGCCGAGGGCGAGATCACGACTCTCAGTGGCGCAAATACGCGCCGGACGGTCTCGCAGGTGCTTGCGGGCCGGCCTGGGTTTCTGCGCTACGAGCTCTGGACACTTGATGCCGAGGGGAAAAAGAGTGAGCAATCAACGTCTCTTGTGGTAAGTGACGGAAAGCAGTACGTGCGCCAGAGTGGCAAGACCTACACCACCACCGTGGCAAATCCCGCCACGATGATGATGGGCGTGGAGCCTTGGGACGGTTTCTTTAGCGAGAGCCGCTCGCTGAAAGCTCAGTTTGCGGCCCACAAAGAGCGCAAAGTGCTGGAGGAGCTCAAGCTCGCCGAGGCAGAGGTGATCGATGGCGAGAAGTGTGGTGGCGTGAGCTACCGCTACACGATGACGCTCGGAACCAATAAGATTCAGTATGCAGGGACGCTCTACTTTGGCAAGGATGGACTTGCTCGCCGAAAAGTGCAGACACTTCAGATGGGCGAGGGGCCAAAGTCCACCACCACGGCTACCATTCACAAGATTGAGAAGAACGTCCGCCTGCCTGAGGCGACCACCTTTGCTTACACGCCTGCGCCAGGGATAGAGCCCTTCAAGGCACCGACTCCCAAACCTGCCGCCCCACGTCCGCCGCTCCTTGCAGTGGGTACTGAAGCCCCCGACTTTACGGTCTACACCCTCGATGGTAAGCCCGTCAAGCTCTCGGACTACCGGGGCAAGACCGTCGTGATGGACTTCTGGGCGACTTGGTGTGGCCCGTGCATGGTGACGATGCCTCATATCGAGAAGACCTGGCAGAAGGTAAAAAATCGCAGCGATATTATCGTGCTCGGGGTCTGTGTCTGGGATACGAAAGACAAGTACGACGAGTGGGTGCCTAAAAACCAGGCCAAGTTCACCTTCCCCCTAGTCTTTGATACTGCGGCAAAGGACACGGCTAACTCTATCGCCAAGAAGCTCTACAGTGTTAGCGGCATCCCGACCACCTATATCATTGATAAAGACGGCAAGATCGCCGCGAGCTTTGTGGGCTCCAAAGATATTCCCGCCGGAGTTGAACCTGCG
>NZ_JANNYP010000083.1:0-12957 GCF_031410135.1 Armatimonas sp. | reverse complement strand
GCCAGGAGTATGCTCATGTCCCCAACGATGCCTATCGAGCCGGGCGTGCCGCCGTGCTGGAGCGATTTTTACAGCGACCTCGGCTCTATTTCGGTGAGTTTCCCGAGCGCGAAGCACGGGCACGCGAAAACCTTCAGGCGGAGCTAGTGAGACTTATGTCGGAGGCTCCCAGAGTCTTACCCCACGCACCATGAGGCCCTGCTGGTTCTGCTTTTTCACCTCAGCGGCGTGCTTCTCGGCTTCCTCACGAGCGGCGGCGGTGGCAGCGCTGATGGTCACGTAGTCATCGGGGCGGCGGTAGCGGTGGATAAAGACGGGCCTTGGCTTCTCCGAGTGGTTCTCTTTGCTTCCATGAATGCAGCGGTAGTGGAAGAAGATCGCATCGCCTGCCTTGCCGCAGATCGGGAGGGATTTCTCCCACGGCCACTCGTCGGGATCGAGGCCCAGGTGCGAGAAAGTGTCAATGTGCGTGAGCTGTCCGAGCTTGTGCGAGCCCGGCACCACATGCAGCGCCCCATTGACCAAATCGGTGTCCACGACATAGTTCAGGCTTGCCATGGGGCCGTCGTAGCGGTGCTCAAAGTAGGCGCTGTCCTGGTGGAGGTTTTTCGGGTGCCCTCCTACCGGCTCTTTGTAGAGGCACTGGCCGTCTAAAAACAGCTCGATATTGGGGCCAAGCACGGCCTCGACCAAGTCCACCGCGTTTTTATCCACTGCGGACTGCAAAAAAGCACCGCTGGTGGTGTAGCGCAGGCCCAGCACCATGATCTGCTTATCGCGGTTGTAGCTACCGGGGGCTTTTATCCAGAGCGTCCCATCCGGCGTTGTCCAGCCGATCCCTGGTACTTCTTTCGCTTGGTCATAGAGCGAGCGTGCCGTATCGGCGACTTGCTCGACTTCACGGGCAATCGCCTCAATATAGGGCTTCATCAGCCCGCGCACGACTAAGCAGCCATGCTCCTGATAGATCGCCGCCGCTTGCTTTACATCCAGCGACTCCGCAAAAACTTCAATGTCTGAAATGTTAATATTCATGAGGTTTCCTTACCACTCGGGCGCTTTGTACTCTGCCTTTAGCTTTGCATAGAGCGCCTTTAGCTCGGTGAGCACGCTGGCGTAGCCAGGGTCCGTGTGTACGGAGCGCATCTCACTGGGGTCGCGCTTGAGATCGAAAAGATTCCATTCTTTGGTGCTGGGGAAGTAGATCAGCTTGTGGCGATCCGTGCGGACCCCATCGTGCGGGGCGACGTTGTGGGTGCGCTCGCCGCTGTAGCGGTAGTAGATCGCCTTGCGGGCGTTTTTCGGAGCCTTGCCGGTCTTGAGGATCGGGATCATGCTCTCGCCTTGGAGCTCGGGCGGCACGGGGATGCCTGCCATCTCTAAGAACGTCGCGGCGTAGTCAATGTTCTGGATCAGCGCCTCGGGCCGCGAGCCTGGCTTGATCACACCGGGCCAGCGGATCAGAAACGGCATCTTCACCGACTCCTCAAACATCCAGCGCTTGTCAAACCAGCCGTGCTCGCCCAGATAGAAGCCCTGGTCGGAGGCGTAGATCACCACGGTGTTTTTTGCAAGCCCGCTTTTATCTAAGTAGTCCAGAAGCTCCCCGACACTCTCGTCCACACCGCGCACGCACCGCAGATAGTCTTTTAAGTAGCGCTGGTACTTCCACTTGAGCTTGTCGCGCTCGCTCATCGTGGAGAATTTCGCAAGCAGTGCCTTGTTCTCGGACTCGTAGGCCGCTTTCCATGCCGCCGCCTGATCCGGCGTCATCCGGTTCAGCTCCCCGACTTTGTCAGAAGCATCGCCGAGCGGGTTAGGCATGACCTTCAAGTCCGATGTCCAGGTCATGTCCGCGTTAATCTGCATTTTCTGGGTCTTGAGCGTGCTGGCCCGGTTGGCGTAGTCATCAAAGAGCGACTTTGGCTCAGGAAAGACCGTGTCCTTGAAGACGCCAAAGTGCTGCGGGGCGATCATCCAATTGCGGTGAGGGGCTTTGTGCTGGCACATGAGCACAAAGGGCTTGCTCTTATCCCGATTTTTATCGAGCCATTCCAGAGCCAACGTCGTCGTGCGCTCCGTCACATGGCCGGGGTAGCGCTTCTTCCCGCCACCCTGCTGGATAAAGTCGGGGTTGTAGTAGTTGCCCTGGCCCGGGAGAATCTCCCAGTAGTCAAAGCCCGTCGGGTCGGTCACCAAGTGCCACTTGCCGATAATCGCGGTCTGGTAGCCCGCTTTTTGGAATGCCTTCGGAAATGTCCATTGCGTGCTGTCGAACTGCGAGTTGTCGTTGTCTATAAAGCCATTGATATGCGAGTGCTTGCCCGTCAGGATGCAGGCCCGCGATGGCCCACAGATGGAGTTGGCACAAAAAGAGTTCTTGAAAATCGCACCCTCACGGGCAATCCGGTCAATATGTGGAGTCGGAGCCAGCTTCGCCAGGGGGCCACCGTAGGCCGAGATCGCATTGAGGGCATGATCATCAGAGAAGATAAAGAGAATATTAGGCCGTTGCATAGCCTACTCATTCGCGTTTGGGCTGCACAGTTCCTGCAACGCCCTGCCCAATTTGGGTACCATGAGGCTAGTATGGATAAGCGTCAGCGGACAATCTACTTCATCACGCACCCCAATGTGCAGATTGATGCCGCTGTCCCTGTGCCACACTGGCCGCTCTCGGAGCGTGGGCGGGAGCGGATGGAGCAAGGCTTGCGTCAGCCCTGGGTTCCCGAAATCACGGCGATCTACTCCAGCACGGAGCAGAAAGCCATTGACGGCGCTGAGATGCTGGCCAAGCTCCTTGGGCTAGGCTTTACGCAGATCGCGGCCCTGGGTGAGAACGATAGATCGGCGACGGGGTTTCTCCCGCCCGCTGAATTCGAGCAAGTCGCCGATAGCTTCTTCGCCTACCCCAACCAGTCCGTGCGCGGCTGGGAGACGGCGCGCGCTGCCCAGAACCGCATTGTGAGTGCTGTCGAAGATCTCGTCGCCGCCGACCCCACCGACGGCCCCATTGCGATTGTTTCCCACGGCGCGGTGGGCACCCTGCTTTACTACCATCTCACTGGCGAGGCGATCAGCCGCCACTGGGATCAACCGCCCAACGGCGGAGGCAACTACTTCGCCTTCACCCTTGAGCCACGGGCCGCCCACTTTCATTGGAAAGCCATCGACGATTTTGAGGAGTATCCCTTAGCGCTACGAGAACAAGGTCGTCAATGCGCCGAACGCGGCGGACAATTTGAAGAGAATCCCTTCCTTCGTAAAGGCCAGTCATGGCAATTTCTGTTATGGAATCGTGGTTTTACGGGACACAGTATTCCGAACCCAAAATGCCCAAAGTGTCACGGTTCGGGAATCCTTACTTTACGTTCACAAGATGGCACTAGCGACGGATATGACGGTACAGAGATTCAGTGTCTGTGCAATGTCCCAGAGCGACTAACAGGGACGGCCGTGTCGCAGTAAAGAGAAACCTCATGGCAATTAAAGACTTTGGGCTAAAGCCCTACTTGCGAACCTCGAAAGACCTGCCGCACGCTGAAGATGCGCCTTGGAAGCTGGTCTGTACGATGCCGTACAACTGCCACTTTCAGCCTTGGATTGAGGTGGAGAGCGCCAGCGGTGGGCAGATTCTCTTCAACTCCAGCAACCCGCTGGTGCTCTATCTGACGCCGACGGAGACGTGCACGGCCAAGCCGGGCGTGCAGCGTTATGAGGCAAAAAACTGGGTCAGCGGCGAGGGCGCGGTCTACACGATTCCCGCGGGGATGACGGTTCGCGCCGTGCAGTACCGCGAGACGGGCTACGACACGAGCTTTGCGGGCTCGTTTGTCTGCAACGACAGCGACTTCAACACGCTCTGGACCAAGGCGGCGCGCACGGCCTATATCTGTATGCGGGATCACTTCTACGACTGCCCCGACCGGGAGCGCGTGGGCTTCTGGGGCGATGGGACGCCCGAGCTAAACCAGTGCTTCTATGTCTTTGACACCAAAGCGCATGCTCTGGCCAAGGAGCTGGTGCTGCGTAAGCTGGAACCCAAGTTCTACCCCGGCCAGCACCTGGAGTTTCTGGGCGACTATGGCCTGTGGTTCTACTATTTACACACCGGCGATCTGGAGTCGCTGCGGAAAATCTACGAGCCGACAAAAGTCTTTTTGTTTGAGACCTATCAGTTCGGTAAGCGCACCTGGTTTGACTGGGGCAAAGAGGTCAAGGATATCGCGGTGACTGAGACGTGTTTTTACTACAACTGTCTCGGCACGCTCAAGAAAATCGCGCTTGCCACGGGCCACGATACCGATGTGCCTGAGATAGACCAGAGGCGGGCGGCGATCCAGGCGAGCTTTGATAGTAAGTTCTGGAAGGGGAGCTACTACCAGTCTGCGCAAGTAAATGCCCCCGATGACCGTGCCAATGCGATGGCGGTCAATGTCGGGCTGGCGGAGCGCGGAAAGTGGGACGTGATCTACGAGAGTGTCCTTACCAAGAAGACCTACGCGAGCTGTTTTTTCGATCGCTGGGTCTTTGAGGCGCTCTGCCTGATGGGGCGGCAAGAGTACGCGCTGCTTCGGATGCACGAGCGCTACAAGACCATGATCCCCTGCACCTTCACCACCCTCTGGGAGCACTACGACCGCTGGTGGGCATCGCGCATAGACGCCTTCGACGATGCATCGTCGCTCAACCATGGTTGGAACCCGCCCGCGCTGATCCTCTCCCAGAGCATCACGGGAGTTGCGCCGATTGAGCCGGGCTGGGCGACCTTCCAAGTCTTGCCGAAAGAGGCCTTTCTCAACGAGATAGATTTAGTCGTGCCTACGGTGAAGGGCAAGGTTACTGTCGCGATCAAGAAGACCAAGTCCGAGTACGCGCTCACGGTGACAGCGCCAGCAGACACCAAAGCCGTGGTTGGAATTCCTAAGGCGGCGTTCTCGGCGCTAAAGGCGATCAAGCTGGGCAGCAAGACACTCTGGGAGAGCGGCCGTGCGCAAGCGACTCCAGCGGGTGTGGTGTTTCTCGGGGAGGACGCGGACTACGTGACGTTCTCCGTTCCCGCGGGCACCTGGAAGCTTCGCGGCCTCGGGAGCGTACCACTCACCTCACCCAAGCCTGCGCCAAAGCCGACAAAAAAAGCCAAGCCCCTAGAGAAGAAGCACTGGGTCGCCTCGGCATCCGTCCCTGATGGCTCGTTTCTCTTCAGCGGCGATAAGATTCCTATCGCGGTTCCGGCCAGCAGCGCCATCGACGGCGACCACTGGACGGGCTGGCGGGACATGACCAAGACGCAGTACCCCGGCCAGTGGTTTCAGCTCGATCTCCAGCGCTCGGAGCGCTTTTCTAAGATTGTTCTGGACAACACCTGGGCGCTCTGGGACTCGCCCGTGGGCTACGCCGTCACGGTCTCTCAAGACGGCAACCACTGGAGCGCTCCCATCGCCACCGGCAAGGGCGAGCTAGGAATCACGACCATCACGTTCCCCGCACAGGCTGCTCGCTTCGTCCGCATTACCCAGATTGGCACCAGCGCCACCTACCACTGGTCCATCTACGAGATCGATCTGCTATGAGACAACCACTACTCCAGATTCCTGTCCACTCCCACTGGAAAGCCATTGACGATTTTGAGGAGCCTATCGAATAATGCCCCGTTTCCGTGTCTGTGTCACAGCCCAGACAGACGATCAGGCTTACGCAGCATCGTGAGGTAGAGGTTTTCTACTTTTTCTCGTGCCCACGGGGTCTTGCGCAGAAACTTGAGGCTTGAAGTGACGCTGGGGTCGAACAGGAAACAGCGCAGCGGAATGCGCTGGCTGAGCCCCTCCCAGCCAAAGTGCTCGACGAGGTCGCTCACGATGCGCTCCAGCGTGATGCCATGAAGCAGAGCGTGATCCGAGAGACGTGGTGAAGTGGACATCGTACTCTCATCTTATCAAAAGTATTTTGCGGTATAACATCCCCACTTCGACGACTAAACGAAAAAGCCATGGCACGAAAAACCACCGCCACAAACTTCCCCCAGAAAACACTCCCCCTGTCAGGTGAGACATTCACGGTTGCAGGGTGGCCTGCGTTCGTCATTCTCCCGGAAGCCAAGTCCACAGGCCGCCCCATGCCCTGGGTCTGGTACGCACCAACTCTCCCCGGTCTGCCCGGCCCCGAAGAGGGCTGGATGTTCGAGCGCTTTACCAAGGCGGGGATTGCCATCGTGGGAATTGATGTGGGGGAGTCCTACGGGAGCCCGGATGGCCGCGCCCTCTTCACAGCGCTCTACACGGAGCTCACCCAGAAGCGCGGCTTCGCGGCAAAGATGGTTCTCCTGGGCCGGAGCCGGGGCGGGCTCATGACATTAGGCTGGGCGGTCGAGAACCCCGAGAAAGTGGCGGGCTTTGCGGGGATCTATCCGGTCTGTGATCTCACGAGCTATCCTGGAGTCGCACAGGCTTGCGGTGCCTACCACCTGACCGAGGCGGAGCTGACAGCGCGCCTCAAGGAGCACAACCCGATCGAGAAGCTGGCCGGGCTGGCAAAGGCCTGCGTCCCGCTCTTTGCGATCCAGGGAGACAGTGACACGGTCGTGCCGCTGGAGCGAAACGCGGGCGAGGTCAAGCGGCGCTACGAGGCGCTGGGCGGCGCGATGCAGCTGATCGTTCCTCCGGGCCAGGGACACAACATGTGGCCAGGGTTCTTCCAGTGCCAGGCGCTGGTGGATTTTGTGCTCGCGCAGACAAGTGGGATCTCTCTCTCCGCGCCACAGGACTACCAAGTGATCCAGCGTTCGTCGCGCACGAAAGGCAAGCTCATCATCTCGGGGATGCTCGCAGCGGTGCCGGGGAAAGGCACGACTCTTGAGGCGCGGCTCGGTGAAGGAGGCTGGCGAAAGCTCAAGGCGAAGTTTGAGGGCGTGGCATTCACGGCGGCACTAGACGCACCGGCGGGGGGCTGGTACCGCTTAGAGGTTCGCGCGATGCAAAAGTCCGCCGTCCTTGCTGAGGCAAGCGTCGCGCATGTCGGAGTTGGTGAGGTCTTTGTGGTGGCGGGGCAGTCCAACTCGGCCAATCACGGCGAGGAGAAGCAGAGCACCAAGACCGGCAATGTGGTCACGTTCGACGGCAAGGGCTGGCGGCCTGCAAACGACCCACAGCCGGGTGCCAGTGGTGGCGGTGGGAGCTTTCTGCCCCCCTTTGGCGACGCGATCGCCACACGCTTTAATGTCCCCGTCGGCTTTGTCGCCTGCGGAATCGGGGCGAGCAGTGTGCGTGAGTGGCTTCCCCAAGGCAGTACCTTTCCCAATCCCCCGACCATTGAGAGCCGCGTGCAAAGACGCGCCGATGGGCTCTGGGAGTGCAAGGGCGAGGCATTTGCGATGTTCACAAGCCGCATGAAGCTTCTTGGGTCACGTGGCTTTCGCGCCGTCTTATGGCACCAGGGCGAGAGCGATGCCAACCAGAGAGACACCACGCGCACGCTGGCGGGGAACCTCTACCACGACTATCTCGCCAAACTTATTCAGGACTCGCGCCGCGCCATTGGCTGGGACGCGCCGTGGTTTGTGGCCCAAGTCAGCTACCATGTCCCCGGCGACGAGGCCTCCCCGGATATCCGGGCCGCCCAAGCTACTCTCTGGAAAGAGCGCCTCGCTCTGCAAGGCCCCGACAGCGACGCCCTCAAGTCCGAGTGGCGCGACACCGGTGGCAAAGGTGTTCACTTCAGCGGCCCCGGCCTGCGCGAGCACGCCGCCCGCTGGGTAGAGAAAGTCGCCCCCTGGCTGGAGCGGCAGTAGAATGTCCACGGTCATTGCGTTTTACATCCCGACCTCGCACCGCTCGGTCACCCTTCGGCCGGGTGCCCTCTGGGCGGGTCGCAAGCTCCCTGCAAAGGGTTTAAGGGCGCTTGAAAATATCCCCTTCGTAGCGAAGAATGAGCGATTACCGAAGGGGGTCGGCGGTGGTGCCGCCGGGGGGATGCAAAAACTGAATGGCCATGTAGAATGTCAGAGGAAAGAGGGAAACGATGGCTTGGACATATCTCATCATCGCGGGTCTTTTAGAGGTCGGCTGGGCGATTGGCCTCAAGTTCACCGAAGGCTTTTCGCAGCTCTGGCCAAGCCTTGCAACCATCAGCGCGATGATCGGGAGCTTCGTCTTGCTGGCAGCCGCGCTTAAAACCATCCCTGTTGGCACTGGCTATGCCGTCTGGACAGGAATTGGTGCGGCAGGGACGGCGATCATTGGGATGTTGCTACTCGGTGAGTCGAGAGAAGTGCTGCGCATTCTTTGCCTTGTGCTAATTGTCGCCGGTGTCGTGGGCCTCAAGTTCGCCTCACCACCCGGACTTAAATAGTTTGTCGAGCGCAAAAAGGAGTCAAGCATTGTTTTCTAAATCAGCCGAGCAATACGACAAGATTTACTTCGGGTTCAAGGATTACCCGGGAGAGGCGAAGAAAATAGCCGCTCTTATCACAGCTGAGTGCTCCGCTGCTCACCGCCTTCTTGATGTGGCGTGCGGGACCGGAGAGCACGCAAAGTTGCTGCAAGAGAACTATGGCTATGAGGTCGATGGACTAGACCTTGACGAGAACCTCATCGCGCTAGCGGGGCGGAAAAATCCGAATGGCCTTTTTTGCCATGCCGACATGGTCGATTTTGACCTGAGCAAGCTCTACGACGTTGTGATGTGTCTCTTCAGCTCTATTGGTTATGTCAAGACTCTGGACAGAGTTACTTTGGCCCTCAAACGATTCAAAGCGCATGTGAAGGACGGAGGACTGATTCTGGTGGAGCCCTGGTTCCCTCCCGGCGGATTGGCACCCGGAAAGATATTCCTACACAGCGCACAAACCGACGAACTGAGTGCGGTAAGAATGGGATACAGTAGCATCCAGGATCGTCTCTCCACGCTTCATTTTGAGTATCTCGTTGGCACTCAAGGCAACATAGAACATCACATTGAAAAGCACGAGCTGGGTCTGTTTACGGAAGAGGAAATGGGGCGTTGCTTCGAAGAAGCCGGGCTGTCCTTTTCGTACGATAAGGAAGGTTTAACCGGCCGTGGGCTGTACGTTGCACGGAAGGGATAACCAGAAACCAAGTCCGTGCCGGACTGGAGGGGGATAGTCGCGAAGCGACTTAGTTTCCATTGGAGACGCTGATTTTAATCGGCGGCCTCGCGATTCGTGAAAAAGGCTCATGAAATCTAAGATCTTTTGTGACAATACGGCAGCACTCATGGCGGCCGTCCGTGAGGGGGCTGAGGGGGCGACGATCGAGATTGCGGCGGGGGTCTTCGAGCTAGAAGCGACTTTGGAGCTCAAGGCCCGGATGACGCTGAAGGGAGCGGGCATCGGCAAGACCATTCTGACCCATGTGGCGGGCTGGAAACCGTCCACCAAATCGCTACCCGATCCTGAGATGCGGCTCGACGGCCTCGACACCGACGCGTACTTAATCCGGCTGAAGCGCGACACGGCGGGCATCACGATCTCCGACATGACCCTGCTCGGTCCCCAGCTCCACGGGGCTATCTTCGCCTGGTTCCCGACTAGCCTCCACCTGCACCACCTGCGGATAAAAGAGACGCTGTGGAGCGGGCTTCGGACGTTTGGGATGCAAAAGGCTAAGATCCACGACTGCGAGTTTGTGGACGCGGGCGGACGCTGGGACAGTGGGCAGCCCGGCGTGAAGGGCGGCATCACCGGCGGCGGGATCTTCGCCATCTGGATGAGCGACTGCGAGATATACGACAATCGCTTCGTTCGCACGAGAACCGGCCCCGCTCAGGAGTTCTACGGCATCAAGGTACGCCAAGGGACGCGGTGCCGTGTCCACCACAACACGATTGAGACGAACTTCTCCATGGAGTTTCCCTTCGAGAACGATGAGGACAACGAGATTGATCACAATGTCTGCCACGGTACGATCTCGATTCCCAAGTACGCAGGCGGAGTCGTTCCCAAGAGCGGGCGCACGTTCCATATTCATCACAACTGGATGAAAGACAGCTACGCCCTTGAGTTCGTCCGCAACGGCGTGGAGATTGACCATAACTTGTTCGATTTTGACGTCAAACAAGACCATGGCAACCTCATCTCCGCATTCGGAAATGTTGCCGCGAAAGGCCCCGCGAGCTTCCACAATAACCTGGTCAGCAATCCTGGGCGTGGGGTAATCTGGATCAACGAGGTCTTCAACAACCTGGAGATCCGAAACAACCACATCGTGACACGTACAACCACCACGCCACGAACCGAAGGACTCTTTGGCTTCAATCCGGGCAGCGACTTCACTTCCATTGCCATCAAGGACAATCTCGTTGAGTGTCAGGGGTTGGCTCGACCCCTGCTTCGTGCGCCCGAGAGCTACGCGGCAATCGTGGAGAACAATAAGCTCACCAACGTCTCGGATGCAAAGAAACTGACAAACGCCAAGGCCAACCGACCCGTCGGGCTGGAAAACCCTCTTGCGTTCCGCTGTGGTGCTCATGAGGAGTTCACAGTAAGTGGCTGGAAAGTAAGACCGACGAAGAAGTAGCGCGACCAGGACATGAAGGGCTTTTCTGCTTTCGTGTGGAAGCACGCAACCCACACAAATGCGTCCACTGCCAAAAGAGTTTTGAAGGCACGGGGGATATAGTTATCAAAACCGGCGCGTGCTACTACTGCAAGTCTCAGGTAATTAATGATGTCTCTTAACCAATATAATAGGGTTGCCGTTGCCCCGTAATTTCGGACCGCCTTAGCAATTATTGCCTTGTTTCGCTATAAAATACCCCATGCCCAAGTCAGGAATAAAAATCTTATCCGAGACCCTCGGGAATGGCTCGGAGCTGAAGAGGGGGGATCGGGTGCGCCTCCGATACGACATCCAGCTCGGTCGCAGTGACTTTCTCGTCCAAGACGAGGAGGCAGTGTATACCGTGGGCGACAGGGATTTTGTCGCGGGGTTTCGGTACGGGTTGGAGGGGCTCCGCTCGGGAGGAACACGCCGGTTTCGCGCAAGCCCCCACTTGTGTTATGGTGACATTCCGCTCGGGAGCGTCCCTCCAAACGCGGCACTTATTTTCGATATCAAGCACGCAGAGCGGGTTAGAGTTCGCGCAGTCGCTGTTGTACTTTGGGAGGACGCGATCCTGATGGTTCAACATCAAGACGATGGTCATTGCTACTGGACACTGCCCGGCGGCGGTGTCGAAGAAGGCGAGACTCCCGCGCAGGCTGCTGTCCGGGAGCTATTTGAGGAGACGGGCTTGCAGGCGACTGTGGCGAGCATGCTATACCAGTCCGACGAGGAAATCTGCTTTCTGATGGAGTGGGACGGTGCTCACGAACCCCGGATCGGCCACGACCCTGAGCTTGGCCCATCGGAGCAGCTGATTCAAGACGTGGCCTGGAAGCCGGTTGCGCAGCTTGCTGGTGACATTCAAGTATCCAAGGTGATCGAGGCACTTCGCGTCCACCATGCCCACTGAGGAAACGGACGGCTGTGCTACAATCGAACATAGGAAGCAAGGAGACGGATCGAAGATGGAGGGATTTGACCCCAAAACCAGCTTTGGGCCACGCGTTGCGGAGGTCTATGACGACCAGCCCCGGGACGATGATGTGGCCCGCTACGACCTGGTGACACAGTTACCATGAATCCCATTGTCTGTCGCCTGATCCCCCCCGGCGAGATGGACCTCATGGGACGTATCGCGGGCCTCCGCCTTGTCGCACGCTATGCAAGCTGGCAGCACACCGCGTTTGATGTTCACAGCAGCGCCCATATCTCCGTCTATGGCCTCGGAAGGTGATACCAGGAAACCCCGAAATGCCCCAGTCTCTCGGTCTTGTCTCTGTGGTCGTCCGCGACTACGATGAAGCGCTTGCCTTCTACGTAGGCACGCTGGGCTTTGCGCTGCGGGAAGATACCTACCAGCCCGCCCAAGACAAGCGCTGGGTCGTGGTCGCTCCGCCCGGGACAAGAGAATCGGGCATTTTGCTGGCTCGGGCAACGAGTGAGCAACAGCTCGCGCGGGTCGGGAATCAGACCGGCGGCAGGATCTTTCTTTTTCTCTACACCGATGACTTCTGGCGCGACTTCAACGCCTACAAAGCCAAGGGAGTGGTATTTGTCCGAGAGCCCAAGACGGAGGACTACGGAACTGTCGCCGTGTTCCAAGACTTGTACGGAAATCTGTGGGACTTGGTTCAGGTTGCGCCATAAAGACGGATTTGCGAGCCCCTGCCTACGAGCATGAGCACGAGCAATTTCTGCTACAATCTCATAAGGTCCGCACGACTGGAGGAATTGACGATGGCTATTGGTGACTTTCGGAGATCATTTGGCGAGTTCTACGAAAATATCTACCTGCCAGATCATGCAGCTCCGCTGAATCGGTGGGTTCACTTCCTGAGCAATATCTCAGCGCTAGTTTTCTGTGCGCTCGGTGCCGGGTTTCTGAGCCTTCCTCTCTTTGCACTGGGCGTTTGGTTCCAGCTTGGGCCGCCTTATCTCGGCCACATTCTATTTGAGAAGACGCACCGTAGCATTGATCAATCGCCCGTATTCGCGGCGCTTGGGAGCTGGTTTACCACCTATGAAATCTTGACCGGCAAGCAGTCCGTCACGCTGGGGCGTGCGCCTAAGAGCAAGTCGTGAGAGAGTCTGAGCCCCAACAGGCTCGATTGCTCGAAGCGCTGGCGAAGTACGGTCGCAATCTCCATTCGTTCATGGTTCTTGAGCCGGGGCTTTCGGTTTGGAGCAAGGACGATGCCATGATCGCCTACACGGACCGGGGAGGGTACTGGGTAGCGGTCGGTGGGCCGCTCTGCGCCTCGGAGGAAACCCTTGCGGTTGCCAGTGCGTTTCGTGATTCTGCAAGGAAGAAGGGACGTAAGGTCGTTTTTTTTGGAGTGACTCGGCCACTCGTTGAGCGACTTAACAGCTCCTTTGACTCGTTGCTGGTCGGACTTGC